>MNCZ01000116.1 GCA_001914695.1 Gammaproteobacteria bacterium 13_2_20CM_66_19 | reverse complement strand
TGGAAGACTGCTTCGTCATTGCAGTTGTTTCCAGCCGGCAGACCGTGCCCGGACTCGAGGACATAGACCTCGAAGTTGCCTCCGTTCGTTGCACGGAAGGCGATGCCGGTCGGGAAATTGAGCCCCGCAGCAAAGACACTGACTACATAGCCGGACGGGACGCTGATGTCTTGACCATTGCCCGGGTCGTACAAGGCTGTTTCAGCCGGGCAGAGTGGATTGGCGACGACCGCCGCGTTGACCGTCAGCGGAAGCATACACGCGAATGCGAGGACTAGCAGAGTGCCGACACCACGATCGCCCCGTGCGCACTGAGCTTCCCGTCGTCGGTTCGAACAAGAAGTGAACCGCCTCATGTTTCCTCCCTTGGGGGTTCGGATGCTCTAACAAGCTCCCTTTGTCAGACCCGCGCAGTATCCCTGCGCACGGTGGCAGGTCAATGGGGACTTCGACCCAATCGGTGGCTTGATCTGCGCTTCAAGGCAAGCGGAGGTAACTCGGATCTCTGATGGGTCAGAGGATGTAGCGGCTCAGATCCTCGTCCTTGACCAGCGCCCCCAAGTGGTCGTCGACGTACTTCGCGTCGATGCGCACCGGGCTGTTGCCGTCCGGCTTGCCGCTCTCGCCGGCGGCCTCGTAGGAGACGGTCTCGAGGAGCCGCTCCATCACGGTGTGCAACCGCCGCGCGCCGATGTTCTCGGTGCGCTCGTTGACGTCAAAGGCGATCTCGGCGATCCGCCGCACGCCGTCGGTCGCGAAATCGACCTCGACGCCCTCGGTCGCCATCAGCGCCCGGTATTGCGCCGTGAGCGATGCGTCGGGCTCGGTGAGAATGCGCACGAAGTCGCCCACCTTGAGCGAGTCGAGCTCGACCCGGATCGGCAGCCGCCCCTGCAGCTCCGGGATCAGGTCCGAAGGCTTCGACAGGCTGAAGGCGCCGGAGGCGATGAACAGCACGTGATCGGTCTTCACCGGCCCGTACTTGGTGGCGACCGTGGAGCCCTCGACGAGCGGCAGGAGGTCGCGCTGCACGCCCTCGCGGGAGACGTCCGCGCCGATGGTTTCCTGACGGCGGGTCACCTTGTCGATCTCGTCGATGAACACGATGCCGTTCTGCTCGGCGTTGGCGAGCGCCTGGACCTTGAGCTCGTCCTCGTTGATGAGCTTGCCCGCCTCCTCGTCGGTGAGAAGCTTGAGCGCCTCGCGCACCTTGAGCTTGCGGGTGCGGGTGCGGTTGCCGCCGAGGTTCTGGAACATCGACTGCAGCTGCTGCTGCATCTCCTCCATGCCGGGCGGCGCCATGATCTCGACGCCCATCGGCAGGGCGCGCAGCTCGATCTCGATCTCCCGGTCATCGAGCTCGTGCGCCTCGAGCATCCTGCGCAGCTTCTCGCGGGTCTCGCCGTTGCGCGGCTGCGCCGGCTCATCGGTGGAGAAGCCCATCACGCGTGGCTTGGGCAGGAGCGTGTCCAGCACCCGCTCCTCGGCGGCCTCCTGGGCGCGCTCGCGCACCTTGACCATCTCCTGCTCGCGCGTGATCTTGACCGCGACGTCGGCGAGCTCCTTGACGATCGAATCGACGTCGCGCCCGACGTAGCCCACCTCGGTGAACTTGGTGGCCTCCACCTTGACGAACGGCGCATTCGCGAGTTTCGCCAGGCGCCGGGCGATCTCGGTCTTGCCGACCCCGGTCGGACCGATCATGAGGATATTCTTGGGCGTGATCTCCTGCCGCAGCGGCTCGCCGACCTGCATGCGGCGCCAGCGATTGCGCAGCGCGATGGCCACGGCGCGCTTGGCGGCTGCCTGGCCCACGATGTGCTTGTCGAGCTCCTGGACGATCTGGCGGGGCGTCAGGGACGGCATGATGCTTGGACCGGCCGCGCTCACGTGTGCTTCAACTCCTCGATGACCAGATTACGATTCGTGTAGATGCAGATGTCGGCGGCGATGTTGAGCGAGCGCTCGACGATGCTGCGCGCATCGAGCGTGGAATTCTCCACGAGCGCGCGGGCGGCGGCCAGCGCGAACTGTCCGCCGGAGCCGATCGCGGCCACGTCGTACTCGGGCTCGATCACGTCCCCGTTGCCGGAGATCACGAACAGCTTCTCCGGATCGCCCACCAGCAGCAGCGCCTCGAGGCGCCGCAGGTAGCGGTCCGAGCGCCAGTCCTTGGCCAGCTCGATCGCAGCGCGGGTGAGGTTTCCGTATTTCTCGAGCTTGCCCTCGAAGCGCTCGAACAGCGTGAAGGCATCCGCGGTGCCGCCGGCGAAGCCGGCGATCACCTTGTCGTCCGCGAGCCGGCGCACCTTGCGCGCGTTGCCCTTCATGACCGTGTTGCCGAGGGTCACCTGACCGTCGCCGCCGAGCGCTATGACGCCGTTGCGCCGTACGCCGAGGATCGTGGTGCCGTGGGGATTGAAGAGTGAATTCTCGCTCATGTGCCTTACCAGTCATGGCGCGCCGCGGCGCGCAGCCCGTGCATTGCCCAAGCTTCAGCCCTTGCGGCGCGCGCGCGGGTGGGTAGCGTCGTAGATGCGGGCGAGGTGCTGGAAGTCAAGGTGGGTGTAGATCTGGGTGCTCGAGATATCGGCGTGACCCAAGAGCTCCTGGACGCCGCGCAGCTCCCCGCTCGACTCGAGCAGGTGCGAGGCGAAGGAGTGCCGGAACAGGTGTGGGTGCACGTGCATGCCGAGCCCCTGGCGCCGCGCCCAGTGGGCGACGCGCGCCTGCACGGCGCGCGCTCCCAGCCGCTCGCCCGAGCGGCCCACGAACAGCGCCGTCTCGCCCTGGCGCGCGAGCCGCGCCCGTTCGGGCAGCCACGCCTTGAGCGCCCGGGCCGCGGCCCGCCCGACCGGCACGATGCGCGCCTTGCGGCCCTTGCCGAGCACCTGCACGGTGCGGTCCCGGAGATCGAGGCTCGCGATGTCGAGCCCCACGAGCTCGGCGAGCCGCAGCCCCGAGGAATACAGGAGCTCCATGATCGCGCGGTCGCGGGCCGTGAGGGCATCCCCGGGCGGGATCTCGAGGAGGCGCGCCATCTGATCGGGATCGAGCGTCTGAGGCAAGCGTCGCGCGGCCTTCGGAGCGCGCACGTCGTGGGCGGGATTGACACGGATGCGCGCACCCGTGCCGCGCCGGTCGGACGCGGGCGCCGCCCCGCGCGTGGCGCCGTCCCGGCCCTCGCGCAGCAGGAACTCATAGAAGCTGCGCACCGCGGAAAGCCGCCGCTGGATGCTGCGTGGCGCGAGGCCCGAGGCGTGAGACTGCGCGGCAAAGAGCCGCACGTGCTGGGTGTCGAGCCTGTCCCAGTCGGCGACGCCGGAACGGTCGCAGAACCTGACCAGCGCGGTGAGATCCCGGGAATAGCTGCGATCGGTGTGCGCAGACAGTCGGCGCTCGCTCGTCATGTAGCGTCGGAAGCGGGCCACCCACTCGAGCGCCGCGGGAGTCATGGCCCGTACAGTCCGCGTACCTTCAGGGCGAGCTGCCGCTCAATGCCTCGGTGATCAGCTCCGCGAGGCGCGCCAGGAACTCGGTGCTCATCGCCGGGTGAAAGCGCTCGCGGTCGGCACTGCCGAGCGCCAGCAGTCCCATCGAGCCCTTCATCCCGAGCGGCACCAGCGCCACCGACCCCATCTCGGGCCCTTCGGGCCCGAACAGGAACTCGCGCTGCGAGTCGCGCGCCTGCCCGCAGCGCGGCTTTCCGGTCGCGAACAGCGACTCGAAGGACTTGAGGTTCGGATCGCTGGCCGGCACGGTGCGCACGAAGCGCGGCGTGGCAGGCGCCTGCGATGGCTCACCGATCATAACCAGCACCGCCTGGAAGGCCTCGAAGTCCTCGCGCAGGCCCGCCTCGATCCTCGAGAGGGCCTCATCGCGCGGCATGGCGCGCAGCAGCCGGCGGGTAAAGCGGTGCAGACGCTCGGAGAGGGCATCGTTCGCGCGCGCGACGCGCAGCAGCTCGGCGAGCTTGCCCTCGAGGGCGGAGAGCTTTTCGCGCAGCACCTCGATCTGGCGCTCGACGAGCGAGATGGTCGAGCCGCCGCGCACGTGCGGCAGCCGCAGCCGCGCCAGCACCGCCTGATGGCGCTCGAAGAAATCGGGATTACGCTGCAGATAGCTCGCGATCGACTGTTCTTCTTCATCCGCCGCGGCGAGCCCGCGAGCTTCTCGTGTCGTCATGGCGTTCTAGACCTCGACGTGACCTGCAAAGGAAATTTCTGCGGGACCACTCAACCACACGTGTTCCCCCGGACCCGCCCAGTTTACGCGTAACTCGCCGCCGCGCACCCTCACGAGGACTTCCCCGTCGAGCAGCCGGCGGCGCCGCCCGACCGCCACCGCCGCGCAGGCGCCGGTGCCGCAGGCGAGAGTCTCGCCGGCGCCGCGCTCGTACACCCGCAGCCGCACCTCGGCGGGCGAGACGATCTCGAGAAAGCCGGCGTTGACGCGCTTCGCAAATCGCGGATGGCGCTCGATCGCCGGCCCGAGCGTCGCCACCGGCGCCGTCTCGACGTCCGGCACGGTGAGCACGGCGTGCGGATTGCCGATCGAGACCGCGGCGATCGCGAGACTCCGACCGGCGACCTCGAGCGGATAGCTGTCCGCCTCGCGCGGCGCATCGAAGGGGAGCGACCGCGGATCGAAGTCGGGCACCCCCATATCGACCGACACGCCAAGGCCGCCGTCGATGCGCGCCTGCACGACGCCCGAGGGGCTATCGAGGGTGAGCGAGCCGCCGGGAGCGAGCCCGCGCTGCTTGAGGAGCGCCGCCACGCAGCGCGCGCCGTTGCCGCACTGCTCGACCTCGTCGCCGTCACGGTTGAAGATCCGGTAGAAGACGGCGGTGCCCTCGCGCCGCGGGCGCTCCAGCACCAGCGCCTGGTCGAAGCCGATGCCGGTGCGGCGCTCCCCGAGCCGGCGCAGCAGCCCCGGAGCGAGCAGGGACTCATCGGCGGGCGCATCGAAGACGACGAAATCGTTGCCGACCCCGTGCATCTTGGTGAAATCGATGCGCATTGCGGGCAAAGCATAGCCGAAACGCCGGGCGAGTGGACGCCTCGGGGCGAACGCCCTTGGCGATGCGAACCGGTGTGCCCGGTCGAATGGCTTGCAGTGGTGCGCGCGAATGGCGCCGGCTGCCGGGGCAACGCACGCGGGGCACCTTCACCACAAACTGGATACCGGTTCGACGATTATTTTCGCCGGGCCCGACGCGCCATCCCCGCTGCGATTCGACCAACTCAGACAGCTCAGATATCGCTGAGCCGCGGGATCAACCGAAACGGTGATCGTTCCGCCCGCACCACCTCCGCCGGGTCGACCGTCAGAGCCGGGGCGTCCATCCTGACCATCCATGCCCCTTGGAAATCCGTCTCCGCCGCGCCCACCGCGACCGCCTCTGCCGCCGGAACCGCCCCGCCCGCCCTGGCCACCGTTGGCCAACACGCGTAGCGATCCCCCGTGAGGATCCACGAGAAAGAAAGACTGCCGAACGCCACTCAGTACCTTTACCTGGAGCAAATCCGGTTCAGCACGCGCGAGCCGCATCCAGATGCGGACATTCGCTGCAGGCCATCCATCCTGGCCGTTGGAGCCGTCTCCGCCATCGCCGCCGTTTGAGCCTGCAGCACCCGGCCCGCGAGTACCCGGCAAACCGGTGGCGGGATCGACCGGCGCCGGGAGGGCGTCCATCCCAGGCATGCCATCGAAGCCGGCCATGCCATCCATACCAGGGGCTCCATCAGCCCCGGGGAAGTCAAGCTGATACGCAATGTCGTAGCGCACCGGGATATGGAGCTCTGCCGCAACGCCCGGATGACCGACGAGTGTGATCCGAAGATGCCCCGTTCTGCCTTCGCTCAACAGCGGATCTGCAGGCAGGGAAACTCTGCCCCTTTTGCTGACGTTGACGACGCTCGCGTCGATCACGTAGCTGTCAAACAGAACCTTGCCTCCACCCGCGCCGACAGTGACGAACTTCTGGCCCTCTGGATTCGTGGCGACGATCACCAGCTGAGCCGATTGCCCGGGTCCAAGCGCGCTCACTGCACTGTGGTCGCGTCGAGTGACCAGTGCGACGGATACGGCAGATATGGGGACGCCGGCCAACCTGGTGCGCAATCCCAGTCGCACGGCAAGATCCGTGCAACCCGAGACGGCGACTGACACCGCCACGAGGACGACCGCGCTCCTCAAGCGCTCCGGAGAGAGGTTGTGCATGACTGCCTTCTCTGGTGATCGGCATGGTACGAGGGAAAGCGGCAAGCGCCCCGCAAAGAATTCCAAAGAAACGTGCGCGGGAATCAAGGCCCGCGCTCTTTTGCAATGACCGGCGGCGTTGGCCCTAGCGCAGCGCCGCGCGCGCCTTGAAGATGCAGCGGTCCATCACTGTGAAGATCCCGGCCTCAACCGCGCGCTCGGCGGCGGCCTGGTCGATGACGCCCTCCTGCAGCCACAACGCCGGGAGCTCGAGACGTATGCAGTCGGAGACGATCCCCGCCACATGCTCGGGACGGCGGAAGACATCGACGATGTCCACGCGCTCGTCGCCGCCCAATACTTCGGGCAGTTGATCGAGCGAGGGCACCGCGGGCTCGCCCAGGATGCTCTCCGCGGCCGGCGTCACCGGGATGATCCGGTAGCCGAAGCGCTGCATGGCCCGCGCCACACCGTGGCTCGGGCGGGTGCGATTGGCCGACAGCCCGACGACCGCGATGATGTGCGCCGAGCGCAGCAGCTGCTCGATCCCTTCGGGCGGCGGATTGACGAACACGCCAGCTCCTTGGCCTTCCCCTGCCCGTGAGTCTAGTCTAGCTCTGTGACAGCACATCATGAGCGCACGCCCGCGAGCGAGGCCACGGCCGCGGACGCGGACGCGGGCGCGGACGCGGGCACGGACGAGAGGCTCCGCGGTTTGAGCCCGGACGAGCACGAGGTACGCATCGAGCCGCACGGGCGGACGCTGCGCGTCGCTCCGGGACAGGCGGTGCTCGAAGCCGCTCTCGGCGCCGGCCTCAATCTCCCGCACAGCTGCAAGTCCGGCCACTGCGGCTCGTGTCGCGCCCGGCTGCTGGCCGGCGAGATCGGCTACCCCAACGGGCTGCCGCTCGGCATCACCGCGGAGCAGGCGCAGGGCGGGGAGATTCTGCTTTGCCAGGCGCGTGCGCACTCGGACCTCAGGGTCGAGGCGCGGCTCATCGCCGGCATCGAGGACGTCGAGATCAAGACGCTCCCCTGCCGGATCGCGCGTCTGACCCCGCTCGCGCCCGACGTGATGCAGGTGCTGCTGCGGCTGCCGGCGGTCGAGCGGCTGCGCTTCCATCCGGGCCAGTACCTCGACGTGCTGCTCGATGGGGGCCGCCGGCGCAGCTTCTCGATCGCAAGCCCCCCGCACGACAGCGATCTCCTCGAGCTGCACGTGCGGCGCGTCAGCGGCGGAGGATTCACCGAGCGGCTGTTCGGGCACGACGCCGCGGGCGGTTCCGCGCGCGCGCCCAGCCTCGGCGCCGCGGCAGCCTCGGGTCCCCTCGGCGCGGGCGCGCTGCTCCGGATCGAGGGACCGGTCGGACAATTCACGTATCGCGACGGTGCGGGACGCGCGCTCATGGTGGCCGGCGGCACGGGCTTCGCGCCGCTGAAGTCGATGCTCCGGCACGTGCTGGAGACGGGCATCCGGCGCGACATCCACTTCTACTGGGGCGCGCGCCACGTGCGCGACCTGTACGAGGAGCCTCTGGTGCTCGAGTGGGTGCGCCGCCATACGCAGCTCACCTTCACCGCGGTGTTGTCGGAAGCGACGGCGCTCGAGGCCGCGCATCATCGCGTCGGCTGGGTGCACGAGGCGGTGCTGGCGGACTACCCGGACCTCGAGCGCTTCGAGGTGTACGCCGCCGGGCCGCCGGCGATGATCGAGGCGATGCGCGCGAGCTTTCCGCGCCACGGACTGCCGCCGGAGCGGCTGTATTTCGACTCGTTCGACTACGCGCCGGATGCCGCGCAACGCGCAGCCCCCGGACGGTAAGCGCGCGAACCGCGGCGCAGCGGCTTGAAGCCGCGGGCTGCCCTGGGGGAGGGCGGCAGACTGCTGATCCCGGCGGCAGCCTGCTATCCTTGGCTGACATGAGGGGGCAGAAGCCGTGATCCACGCGGCCATCACCGGCTGGGGCAAGTGCCTGCCGCCGGCGGTGCTCACGAACCACGATCTCGCCGGCATTCTCGACACCAGCGACGAGTGGATCGTCAGCCGCACCGGAATCCGCGAGCGGCGCATCTCGCACGTCGGGCTCGAGGAGCTCGGCTATGTGGCGGCCGCGCGTGCGCTGGCCGCGGCCGGCCTTCCCGGCAACCGCGTCGAGCTCATCGTGTTCGGCACCTGCAGCCACGACGACCAGGTGCCCAACATGGCTTCGGGCATCCAGGTGCGCATCGGCGCGCAGCCCGCGGCGGCGTTCGACATCAACACCGCGTGCACCAGCTTCCTCTACGGGCTGTCCGCCGCCACCGCGCTGATCCGCACGAGGGTGGTGCGGAACGCACTCGTCATCGGCGCCGAGCTGATCTCGCCGTTCATGGACTGGAGCGATCGCGATGTCGCGGTGCTGTTCGGCGATGGAGCGGCGGCGGTGGTGCTCGAGGCCAGCGAGCGCGAGGAAGGCCTGGTGGCGGAGAAGCTCGGCTGCTACGGCGAAGCGCGCGAGACGCTGCGCGTCGAGGGCATGGGCGGTCGTTATGCCAATCGCGGCGTGCTCTACGGCATCACCCGCTGGCAGTTCGAGGGCCAGGAAATCTTCAAGCGCGCCGTCCAGGGCATGAGCGGCGCGTGCGAGGAGACGCTGGCGCGGATGAACTTCGGTCCCGAGGACGTCGATCTGGTGGTGCCGCACCAGGCGAACCTGCGCATCATCGAAGCGCTCGCGAAGCGCGCACGGGTGCCGATGGAGCGGGTGTACGTCAACATCCAGCGCTACGGCAACATGTCGGCGGCCACCGTGCCGGTGGCGCTCTGCGAGGCGCTCGAGGAGCGCCGTGTGCGCCCGGGGGCGCTGCTCCTGATGCCCGGGTTCGGCGGCGGCTTGAGTTTCTGCGCGCACCTGGTGCGCTGGGGCAGCCGTACGACGCCCCTGAACCCGAGCGCGGTCGAGCTGCCGCCGAACACCCGCCCGGCGCTCGAGATCCTGCGCGAGTGCCTCGAGCGCAAGCGCCGGCCGTCGGCGGCCCCGGCGGCAACGCCCTTCGTCTAGATCACCAAGGCTGAGCCCTGCGGACCTGTCGCGCCCCCGGGTCGGCGCCGGATCCCGCCGGCAGCTCAGCGCTTGGCGGCCCGGGCCGCCTTCTTCCTGCGCTTGGCCGGATCCTTCGGGCGTAACTTGCCGAAGGCGCCCCGGTAGATCTTGCCGCGGCGGGTTCTGCGATCGCCTTTGCCCATGAAGTGACTCTCCCTCGAACCAATGAAAAGGGCCGGTCGCGGTGCCCTCGAGGCACGCACGACCGGCCCTTGGCGGAAGTGAAGCTTACCAGCGCTTCGGTCCGCCGCCCCCGCGGTTGCCCGCGCTGCGCTCCTGGGCCTCATTCACCCGCAGCGCCCGCCCGCCCAGCTCCTTGCCGTTGATATTCTGGATCGCGCGCGAGGCGTCGGCGCGCGACATCTCGACGAACCCGAAACCGCGCGGCCGGCCGGTGTCGCGATCGGTGATGATGCTCACCGACTCGACGGTGCCGTGCTGCGCGAACAGCTCGCGCACCTCGGCGTCAGTGGCGGAAAACGGCAGGTTGCCCACATAGATCTTCGTCATGCAATCGAACTCCTGAAACAAACATTACTAGCAGGAGTGCTGACCGAAGATCGGTTGAGTCGTCGGGGCACGCACTGCCACCTGGTCGAGAACGATTCGGCTTTTCAGACTCGGAAGCCAACTCGCAAGCGAGGCGGGTGGCAAGCGGCAGGAAAGGGAAAGGTCACGAACCGGCGCGGACGATACCGCAGGGGGCGGTTCCGGCACAAGCGCGGGGCGCGCATTTGACACAATACCGCTCCCGGGAGCCGTCCCGGCCGCTCCGGGAGCTCCCTGGAAGGATCAGCGGCCGGATCGCCCCGCCAGCTCCTCGAGCGCCCGCAGCTGCAGCAGCGTCGAGTCCGAGGCCGGCAGCAGCTGGTTGGCCTGCTGGATGAAGGCCGGCACCTCGGCCGCGGGCATCGGCGGACTGATGAGGTACCCTTGCGCGAAGTCGCAGCCGAGCCGGCGCAGCAGATTCCAGGCGGCCGGGTCCTCCACTCCCTCGGCGACCACCTTGAGTCCCATGCGGTGACCGAGCTCGATGGTGGATGTGACGATGGTGACCGAGCCGCTCGCCGCTTCCGAGATGAAGGAGCGATCGATCTTGAGCTCGTCCACCGGCAGCGTGGAGAGCTGCGACAGCGAGGAGTGCCCGGTGCCGAAGTCGTCGATCGAGAAGCGCACTCCGGCGATGCGCAGCAGCTGCATGTTGCGCACCGCGAGCTGCGCATCCCGCATCACCGCGCTCTCGGTGATCTCGAGCAGGAGCGACGACGACTCGACCCGATGCTGGCGCAGCAGCGCCAGGATCGCATCGCTCAGGTCCGAGTCGAGAATGTCGGGCGCCGACAGGTTCACCGCCAGGTCGAGCTCGAGACCCATGCGGCGCCACTCGCCCATCTGCCGGATCGCCGCGGCCAGCACCCAGTTGGTGAGGCGCCGCGAGCCGCCGGTACTCTCCGCGAGCGGCACGAATTCCCCCGGCGACACCGGCCCGAGCTCGGGATGCGTCCAGCGCACCAGAGCCTCCAGGCTCTTCACCCAGCGGGTCGCCATGGTGACCTTGGGCTGATAGACGAGCGTCAGGCGGTCCTGCTCGATCGCGCCGCCGAGATCGGTGATCAGCGTCAGCCGACGGCGGTGTTCCGCGTCCTGCCCGGGGCGGTACATGACCACCCGCGCGCGCGCTTCGTCCGCATCCTCGAGGGCGACCTGGACGCGCTGCAACAGCTCGTCGGCGCTCGCGCCGTGGGCGGGAAACAGGCACACCCCGCACGCCAGGCGCAGATCGAGGCTCACCCCGGCGAGATGAAAGCCGCTGCGCACGACCGCGAGGAGCTGCTCGGCGTAGAGCAGCGCGCGCTCCGCGGAGCAGCCGGGCGCGAGCACCAGGAACTGAGTTTCGCCGAGTCGCGCCACGGTGTCGTGGGCGGCGGTGTTGTGCTTGAGCCGACGGGCGGCCTCGCGCAGCACCTCATCGCCGACCTGGTGTCCGAGGGAGGCGTTGATGGCGCGGAGGTTGCGCAGCTCGATCAGCAGCAGCGCCGCTCCCGGTTCCCGCGCGCTGCCGCCGAGGAGCCTCTCGAGGGAGCGCTTGAGGAGCAAGCGGTTGGGTAGCTGCGTCAGCGGGTCGTGGTGCGCATGGTAGGTGATGTCGGCCTCGCGCGCCGCGATGTTGCTCTGCATGGCGTTGAAGGTC
>MNCZ01000039.1 GCA_001914695.1 Gammaproteobacteria bacterium 13_2_20CM_66_19 | reverse complement strand
GGGTCGTCTCGAGCAGCACATCGGCTTTCAACCGATAGACGATAAAGAAATAAACGGTGGCAAAACTCGAGATGAGAGGCCTGAAGGGCATGCCGATGGTGCCCTGTCCGGACCCGTAGACGACCACCTTCCCGCCATACGCAAGGATCTCTCCATACGCCGGCGCGTTGGCCGCGGCATCGACCTCGATGACAAAGTCGGCGCCGTGGCCCTGCGTCAATTCGCGCACCCTCGGTCCCACTTTCTCCGAGCGGTAGTTCACGACCTCGTCCGCACCTGCGGCGCGAGCCCGTGCGGCCTTCGCTTCGCTGCTCACGGTGGCGATGACCCGCGCTCCGTTTCGCTTCGCCAGCTGCACGGCGTACTGGCCCACCGATCCGGCGGCACCCGGGACCAGCACCGTGCGATTCCTGACATCACCGCACCAGGCGATCGCGTGGTACGCCGTCATCAACGGTATTCCAATCGATGCGCCGTGCTCGAACGACACGGAATCCGGCAACACGACGACCAGGGACGCCGGTAGTACGATGTATTCAGCCGCGGTGCCGGCGGCCCGGTCCCACTGGCCGTTGAAAATCCACACGCGCCGGCCGATCCACCCACTGCCAATGTCCTTGCCGACGGCGTCGATGACGCCCGCTCCGTCGCTGTGGGGAATCACCCGAGGATATGGCATCGTCGGACCCGACACGCCCGCCCGCGCCTTGACGTCCGATGGATTGACGCCCGAGAACGCGACACGCACCCGCAGCTCGCCGGGCGCCGGAGAGGGTGTCGGCAACTCCCCGACTTGCAGGACGTCCCGGGCTGGCCCCTTTGCCGTATAAAAGGAGGCCCTCACGCGGGTGGACTCAGGGTGGGCATACAGTAGTGGCTCCGGGCAGCGAGTGTAGTCGCACGGGCCCGCCTCCGACGAGTCCGCGGCGCGCACCATGAAGACTTTGTGACCCAAGAGGGGTAGGGTTGCCCGCCACGGGTGTGGATGCGCCGCAGCGGGAGTACGCACATGAGTTACATCGACGGGTTTGTGATCGCAGTACCCAAGCAGAACAAGCAGAAGTTCATCGAACACGCCAAACGGGCTGACTCTGTTTTCATGGAGCATGGCGCTACCCGCGTCCTCGAGTGCTGGGGAGACGATGTGAAGGACGGCAAGCTCACTGACTTTCGTCGTGCCGTGCAGGCGAAGGATGACGAGGTGGTGGTTTTCTCGTGGATCGAATGGCCGGACAAGGCCACGCGGGACGCGGCGATGGCGAAGGTGATGAACGACAGGCGCCTGAGCCCGCAAACCAATCCGATGCCGTTTGACGGCAAGCGCCTGATCTTCGGGGGATTCTCCCCGGTCGTGGAGCTCGGCGCGGGCCTTTGAATACCCGGTGAGGCGCTTGGTTTACTTGAGCGCGATGGCGTGCGCCGTCGTACCCTGGCGCGAGAAGACGAACCGCACCAACTCCAGGCGCTGCGGGGTGTCCACCCTGTCGGCCGGCGGAAACGTCCATTTCTTCGCCGCCTCGATGGCGAGCCGCCGGAAATACCTGCTGGGACCCGGCTGATCCACGAGAGCGGCGAAGACGGTACCGTCCTGGTCAACCATCACACGCACCGACACTCTGATATGTCCGCGGATGGTGTGACGGGCACGTGGCGGCACGTCAGGGATCTCCTCGTGGACGCCCGAGGGCGAGGCGCCGCCGCCGACCGGCGCGGATCGGGTGATGACGCCGGAGGAACCAGGCGAAGCCGCCGGGCTGCGGGCAGCCACAGTCGGGGCCTCGCTCCGTGTCTGTGCCGGAGCGTCCTGGTGGGCCTGGACCGAGGGTGGGGTGGGGGTTCGATGAGGTCTGAGCGCGCGCAGGCCAACCCAACTCAGGGCGAGTAATGCGACGGCTGCGATACCCAACGGAACAACGAATCGCTGCGGAACAACCAATCGCTCCAGAACATTGAATCGCCCTGGAATAACCAACCGCCTCCAGAACCGCTCCGCGGCAGCCCCTTCGCTCACGACGGCCTGGACCGCCGGCCGTTGCGCGGACTGCACGGTCTGAACGGCGGGCCGCGACCGCGGCACGGTCGCCTCGGGCGCTGGCCGTTTGGGTGCTGCGGTCTGCGGTACCGCGGAAATCGGCGCAGCAGCTCGGGGGATCGGTTGCGGTATTTTCGGCCCGGGCACTGCCGATGCACGAGGTACCTGCGTGGGAGCGGCCGGCGCAGGCGGCGGCGAGTGCTGCGGACTCGGCTGTGGCACCGCCGTGCTCGGCTGTGGGAGCGGCGCGCTCAGCTCTCGCATCGGCGTCGGCGTGCTCGGCTGTGGCCTCGCGGCGGGCCGTGCGGGCCGAACGGGCGCAGGTCCGGGAGACTTCCCGCGGATCCACGCGTCCAGCTCAGGTACCCTCGGACGATCTTCCGGCCGGAGCTGGAGACACCGCGCGACGATCTCGCGCAGCGTCGGGGAGAACTCGTGCGGCAGCACGACGCCTTCCCGGCCCTCGTCCAAGCCTGGAGGCCGGCTTCGGGTAAGCGCCTCGAAGAGACTGACGCCGAGCGCCCAGATGTCGCCGGCCGGCGAATGGATTCCGTCCCGAGCTTCCGGAGGATCGTACACGGAAGCCACGCCGCGGCCGGCCCCGGCGTCACCGAAGTGACAGATGGTGTCGCTCGCCAGCTTCAGCTGGTCACCAACGGCCAGCATATTCGCCGGCTTCAACTGGCGATGCACCAGATTCCTGTCGTGCAGAAACGCGAGCGCGCTGAGCGTCGACCGCAACATCTCGCGCGCTTCTTCTTCCGTCAGGGCACGCTGCGTCAACAGCTGCGCAAGATTCTGGTCGGCAAGCTCCATGACGACGTAAAGGTGCGTCGGCCCGTCGAGCTGGAATCGTCCCGTGCCAAGGAGACGAACCAGATGAGGATGAGACAGGTTGGCGGCATCGTTCCAGTTCGAGAGTTGGGACTCGACGAGGGTCGCAAGCGCGGGAACGACCTTGAGCGCCACTTGCGAAGGCTCTCGCCCCTCAATCTCAGTGAGAAAGACCCCGCTGTGATCCGAGCTGCCGAGATAACGGCGCAGAGGGAACGCGCCAATGAGGCGGCCTTCCCACTTCGCCCAGGCTTCGCTCATTGTTTCGATGGGTTCCACGCTCATAGGCCCGCCATGTACCGCCGGGGTGTACTGTACAGAAGATCGTCGCAAGTCGCCGACAGGAGCGATACCTCGCTCCGGGCTCACTACTATAATCAGCGCCGGCGCCCGGAAACTGCGAAGACGTTCACGACGACCGGAGGTCTCGAGCTCGCTCAGGGTGGCGAGAGCCTCACCTGGGCGACGACGTATACTCAGTCTGATTCGGGAGCGACATCCATGGGGCGCGGCCGCGATGAATACGGTACTGGTCACCGGAGCGAACCGCGGAATCGGGCTCGAATTCGCGCGGCAATATGCCGTTGACGGCTGGCGCGTTCTCGCCGGCTGCCGAAATCCTGACTCCGCCCAGGCGCTGCAGCGCCTGATGCCGGACATGGAGGGCAGACTCAGCCTCGTCGATATAGATGTCACCGACGTAGGCAGCGTCCAGCAAGCTGCCGTGGAGGGCGACCAGGGCGCCATCGACGTGCTGATCAACTGCGCCGGCGTCATGGGAAAGTCGGACCAGACCATCGGGACGATCGACTACGACGACTGGGAGCATGTGCTCGATGTGAACGTCCTGGGTCCGGCGCGCATGACCGAAGCGTTTCTCGAGCGGGTCGCTCAGAGCTCGCGTCGGACGATAGTCACGATCACCAGCGGCATGGGATCGCTCGCGGACAACACGTCCGGCGGCTACATTCCTTACCGGACGTCCAAGGCGGCGGTGAACATGGTGATGCGCAGCGCTGCGATCGATCTGGCGCGCCAGCGCATCACCTGCGTCGTGATCAACCCCGGATGGGTCAAGACCGACATGGGCGGACGCGGCGCGACGCTGACGCCTGAGCAGAGCGTGAGCGCCATGCGGCGGCTGATCGAAAGGCTGGGACCGAAGGACTCGGGCAGGTTCTACAACTACGACGGCCGCGAGTACCCGTGGTGACGGCCATCCGTCGCGCATCAAGGCCACGCTGGCTCGTGCATCGATACCGATGAGCGATGCGCCGCTGGTAGCGGGGGTGGAGCTGGGAGGCACGAAGTGCGTCTGTCTGCTCGCCGCCGGCCCCAATGACATCCGTGGAGAGATCCGCGTACCCACGCGTGGGCCCACCGAGACCCTCGCGGCCATCGATGCGGTACTGAAGCAATGGCATGCCGAGCACGGTTTTCGTGCGCTCGGCCTTGCGAGCTTCGGGCCGCTGGACCTCGACCCCGGCTCTTCTTCTTTCGGCTGCATCGTGGCGACGCCAAAACGCGGCTGGGAGCGCGTCGCCCTGCTGCCACGTGCCGGCGCGTTCTCGGTGCCGGTCGCCGTCGACACCGATGTCAATGGCGCGGCGCTCGCCGAAGGACTCTGGGGCGGCGCTCGGGGCCTCGACTCCTGGGCCTACGTGACCGTGGGCACGGGCATCGGCGTAGGCGTGATCGTCCGCGGGGCGCCACTGCGCGGTTTGGGCCATCCCGAAGCAGGCCATCTGCGGGTGCCGCGTCTTGCGGGTGAGACGTGGCCAGGGAACTGCCCGTTTCATGGGGACTGCGCAGAAGGACTGGCTTCGGGGCCTGCGATTCAGGCGCGGGCCGGTGTCCCTTTCAGCGGGCTCGCCGCGGATCATCCGGTCTGGAATGAGGTTGTGCATGCACTCGCGGGCTTGTTCCACAACCTGATCCTCACCGTTGTGCCCCAGCGGATCCTGGTCGGCGGAGGTGTCGTGCTCGGACAGCCGACTCTGCTGCCGCGCATCCGGCGCGCATTGCAGGCAAGCCTCGCCGACTACGGGCACGTGCCGCGCAGCGCACTGAACGAGGACTACCTGTGCGCGCCCGCCCTGGGTGAGCGGGCCGGACCGCTCGGCGCGATCGCACTGGCGCACCGGGCGCTCGAGTGAGCCGCGCTCTATTGGGACTGTGGCGTGAACTTGAACTTCTGCCCTGCGACGGTCGCCTGATACATCGCGCCGCCCTTCACTATGGTGAAGACCGCAAGTCCGTTGTGATACGAGCCGGCCGTGACCGCGTCCTTCTTTCCGCCGCTGGCACCGGCGCTCGCTCCGGCGGTGCCCGCGCTCGCTTGCGCGGCAGCGGTGATCGCGACCGCGCTGGCGTCGGCGCCGAACTCGAAATGTCCACTGGTAAAGTCCTTGAAGGCGCGCTCGTCCTCCAGGAACACTATTTGACTATAGGCCTGGCCGCCCGCCTGCAGGCCGACGCTCAGCTGCGTCACGGAGGCGTCACCCACGTACTTGCCATGTAGGTACACCCTGCCCTTGCCGTGCGCACCGCCGACCACGAGGCCCGCTTTGCCGATCGTGGGAAAGACGGCGTAGCCGTAGCAGGTATTGAAGAACGAGGCGCTCTCACCCGAGTTCTTGAACAGAGTCACCGTGTCGCTGTAGGAGTCCGCGAGGGCGGAACGTCCCGAAAACAATTGCACGGCAGCGAGCAGAATCCCAGCAGTGCGGGTGTTCAGCATTGGCAGTCTCCTCACGCGATTCCCCCGCTTCCCCGGGTGTGGAACGGCCGCGGTACGATAACATCCGTCTCGGTCGCGTTATAGCGAATTTCCGCAGCACACCGGCGGGAGGGCAGCATGCTCGGTATCCATGACTATGGGCTGTTCATCGCTTCCGGAGTCCTCCTCGCCCTCGCGCCGGGTCAGGACACGATGTACATCATCGGGCGGAGCCTCACCGGCGGCCTGCGGTCCGGCGTCGCATCGGCACTCGGGATCAACGTGGGCTGCATCATCCACACCCTGATGGCCGCAGCCGGCCTCTCGATCCTGCTCGCCAGCTCCCCGGCGGCCTTCACGGCGGTGAAGCTATGCGGAGCAGCCTACCTGGTTTTCCTCGGAGGGAGACTGTTGCTCGCGAAGCGCGGGACGGCAGCAGGACCCGAGCTCGACACGGCACCGGCACGCGCCGGGGCGTGGACCGCGTTCGGTCAGGGGATCCTCACCAACGTGCTCAATCCCAAAGTCGCGCTGTTCTTCCTGGCTTTCCTTCCGCAGTTCATCAGCCCGGCGAGTCCCGCGAAGACCCTCGCCTTCCTGGCGCTCGGCGCCACCTTCATAACGACCGGCACGATCTGGTGCCTCATCCTCGCCGCGGGAGCCGCGCGGCTCCGCGGCTTCTTCGTGCGCAATCCGCGCGCGCGCGGCGGCATCGATCGGGCGACCGGAGGTCTGTTCATTCTGATGGGTACCCGGCTGGCGTGGGGTCGTTAACGCGATGGCAAGCGCAAACATCGGGTCGTGGACCCTCTCTCAGGCATTCAGCTTTGAAGGTCAGGAGGTCCGGTACGAGGTCGTGGGCGCGGGGAAGCCGCTGGTCCTGGTCCACGGCACCCCTTTCTCCTCGCTGGTCTGGCGACGCATCGCGCCTCACGTTGCAAGGCACCGCCAGGTCTTTTACTACGATCTGCTCGGCTATGGCCGCTCGGAAATGAGGTCTCAGCAGGACGTATCGCTCGGCGTGCAGAACCGGGTATTCGCCTCGTTGCTCGATCACTGGGGCATCGCGCGGCCGGACGTCGTCGCGCACGATTTCGGAGGCGCCACCGCGCTTCGGGCTCATCTGCTCAACCGATGCGAGTTCAGGTCACTGACTCTCATCGATCCGGTAGCGATCGCTCCCTGGGGCTCGCCGTTTGTGTGGCACGTGCGCGAGCACGAGGCGGCTTTCCGCGGTCTTCCGGATTATCTCCACCGGGCGATTCTGTGCGCTTACATCGCGGGCGCCGCCCATCGCCCGCTCGCGCCGGAGGACCTCGAGCTCTATTTAGGGCCATGGCTCGGCGAGCGGGGCCAGGCGGCCTTCTACCGGCAGATCGCGCAGATGGACCAGCGCTATACCGATGAAGTCGAGCGTCGTTACGGCGAGATGCGCTGCCCCGTGTGCATTCTCTGGGGTGAGGACGACAAGTGGATTCCCATCGTGCAAGGTCGTGCGCTCGCCGCGCGCGTTCCGAACGCCGTCTTTCGGTCCGTGCAAAACGCCGGACACTTGGTGCAGGAGGATGCTCCCGAGGCGGTCGTCGCAACGCTGCTCGGCGTGATCGGCTCTGACTAGAAGGACGCCACGGCGCGTGCGCCGGCTGGAGGAAGCTCGATGAGGATCTCACTACCCGACGTCTTGAGCGCGAACGCCGGTTACGTCGATACGGCTGGCTTCCTTGCGCTCAACGGCCTGTTTACCTCGCACGTCACGGGGAATTTTGTGACGCTGGGCTCGTCACTCGTGCTCGGTACCTCCGGCGCTGTGGCGAAGGTCCTGGCGCTTCCGGTGTTCTGCCTCACCGTGTTTCTCCTGAGGCTACTGGGTCAGCGCCACAAGCGCGCCGGCCACTCGGCGCTCAGAACGCTGCTGACCTTGCAATTCACATTGCTGGTGGCGGGCGCAGCGCTCGCCATCTGGCTCGGTCCATTCGCAAGTGCGGATCAACTTCCTGCCATTGTCACAGGCATGACGCTGGTGGCGGCCATGGCAACCCAGAACGCTGCGCACCGGCTGCATCTTCCCGGCACGCCGCCGAGTACCGTGATGACTCTGACGACCACGCAGATCATGCTGGATGTGGGAGAGCTCGTGCACGGCATGCCTTCAGAGGCCGCGGCTGCGATTCGCGGACGCCTCAAGCGGCTGACCCTGAGCGTGGTGATGTTCGCGCTGGGGTGCGCCCTGGCAGCGCTGGTCTATGCACAGCTCGGCATGTGGTGCTTCCTGCTGCCTCCTGTGCTCGGACTGACGGCGGCACGACTGCCGGAATCTCTGGCCCCCGAGCTCCCGCGCTGAAAGAGCCGTGGCTCCCCGAGCTTCAGCGCCCCCCTGAATCGCCGCGGCGGCCCGCCTCGTACAGGAACCAGGTGCGCCGCTCCGTCTCATCGATCCAGACCTCGATGAGGCTCGCGGTCGCGATGTCGCGGTGCTCCTCGCACACGTTGTGCGCCTCGCGCAACCGTCCCGCCAGAGCTTTGTTGTCCTCCCGCAGCTCCGCCAGCATGTCGGAGGGCTCTACATACTCCGCGTCGTTGTCCATCACCCGCTGCATCCGGGCGATGTGGCCGATCGAGCGCAGCGTCGACCCGCCCACCTTGCGGACGCGCTCGGCGATCGGGTCGGCCATCGCGAAGATCTGGTCGGCCTGCTCGTCGAACAGCAGGTGGTAGTCGCGGAAATGCGGGCCGCTCAGGTGCCAGTGGAAGTTCTTGGTCTTGACGTACAGCGCAAACACATCGGCGAGCAGGCCATTCATCGCCGCGGAGATGTCCTTGGTGGCTGTCGAGGACAGGTCCGTGGGCGTGACGAGTGGACTTCGGGTTTCGGACGGGCTCATGGCGGTCTCCTTCTTGTTGCAGACCTGAATTCGACCCGCTGATCATACTGCGACCCGCCCACCTCTCGAAGTTCCAGTAAGCTCTGGACCCTCCCGGCAGGGCAAGCGATGCAGGTCGAGCCCCATGAACGCGTATGACGCCATCATCATAGGCACCGGCCAGGCCGGCCCCGCCCTGGCCGAGCGTCTCGCCAAGACGGGGATGCGGGTCGCCATCATCGAGCGCGGCAAGTTCGGCGGCACCTGCGTGAACAATGGTTGTACGCCGACCAAGACCCTGGTGGCCAGCGCGTACGTCGCGCGACTGGCACGGAGAGCCGCCGAATACGGGGTGGATATCTCAGGCCCCGTGAAGGTAGACCCCGTCCGGGTCAAGGCGAGAAAAGACGCCCTGGTGCAGCGCTCGACCAGGGGCCTGGAGAAGTGGCTGCGATCGCTCGAGAACGTCACCGTCTACACAGGGCACGCGAGATTCCTCGACTCGCACACGGTCAGGGTGGGTACGGAAACGCTGAACGGGAAGCGGATCTTCATCAACGTCGGCGGTCGGCCCTTCGTGCCGAACATGCCCGGTCTGGATCGAGTGCCCTACCTGACGAACGAGAGCATGATGGACATCGACTTCCTGCCCGAGCACCTGATCGTGGTGGGCGGCAGCTATGTCGGACTCGAGTTCGGGCAGATGTATCGCCGGTTCGGGAGCCGGGTCACGATCGTCGAGATGGGGCCGCGCCTCACCGGCCGCGAGGACCCGGAGGTCTCGGACGCCCTGAGGGACATTCTCGCGGCCGAAGACATCGAGATCCGTCTCAACGCGGAGTGCCTGGCCCTCGAGCCGACGGGCGACGGAATCCTCATGCGCCTCGATTGCGTCGATGGCGCGCCGTCAGCCACCGCCACGCACGTGCTGCTTGCGGTCGGTCGCGTGCCGAATACCGACGATCTTGGTCTCAGGGAAGCCGGAATCGAAGTCGACGCTCTCGGTTACATCAAGGTCGACGACACGCTGCGCACCAGCGTCGAGAGCGTGTATGCGCTCGGTGACTGCAACGGCCGCGGCGCGTTCACGCATACCGCCTGGAACGACTACGAGATCGTCGCCGACAATCTGTTGAGCGGGGCAAACCGCAAGGTCAGCGACCGGATACCGATCTACGGCCTGTTCACGGACCCTCCCCTCGGTCGTGTCGGGATGAGCGAGGCCGAGGCGCGGCGCGCCGGTCGGAAGCTCCTGATCGGGCGCATGCCCATGACCCAGGTCTCCCGGGCACGGGAAAAGGGCGAGACGCAGGGGTTCATGAAGGTGCTGGTCGATGCCGACAGCCAGCAGATCCTCGGCGCCGCCATCCTCGGCGTGGGGGGCGACGAAGTGGTGCACTCCCTGGTCGATGCCATGTACGCCCGGCTCCCCTATACCGTGGTGCAGCACGGCGTGCGCATCCATCCTACGGTGAGCGAGCTGATCCCGACGCTGCTCGGCGAGCTGACACCCGCCGCCTAGGCTTCGCTGATACCGTATGTCACGGGCCGCTGCTCCGACAGTCGCTGAGCCCGCCGGCAGGGCCGCGACGGCTTCAAAAGTCAGCCGGTCCGCCCAGGTCTTGTACCGTGCCAGCAGGCGGGCGAATTCTCGGTCGAGCACGGGAGTCCTCGATGGCTCGCTTAGCTTCGATGACCGCTAGCGCGGAGCCACCTCGACGACCTCGAAGTGCTCGACCTTGGGGTCGAAGCGCGTCAGGAACTCCCGATCGCGCGGGTAGTAACGGGCCCGCTCGTAGTCCTCTCCCGCGAAGGCCTTGATGGACTCGATCGAATCCCACAGGGTAAGGGTCGTGAATTCGACTTCGGCGCCCTTGTCCTGACAGAGGAGCCACGCGCCGCGGTTCCCGGGCGTGCGGGCGTAGTCGGACAGACCCGTCTCCTTCAGATACTCGATGTAGGCCTGCTTCTGCGCTTTCCTCACCGGCCCACGCCACATTCGCGCGATCATCGTGTGCTCCTTGCTGTCAACAGTATCGGGATCGATCCGGGTTCGGCGGTCACGACATCGCCTCCGCCCGCGGGGGCGGATCGGGAGGCAACGGAATGAACTCCGCATTGTCGAGGTCCGGCAGCTTCATGCGGCCGGCGCGCCAGTCGGCCTTGGCCTGCTCGATGCGCTCCCTGGACGATGACACGAAATTCCACTCGATGAAGCGCTCACCGACGGGCGCGCCGCCGAGCAGCATCACGACGCTCGGCGCCGTGGCCTCGAGTACCGCCTGCGCACCGCGGCCGAACACTGCCATCTGCGTGGCCGAGACCGCACGCCCGTCCGCTTCCGCCGTGCCGGAAACGATGTAGGCGGCACGCTCCGCGTGCTCGCCCGGTAGCGCGATCCGTGCACCGGAAGCGAGTGCCATGTGCGCGTAGAAAAGCGGCGAATGCGTCTTCACCGCAGCGCGCAAGCCGAACGCCTCCCCCGCCAACAGCCGCAGCCATACGCCGCCGTCGCGATGCGCCGGCAGATCATCGCCCTCGTGATGCGCGAACGCGGGCGTGATCTCCTCTTCGCCGTCCGGCAGCGCGACCCATGACTGGATCGCGTGCATCGGTCCACCCTCGCGGCGCGCACGCTCGAAGCGCTCGGAATGGGTGATGCCCCGGCCTGCGGTCATCCAGTTCACCTCTCCCGGCCGGATGAGCTGCTCCACCGCGGTGGAATCGCGGTGCACGATCTCGCCCGCGAATACATAGGTGACGGTGCACAGACCGATGTGCGGATGCGGCCGCACATCGGCTTCGCGCGGCAGGCCCCTGGGGAGCTCGACCGGCCCCATGTGGTCGAAGAAAATGAATGGCCCGACTAAGCGGCGCCTGCCGGACGGCAACAGGCGTCCCACCTCGAAGCTGCCGATACTGCGCCGCCGTTGATCGATAACCTGCTCGATCATTGCCTCGACTCGCAAACCCCGTGCATTTCCCCACCCGCTTCCCGCAGTGAGTATGCGCACACCCACGGAGAAACGCACCGGGCTACCCCGTTTGAGCGGGTCGCCGCTATCCAAAGAGACGACTTCCGCGCCCGGTGCCCCGCCCGTAGGCTTCATCACCAGGAAGGAGAGCCTTTGCCATGATCGATGGCGAACTCGAAAAAGTAATCGGCAAGGCGCTGAAGCTCAAAGAGCTGCACCGCGCGAGAGCGCGCGTCCTGCAACTGGAGCGCGAGCTGCGTGGCGAGGCCACAAAGCCCGAGGAGCCGCCTTACATCCCCGAGTTCCTGGTACAGCAGCCCGCGCGTACCGCGGTGAGACCCACCTTCTCGGTCGTCGACGTCACTCCCAAAGCCGCTGCCTGATCGCTGAGTCGCTCGCCCCGAACCGCGCGCGAGGTCACCCCTGACGCGAGGTCCCTCCTGACAGCAGGTCTCCTGACATCACGTCCCTCCTTAGAGGGATCGCTTCTTATCCCGCCGTCGTCTTGTATTCATTTGCCTAGGCAACTTATGCTGATGGCCAGCCAGGGATTTCGGGGAAATCGCGAGCGCGGCGCCGTCCGTGCCTTCATGAGACATGACGATGTCAGCTGTCAGTCATCAATCTGCCCGGTTACTCGTCTGGAGCGCCCTCGCGGTGCTCGCCGCGTGCGCGTCTCTCGGACCGCAGCTTCCGATGGCGCCCGAGGACGACGTCCCGTCGCAGGGGCTGTCGTTCCCGGTTCGCACCCTCGGACCTGATGGCGAATTCGAGCTGCTGCCTTCGAGTCTGATCGCGCGGCGACTCGAGGCGCAGCTCGCTGACCGGCCCCTGAGCATTCTCGCCCTTTCCGGAGGAGGTGCCAGCGGAGCCTTCGGAGCGGGAGCCGTGGTGGGGCTGACTCGCAGCGGTAGCCGCCCGGAATTCTCGGTGGTGACCGGCGTCAGTGCCGGCGCGCTGATCGCACCGTTCGCCTTTCTCGGCCCGACATGGGATCCGGAGATGGCCGCGATCTATACCGAGGAGATCGACGCCAGCCTGCTACAGCCGCGCCTGATCGGGGCCGTCTTTGGCTCGAGCATGTACAGCGGCACTCCTCTGAAGAAGCTCATCGATCGCTATGCGGATGACCGGATGATCGAGGCCGTCGCCACGGAGGCCGCCAGGGGTCGGCTGCTGCTCGTGGCCACGACCGACTTTGCAACCGGCGAGCCGGTCGTCTGGGATCTCGGATCGATAGCGCTGTATGGCGGCCACGATGCCGGGAGACTGTTTCGAAGCGTCCTCCTGGCGTCGGCCAGCGTTCCGGGCATATTTCCACCCGTGATCATCAGGGTCCGCACCGAGAGCGGCTGGCGCGAGGAGACGCACGTGGACGGTGGCGTCACGCTGCCGTTCTTCATCGCGCCTGCCCCCGAGGACCTGCCGCAATTTGCCGGCGCGGGGGCGCAGCCCACCGTCGTGCGCGTCATCATCGACGGTCGACTCCGCGATTTCCCGCGTGCGGCCAAGGCGAACGCGCTTTCGATCTTCCGCCGCAGTGTGTCCGCCGGGCTCAGCCGCATGACGAGGACGACTCTGGAACAGACCATGGCCGCGACCCGCGGGCGGGGGATCTCTCTCGACTATGCCGCCATCCCGGTGGCCTATCCCCTGCCGGGCGCGTTCGACTTCGATCCCGAGGCACAGCGCGCGCTCTTCACCTACGCCTCGGTGTGCGCGGAGTCGGGTCGCCTGTGGACTCGGGTTCAGCAGAAAAGCAGTGATGCCGCCGGCGAAAGACGAGTCGTGCCTGCAGGGACGACCTGTCCCGCGGACGATCAGTTCATCGGGCGCCTCGCCGTGGTGCCCTCGGGCGGCCTGGAGCGCGTTGGCTGGAGCGCCCCGAAGCCGTGAGCCCGACCGATACTTATATATGAGTCTCGTTGAGGAACTGGGTGGCGGCCGGCTGTACGCCCCGGCCACGTCCGCGCTGCTGATCTTCGAGCCCTCGACCGCCTGAGACGCGGGTCACACTTCGCCCGCGGCTTCCCCTCTCGCATGTGACGTAATCCGCGGCAGGAAACTCGCTTCGAACGTACCTTGCGACTCTGGCCGAGGCGCACGAGCGACCACCGGGCGTGCGCGATCCGCACACTGGCGCCGACCTGAGGGATGCGCGGACCGTGCCGGAGGCAATCCATGTCCAGGGACCTGACACGGAGAATTTTTCCCGCCAGCGCCAGCGATACCGCGGCCGTCGTGCACGGCGCGCCGGGCGTTGCAAGCCTGTTGACGTGCCTCCTGCTCGGGCAGGCCGCGCAGGCGCACGCCGACACGACGGCGCAAGCCGCCGCGGCGGGCGAGCTCAAGCGCTTGAGCGTCGAGGAGTTGATGAACGTCGAGGTGACGTCCGTCGCCAAGGAGCCGCAGAGACTCCTGCAGGCCGCCGCCTCGATCCAGGTCATCACCGCGCAGGACATCCGCCGCTCGGGCGCCACCAGCATTCCCGAAGCACTGCGGCTTGCCGACAACCTCCTGGTGGCGCAGATCAACGCGCATGACTGGGCCATCAGCGCCCGCGGCTTCAACGCCAACCTCGCCAACAAGCTCCTGGTGCTGATCGACGGTCGGGCCGTGTACACGCCGCTCTATGGCGGTGTGCTCTGGGACGTGCAGGACTACCTCCTCGAAGACATCGACCGCATCGAAGTCATCAGCGGTCCCGGCGGCACGCTGTGGGGTGCCAACGCGGTCAATGGCGTCATCAACATCGTTACCCGCGCCGCCCGGGACACGCAGGGTTTGTATGTCTCGGCAGGCGGCGGCAAGCAGCTGCGGGAGCAGGCCGGAGTTCGCTTCGGCGCCGCGCCAGCGTCCGATATCCAGCTCCGTGTCTACGGCCAGTACACCAAATACGCCGATGAGGTCACCAGCACCGGCGCCAACGCCGCCGATTCGCCGCACATGGGCCGCGGCGGATTCCGCCTGGACGCGCAGCCCTCGGCACCGGACCGCCTCACCCTGCAGGGCGATCTCTATAACGGTGCCGAACGGGACGGCATCAACGGCGAGGCGGGTCGCTCGGGCGCCAACGTGCTCGGCCGCTGGACGCACGCGGCCGCGAGCGGGGCGTCCATGAGTGTGCAGGTCTATTACGACCACACTTATCTCTCTCAGCCCTTCGCCGCAGCTCCGCCCAATCCTCCTTTCTTTGCCGGCTTCCCGGC
>MNCZ01000012.1 GCA_001914695.1 Gammaproteobacteria bacterium 13_2_20CM_66_19 | reverse complement strand
AGGATCAACAGCTGATCATAAAGACAACCCGCGACTTCGTGCGCCGCGAGCTGGTTCCGCACGAGCGCGAGGTCGAGGACAGCGGGACCCTGCGCGAGGAGCTGCGGCGGGAGCTCAAGGCGAAGGCAATCGCCGCCGGCCTCTATGCCGCCAACATGCCGGCCGAAGTCGGCGGCGCCGGGCTGGATGGTGTGACCTGGATGCTGTACGAGAAGGAGCTCGGCTACACCAGCTACGCGCTGCACTACGGCTGCGTGGCGCGCCCGTCCAACATCCTGCTGGCGTGCCAGGGCGAGCAGCGCGAGCGCTACCTGCTGCCGACGGTGCGCGGCGAGCGCGTCGAGTGCCTGGCGATGACGGAGCCGCAGGCGGGCTCGGACCTGCGCAGCATGAGAACCAGCGCCAGGGCGCACGGCGCGGATTTCATCATCAACGGCACCAAACACTTCATCAGCCACGCCGATCATGCCGACTACGTGATCCTGTTCGCCGCCAGCGGTGAAGAAGACTCTCCGCGCGGCAAGCGCAGGCTCATCACGGCCTTTCTGATCGACAACGGCACGCCCGGATTCGAAGTGCGGCCCGGCTACCGCAACGTCTCGCATCGCGGCTACACCAACAGCATTCTCGAGTTCAGCGACTGCCGCGTGCCGAAGTCGGCGGTCCTCGGCGAGCCCCACCGCGGTTTCGAGGTCGCCAACGCCTGGCTCGGGGCGACACGCCTGCAGGTGGCGGCGACCTGCCTGGGACGCGCCGAGCGGGCGCTCGATGCGGCGCGGCAGTGGGCGGTCGATCGCGTGCAGTTCGGGCAGCAGATCGGCAAGTTCCAGGGCGTGTCCTTCAAGCTCGCCGACATGGCGGTCGAGCTGCGCGCCGCGGAGCTGCTCACGCTCGAGGCGGCCTGGAAGCTCGATCAGAAGCTCGCGACCGACATGGACATGGCGATCGCGAAGCTGAAAGCGACCGAGATGCTGGCAATGGTCGCCGACGAGGCCCTGCAGATCCACGGCGGCATGGGGCTCATGAGCGAGCTGCCGCTCGAGCGCATCTGGCGCGATGCGCGCATCGAGCGCATCTGGGAGGGCACGAGCGAGGTACAGCGGCACATCATCTCGCGGGCGCTGCTGCGGCCGCTCGGCGGCTAGCCTGCACCGCCGTGCAGCACGCCGCGGCGGCAGCGGCGCTCGCGCCTCACTTTCCTTTCCACACGGGCTTGCGCTTCTCGGAGAAGGCGCGCGCGCCTTCCTTCAGGTCCTCCGAGCGGATGACCTTCTGCACCGCGCCGAGCGCATCGTGCAGCTCGAAGGCCGCGTGCTCCGCGACCATCTCGGTGTGACGCAGGAGCTGCTTGATGGCGGGGAAGAGCAGCGGCGGTCCCTCGGCAAGCTGCTGGGCGATTTCCCGCGCCTTGGCGAGCGCCTGGCCCTTCGGCACGACGTGGTTGGCGAGGCCCCAGTGCCTGGCCTCCGCGGCGTCCATCCAGCGGCCCGTCATCAGGAACTCGACCGCGACGTGATAGGGGATGCGGCGCCGCAGCTTGATGGTGCCGGCGTCCGCGAGCACGCCGACGTTGATCTCGGGCAGCGCGAACTTCGCGTGCTCCTCCATCACGATGATGTCGGTGCCCAGCACGATCTCGAAGCCGCCGCCGCAGGCGATGCCGTTGACGGCGGCGATGAGGGGCTTGTCGAGATTGCGCGGGTGGTTCAAGCCGCCGAACCCGCCAGCGCCCCAGTCCTCGTCGGACTCCTCCCCCGCGGCGGCGCCCTTCAGGTCCCAGCCGGGACTGAAGAAGCGGTCGCCGGAGCCGGTCACGATCGCGACGCGCAGCGCCGGATCGTCCCGGAACGCGGTGAACACCGCATTCAGCCGCCGGCTCGCCGCGAGGTCGATGGCGTTCGCCTTCGGGCGATCGATCGTCACCTCGAAAACCGTGCCGCGGGTTGCGGTCCTGATGCCGTCGATTGCGGTGGTCTCGGACATGTCAGGGCTCCTCGTCCAGGCGGATCAGGGCGTCGACTGCCACGGCGCCGCGCCCCGCCGGGCGCACGATCACGGGATTCAGGTCGAGCTCGACGAGGCGCTCGAGGTTGGCGGCAGCGTATCGCGTCGAGGCGAGCGCGGTCTCGATGAGCGCCGCGACATCGCCCGGCGGGCGGCCGCGGTAGCCGGCGAGGAGCCTGGCGACCCGCAGCTTCCCGATCGCAGCGGCGATCGAGGCCGGGCTGAAGGGCGGCAGCAGGCTCACGTTGTCGCGCAGCAGCTCGGTGAGCACCCCGCCGGCGCCGAGCGTGAGCAGCTGCCCGAACTGCGGATCGACGCTGACGCCGACCAGAATCTCGGCGACACCATCGCTCACCATCTCCTCGACCAGCACCGTGGCGGAGATCGAGGAGAGCCGGTCCGCGGCCGCGGCGGCCTCGGCGGCGGAGCGCACGTTGAGGACCACCGCGCCGAGCTCGGTTTTGTGCTCGAGCGCGCCGCCGGCGGCCTTGATGACCACCGGGAAGCCGAGCGCCTCGGCTGCTCCCGCTGCGTCGGCCCACGCCACGAGCTGCGAGCGCGGCACCCGGACACCGAAGGCCGCGAGCGCGCTCTTGCCCGCGGCCTCCGCGAGCGTGCGCGCCGCGGCGGGTCTGGCGCGCGGCCTCACGAGGCTCGCCCCCTCGCCGCCGCGCGCCCAGCTCTCGCCGACGGCGCCTGCGAGATCGAGCGCTTCGAGCGCCTCGCGCTGGCCCTGCAGCGGCACGATGCCCCGGGCGAGACACCGCTCCCGCGTCGCCCGCGACAGCGACTCGGGGAGGGACGCGATCACGGCCCTGCGCACCGTCGCTCCGGGGAGCGCCGAGGCGAAAGCGTCGATCGCGCTCACGTAGGCTGAGTCATCGGCCACGCCGGGAGGCGGGCAGTCGACCAGAAAGGCCACTACGTCGAAGCCGGCGCGCTGCGCGACGCCGAACATTTCCCGCTGCCGCGGAGGATCGAACCACACGTGAGTATGAAAATCGAACGGGTTCGAGATATGGACCCGTTCCGAGAGAATCTCCGTGAGGCGGGCGGCGGCGTCCGCCGGAATCGGCGCGAAGTCGAGGCCGAGATGGCGCGCGGCGTCCGCGGTCATGGCCATATCGCCGCCGGAGGCGCCCATGGCGAGAATCCGGCGGCCGGCGAGCGGCCCCCCGCTGTGAAAGATCTTGAGCGTCTCGCACAGTGTCGCGAGCGTCTCGCACCGGGCGATTCCCGCCTGGGCGCAGAAGGCGTCGAAGGCCGCATCCGCCCCCGCGAGCGCGCCGGTGTGCGTGTGCACGGTGCTCCTTGCGGCCTCGGTGCGGCCGGCCTTGACGAGCGCGATGGGCTTGCCGGCGGCGCGCGCGCGGGCGGCGGCGGCCGCAAAGCGCGCCCCGTCGCGCACACCTTCCAGATACAGTCCGAGCGCGCTGACCCGCTCGTCGGCTGTGAGGAGCTCGATCAGGTCTTCGGCGGCGAGGCGCGTCTGATTGCCGACGGTGAGCACGCAGCCTATCGGCAGCGAGCGATCGCTGAAGAGGAGGTTGAGCGCGAGCGTCCCGCTCTGGCAGATGAGGGCGACGCCGCGCTCGATGCGTCCGCCGACCAGCTGATCGGGCCAGAGCGCCGCGCCGTCGAAGAAGTTGACGAAGCCGTAGCAGTTGGGACCGAGAAACGGCAGCCTCCCGGCGCTCGCGAGCAGCTCGCGCGTGAGGCGCTCGCCGTCCGGCGTGCCGGTCTCGGAAAAGCCGGCGGCGAAGCACACGAAGCCGCCGGCGCCGCGCCGCGCGAGCGCCGCCGCAATGGCCGGCACCTCGTGCGCCGGGGTGGCGATGAAGGCGGCATCGGGTGCCGCGGGGAGCTCCTCGACCGACCGAAAATAGCGCTCCTTCGCGCTCGAGGGGCGCGTCGGATGTACGCGCCACACCTCGCCCGTGTAGCCGATGACGCCGCTCGCCGCGAGCACGGCATCCGCCCAGGCGCCGCCGACCAGGGCGAGACTGCGCGGCGCCAGCAGGCGTCGCAATGCCGGGACGCTCATGAGCTGCGCGGCGCGCTGGAGAGCTCCAGGCGCCGCGAGGGGGGACCGGCCGCAGACAACCCCGCGGTCTCGGCCTCGAGCTGCGCGATCGCGGCCTGCACTTCGGGCGGGAAGGGCACGCTCGCGGCCGTCTCGCCCTGCTGGCGCACGTGCAGCAGCATCACCTCCGCCACGGCGGCCGCGCCCGTGTGACCCGCGCGCAGGATCTCGAAGGCGGCGTGGATGCGCTTGTGATCGGCGCCGACGATGCGCACGCCGACGAGGGCCGTGTCGGTGGCCTTGACCTCGTCGAGATAGTGGATGTGCATCTCCACCGTGTAGAGCGTACAGGAGGTGCGCTTCCGGTACGCGGCGTCCAGGTGCAGCCGGTCCATGAGCGCATCGGACGCGAGGCTCACGATCAGCGTGTAATAGGCATCCCGCAGGTGACCGTTGTAGTCGATCCACTCCGGGAGAATCGCGGTCTCGTAGATGCGTAACCCCGCCACGTCAGTGCAGCTTGAGGCGCTCCCGGGCCTGAGCCGGGGTGAGGACCCGCGCTCCCATCGCCTCGATGATGGTGCGCGCCTTCTCGACCAGCTGCGCGTTGCTCGCATACACCCCGCGGCTCAGGTACAGGTTGTCCTCGAGCCCGACGCGCACGTTGCCGCCGAGCAGCACCGACTGCGCCACCCACGGCATCTGCATACGGCTCACGGCGAAGGACGTCCACACGCAATCCTCCGGCAGGTAGTTCACCATCGCGAGCAGGTGACCCAGGTCCGCGGGCACGCCATACGGGATCCCGGTGCACAGCTGGATCACGGCGGGGGCCGGAACGAGACCTTCCTTGATCATCTGCTTCACGAACCAGAGGTTGCCGGTGTCGAATATTTCGAGCTCCACCTTGACCCCCAGGTCGCGGAGAATCGTCGCGCCCCGGCGGCAGTAATCGGGCGTGGAAACGTAGGCGCGGTTGCCGTCGCCGAAGTTGAGGGTACCGCAGTCGAGCGTCGCGATCTCCGGGCGGTACAACCCTTCCGCGCACAGCTCGATCACGTGCCGCATCCGGTCCTCCTGGCTCACGAAGTCGGTGCCGGGAGCGGGCGTGTCCGCGAGCCCCTGGCGGCCGACGCAGATGTAGCCGCCCATGCCGCAGGTGAGGTTGACCAGCACGTCGACCCGGCTCTCGCGGATGCGCTTCACGACCTCACGGTAGTGGCGGGTCGCCATGCTGAACTGGCCGGTCTCCGGGTCGCGCACGTGGATGTGCACGATGGCCGCTCCGGCGCGTGCGGCCTCGACCGCGGAGGCGGCGATCTGCTCGGGCGTGATCGGGCAGTGCGGGCTCTTCGTGACCTTGGTGTCGTCGCCGGTGACGGCGCAGGTGATGATGACGTCGGAGTTCATGGATCCTCGCCCCGCCGCACGCCCGGCGTGGTAATATTATGGCCACAATAATATAACTTGGCGGCGCAGCGCGGCAAGCTGTGTGGGGCGTGCGCAGCGTACGTTAACGGTGGTACCGTGGCGACCGCATGCCAACAGCCAACACCCCGGCGGGCGCGGCGGCCGCGACCGCGGCGGAGCCGGGCGCCGAGCGGCTGAACACCCGGGCCGCCGGGGTCGTCGGGCTCGCGGTGCTCTGCAGCCGCGTGCTCGGACTCGCGCGCGAGCAGATCTTCGCGGCGCTCTTCGGGGGCGGGCGCGTCATGGACGCGTTCACCATCGCCTTCCGCATCCCGAATCTGCTGCGCGACCTGTTCGCGGAGGGCGCGCTGTCCACGGCCTTCGTCACGGTGTTCAGCCGCACGGCGGCCCTTCAGGGTACCGCCGCCGCCTGGCGGCTCGCGGACAAGGTGGCGACGCTCACCGCAGTCTCATTGAGCGCCATCACCGTGACCGGGATCGCGACGGCGCCCTGGCTGGTCGCGGCGCTCGCCCCCGGCTTCGATCCCGGCAAGGCCGCACTCACCGTGACCCTGACGCGCATCATGTACCCGTTCATCCTGCTGGTGTCGCTCGCGGCGCTGGTCATGGGCATGTTGAATGCGCGCAACGTGTTCGGCATGCCGGCGATGGCCTCGAGCTTCTTCAACCTGGGGTCGATCGTCTCCGGCGTGCTGCTCGGGTACTGGCTCGATCCCCACTTCGGAGCGCGGGCGATTCTCGGCCTCGCTATCGGCACGCTCGTCGGCGGCACGCTGCAGCTCGTGGTGCAGCTGCCGGCGCTGCGCCGCGCCGGCCACTCGTTTCATCCCGACTTCCACTGGCGCGATCCGGGTGTGCGCTCGATCCTGCGCCTCATGGGCCCGTCGGTGATCGCCGCGAGCACCACGCAGCTGAACGTGCTCGTCAACTCGGTGTTCGCCTCCCAACTCGGCGACGGCCCGACCTTCTGGCTCACGGTGGCCTTCCGGTTGATGCAGCTGCCGCTCGGGATCTTCGGCGTGGCGCTCGGCACCGTGGCGCTGCCGCTGCTCGCGCGCATGGCGGCGACCGGCAACACCGAGGCCTTCCGCAGCGAGCTGGCACGCGGTATGCGGCTCACCTTTCTCATGACCATTCCGTCCAGCATCGGTCTCATGGTGCTCGCCGAGCCCATCATCTCGGTGCTCTACCAGCACGGCCGATTCGGCGCCCACGAGACGGCCGAGTCGGCCGCGGCGCTGCGCTTGTACGCCATCGGCCTGTGCGGTTACGCGGCGCTGAAGGTTCTCGTGAACGCCTTCTATGCTCTCGAGAGGCGCCGCACGCCGATGCTGGTGAGCTTCCTCGCGGTGGGCCTCAACTTGGCTCTCAACTGGACGCTGACGGTGCGGTTCAACTGGGGTCATCGGGGACTCGCGCTCTCCACCGCCTGCGTAGCCACCACCAACTTCCTCATTCTGTACGCGCTCATGCGCTCCCACCTGGGAAGGCTCGAATCGCGCGCGATGCTGGCGCTGCTCTCGAAGCTGGCGCTCGCCTCCGCCGTGCTGCTGCTCGCGTCGTGGGCGGGCGCGCATTTCCTGCTGGCGGACTGGGCGGTGCAGAGCTTCTGGCCGAAGTGCCTGAGCCTCGTCCTTGTCATCGTTCTCGCGGCTGCCGCGTTCTTCGTCTCTGCCAGCGCGCTAGGGATCGGCGAAGTCCACGAGATCGCCCGAGCCGTGCAGAGGAGGCTGCGGCGCGCGGGTTGATTCAGCCCCCATTTTTACACGAGAGCCGAAGCTCCCGGCCCAACCTATTTCCTTGTCGGGCTACACCGGTTGTTGGATCGTGCCGAGCGCGTCAACGTCCTATGCCGTACTTCGACGACGGGCCGGCTTGCGCCAACAATCCCCCGATATTCGGCTGTGCCGCCATGCGTCGATAGGGATACGCGCGACGGGCAAGACTGTAGCGCAATTCCTCCCCTGACTGAAGTCAGGGGTTTCCTTGCGGAGACTCTATGAAGTCGTACGCTGGCGTCCTCGCCTCGCTCGGGGTGTCCGCGGCGGTGGCGCTGCTGGCCTGCAGCGCGCCCGCATTGGCGCAGACCTATCAATACCCGGCTCGCTACGCCACGGCACGCCCCGTGCAGTGGTTCATCGACGGCGGCGCCAGCATCACGCGAGGGCCGACCGGCAACGATTTCGACAACGGCTGGACCTTCGGCGCCGGCGTGATCCTCCGTCCCGAGGCGCCCGGCCCGTTCGCGCTCAGGTTCGATCTGACCTACAGCCGCTCCGACGCCACCAGCCAGTTCCTCGCGCTCAACGAAGCCGCGACCGGGACCCCGATCGACTACGGCACGATGCAGACCGTGAGCGGCTTTGTCGACGGCGTACTCGAAGCCCGGTTCAATTCCTGGGTGCACTTCTACGGGACCGGCGGGGCAGGGCTCGCCTGGCGCCGCATCGAGCTCACCCAGAACGGCTTCTACTGCGACCCGTTCTTCTGCACACCCGGCTTCGGTGCCAACACGCTGGTGACGAGCACCGACGACACGCGCTTCGCCTGGCACGCAGGGGCCGGAGTGAGCTTCCTGCTCCCCCGCGGCCAGTCGTGGTTCGTGGAGGCGCGCTACGAGCGCATCGAGACGCCGCAGCCCACCGAGTTCATTCCGATCCGCTTCGGGTTCCGTTTCTAGGCTGCCGCCGCCGCAAACGCAATGCACGCTGCGAGAATGCGCGTCCGTAGGAAGCGCTCAAGCATTGTCGTTCTGAGCTGCTGGCTTGCGAGTTACGGACCTCGCCAGCTATTCTTCTGCTCTTATGTCAACACTGGTCGAATGTGTACCGAATTTCTCGGAAGGCCGCGATAAAGCGAAGGTGGACGCTATTGTTGCGGCCATGAAGATGGACGGCGTGTACTTGCTCGATTGCGAGATGGACGCCGACCATAACCGCTGCGTGATCACACTGGTGGGTGAGCGCGAGCTGATTCAGGAAGCGGCGATTCGCGGCGTGGGCAAGGCGGCCGAGCTGATCGATCTGAACGTTCACCAGGGAGCGCATCCGCGCATGGGCGCGGCGGACGTGGTTCCCTTTGTTCCCATCGAGGGTGTGAGCATCGAAGATTGTGTCGCTATGGCGCGGCAGGTGGGCGCCGAGATTTGGAAGCGCTATCAGATTCCGGTGTATCTCTACGAGGCCGCTGCAACAACTCCTGAGCGGCAGAACTTGGAAACTATTCGTCGGGGGCAGTTCGAAGGCATCCGTGCCGAGATCACGACAAATCCTGCAAGGAAGCCGGACTTCGGCGACCCAAGAGTACATCCGACGGCTGGGGCCACAGCAGTTGGCGCGAGAAAATTTCTCATCGCTTACAACGTTTTCCTCGGCACGCCGGATGTCCAGATCGCGAAAAGCATTGCAAAGGCAATTCGCTTTTCGAGCGGAGGGTTGCGTTTTGTAAAGAGCGCGGGATTCCTGGTGCGCGGGATGGCCCAGGTCTCCATGAACCTCACCGATTTTGAGCAGACGCCCATCCAGCGTGTGTTCGAGATGGTGAAGCGCGAAGCGGCGCGCTACGGCGTGTCACCGGTAAGCAGCGAAATTGTCGGATTGATCCCGAGAAGAGCTTTGGAAGCGGCAGCGGAATGGTTCCTGCAGGTCGAGAACCTTGATTCGTCATTAATTCTGGAAAACCGCTTGAGTGCGGTGATGGGCGGCAAAGCGGCGGTCGGCGGGTTGCGCGCCGGAGTCGAGCCGTTTGTCGAGCAACTTGCCGCGCCAACGGCGACACCTGGGGGCGGCAGCGCCTCGGCCGCCAGTGCTGCCATGGCCGCGGCATTAGCCACCATGGTGGCTTCTATGTCACGGGGGAAGAAGGCGTACCTTCAATATGAGCGTGAGCTCAGTGACGCCATCGCGCGCCTGGGCCCATTGCGGGAAGAGTTGAAAGCTGCCATCGATGCCGACGCCGAGTCATTTAACGTTGTGATGAAGGCCTACAAGCAGGCGAAAGAATCGGCCGATCCCCACAGCATGATCGATGCCGCGCTGAAGCAGGCTACCAGCGTGCCGTTGGGGGTCGCTGAGAGAGCCCGCGAGATCGCGGAAATTGTCGAGAAACTAAGGCCCATTACCAATCCCAACATGAAGTCCGATCTCACGACGGCTTCGGCCTTGGCCCATGCCGCTATCGAAGGCGCATCGGCAAATGTCGAGATCAATCTGGAGTCGATGAAGGACGCCGCCTTTGCAGCGGATGTCCGTAAGCGTGCCGCGGTGCTACGACACAACTGATCCTGGGCTGGGCCCCGACGACCGACATGGATACCGCCATCCGGCGCATCGTCGCGCGCTACGCGCGCGCTGCGCAGCCTGCGCCGCTGAAGGCGGCGGCAGAGGGGACTACGGCATGAGCACAAAGATCACCGGTATCGGGCTGGCACTCGCCGCGGCGCTCGCCCTGGGGGGCCTCGCGCTGCACCGTCACGAGCCGATCAACGCGCTGTGGATCGTGACGGCCGCGGTATGCATCTATCTCCTCGGCTACCGCTTCTACGCCGCCTGGATCGCGGCCCGCGTGCTCTCAGTCGACGGCTCGCGGGCGACGCCCGCCGAGCGCCTGAGCAACGGTCGGGATTTCGTTCCCACACATCGCTGGATCGCCTTCGGCCATCACTTCGCTGCGATCGCCGGACCCGGACCGCTCGTGGGCCCGACGCTCGCGGCGCAGTTCGGTTATCTGCCCGGAACGCTGTGGATCCTGGTGGGGGCGGTGCTCGGGGGGTGCGTGCAGGACATGACGATCCTGCTGCTTTCCACCCGGCGCGACGGGCGCAGCCTCGGCCAGATGGCGCGCGATGAGCTCGGGCCGCTCGGAGGCTTTGCGGCTCTCACCGGCACGCTCGCCATCATGATCATCCTGATCGCGGTGCTCGGGCTCGTCATCGTCAACGCGATGAAACACAGCCCGTGGGGCACTTCCACGGTGTTCGCGACCATCCCCGTCGCGATCCTGGTCGGCATCTACCTCCGCTTCCTGCGGCCGGGGCGGGTGCTCGAGGCCTCGCTCCTCGGCGTCGCCCTGGTGCTCCTCGCCGTGCTCGGCGGCGGGTGGGTGGATCACAGGGAAGGGATCCGCGACTGGTTCGACTATGGCGCCCTGCCGCTCGCCGGATTCGTCATCGTCTACGGCTGGACCGCCGCGATCCTCCCGGTGTGGCTGCTGCTCGCGCCGCGGGACTACCTGTCCACTTTCCTCAAGCTCGGCACGGTGATGTTGCTCGCCGTCGCCATCGTGCTGACGCATCCGCAGATCAGGATGCCGGCGATCACGCAGTTCATCGACGGCAGCGGGCCGCTCTTCGGCGGGAAGCTCTTTCCGTTCGTGTTCATCACCATCGCCTGCGGCGCGATCTCCGGCTTTCACTCTCTGGTCGCGAGCGGCACGACTCCCAAGCTCATCTCGAACGAGGCCGATGTGCGCCTGATCGGGTACGGCAGCATGGCGCTCGAGTCCTTCGTGGCCATCATGGCGATGATCGCCGCCACCTTGCTCGATCCGGGCGTGTACTTCGCCATCAACACCGCGGCCGGAGTCGTCGGCGCGACGCCCGAGGCGGCCGTGCAGACGATCAGCGGCTGGGGCTTCCCCGTCACGGCCGATCAGATGAATCGCCTCGCGCAGGCGATGGGCGAGCGCACGCTGTTTGCCCGCACCGGCGGGGCGCCGTCGCTCGCGGTCGGCATGGCGAGCATCTTCGGGAGCACCTTCGGACGGGGACTCCTGGCCGTGTGGTACCACTTCGCGATCATGTTCGAAGCGGTGTTCATCCTGACGACACTCGATGCGGGCACGCGCGTCGGCCGGTTCATGCTGCAGGACCTGCTCGGGCAGGCGTGGAAGCCGCTGGGACGCACCTCCTGGTACCCGTCGGCGCTCATCGCCAGCACGCTCGTGGTCGCGGCCTGGGGCTACTATCTGTACGTGGGCGTCATCGATCCCAACGGCGGGGTGAACATCCTCTGGCCGCTGTTCGGCATCTCGAATCAGATGCTCGCCGGGATCGCGCTGTCGGTGGCGACCGGCATCCTCGTCAAGTCGGGAAAGGCGCGCTACGCGCTGGTGACGCTGATCCCGCTCGCCTGGCTCGCCCTGATCACGACGACCGCCGCCTGGCAGAAGATCACCAGCCCCGACATCCGGATCGGCTTCTTCGCCGCCGCCAACGATCTGGCGGGCAGGCTCGCCGCGGGCACGCTCCCGGCGGAGCGGGCGGCGGTCGCGCCCCAGCTCATCTTCAATCAGCGTCTCGACGGCTGGCTCACGATGCTGTTCACGGCGCTGCTGTGGCTCGTGATCCTCGACATGCTGCGCGTCTGCGCGCGGCGGCTGCGCGGCGAGCCGGTGGCTCAGACCTCGGAAGCCCCTTACCAGGTCAGGCGCCTCACGGACGTGCCCGAGGGGAGCAGCCCGTGAGCGGATGGCGCGGAGCCTCGGCGCGCTTCATCCGGTGGCTCCGGGTCGTCTGGAGCGGGTTGCGGGCCGCCTGCGGCGACGACGCTTACGAGCGCTACCTCGTTCATTTTTCCCGCGAGCATCCCGGCCGGCCGCCGGCGAGCCGCCGCGAGTTCTACCGGGAGAGCGAGCAGCGCAAGTGGAGCGGAGTCAGCCGCTGCTGTTGAGCCGCCGAGCTCGTTCTTCAGCTCACGCGCATGTTGCGGATCAGCCGCCGGTCGATGTACATCCGCGCATCGAGCACGAAACGATCCTGCGCCTGCTGCAGCTGGTGCAGACAGAACATCACCACGATACAGGAAACCAGCGCCGTGAGCGTGGCGTTGAAGGTAATGCCGAGCCCCAGCGTGACGCCGGAGATGTCCCCGCGCAGGGCGCCCTGAGCTTCCTGGAGCGCGCGGCCGATGCCGCGCACCGTGCCGACGAACCCGACGGCGGGAATCGCCCAGGCGGTGAAGCGCACCATGGAGAGCTGCGCGTCGAGGCGATCCAGCTCGTTCTCGCACTCGGCGCGCACCGCCTCGGCGGCGTCCTGGACGCTGCGCGTCGCGCCGAAGCGATTCAGCGCCACCATCAGCGCACGCGGCAGGAGCATCTCCTGCTCCTCGCGCGGCAGGCTCTCGATCGGCCGTCCGTAGGCGCGCGCGTCATCGGGAAGCACGACGCGCCCCTCGGGGATCTCGACGTAGGGCTTCTCGAGCAGCCGCCGGTCGCGCGCCACGGCGAGCGCCTGATACCCGATCAGCGACAGCGCCCAGGTCGCGAGGATCAGCGCGACCTCCTGCTCGTAGTCTTTCAAGATCACGAACGGCGAGCGCAGGTTGTGAGTGATGACCTGTCCCGGCTTCAACTGGTCCTGGGGCACGACGGGCTCGGCGAGAATCGCGGCCGCGCGCGGGCGGATGACGGTCGCGTAGATCGACTGCACGAAGATCACGCTCACGAGGAGCGCCGCCAGGCTGAACAGGGCATCGCGGCCGACCGAGCGCATGAAACTTTCTCCTGAAAGAAAACGCCGCCGGCGCAGCACGCGCCTCGCTTCGCTCGCGTGGGTCTTGCGCTCGCCGGCCGAAAGTGCCGGAAAATGCTAGCATTACGCGCCCGACTCCGGGGCGCTAGTCGGCGCTCCCGGGGCTCGATGCTCGGGTGAGGAAGGCTATGGCACTAAAAATCATGATCCTCGGGGCGAACGGGTTCATCGGCAGCGCGCTCACCAACGCGATCCTGCGCAGCCGCCCCTGGGAGGTGTACGGCATCGACCTCGCCGACAACAAGCTCCAGGGTCTGCCGCAGACCGGGCGCTTTCATTTCGTCGAGGGCGACATCACGATCAACAAGGAATGGGTCGAGTACCACGTAAAAAAGTGCGATGCGGTCGTTCCGCTGGTCGCCATCGCAAACCCGGCCCAGTACGTGACGCATCCGCTGCGGGTGTTCGAGCTCGACTTCGAGGCCAATCTCGACGTGGTGCGCCATTGCGTCAAGTACGGCAAGCGGCTCGTGTTCCCGTCGACCTCCGAGATCTACGGCATGTCGCCCGATGCGGCGCTGGACGAGGAGGCGAGTCCCCTGGTGTACGGGCCGATAAACAAACAACGCTGGATTTACGCCGCCTCGAAACAGCTCCTCGACCGCGTGATCTACGCCTACGGGGTGCGCGACAACCTCGACTACACGCTGTTCCGGCCGTTCAATTTCATCGGGCCGAATCTCGACAACGTCGAGGAGCCGAAGGAGGGGAGCTCCCGGGTCTTCACCCAGTTCCTCTCGAACGTGCTCCACCGTCGCCCGATCAAGCTAGTCGACGGCGGCGGCCAGAAACGCTCCTTCACCTACATCGACGACGCCATCGAGTGCCTCCTGACCATTCTCGAGAACGAGAACGGGCGCGCCAGCCGGCGCATATTCAACATCGGCAACCCGGCCAATTGCATCTCGATCCGCGATCTCGCCGAGCGCACCATCCGGATCGCACAGGAGTTCCCGGTGCTGCGCGACAACGCCCGTGCCACCGAGATCGTCGATGTGTCCGCCGGCGAGTACTACGGCAAGTACTACCAGGACATCCAGGTGCGCGTGCCCAACATCGAGGCGGCGCAGCGCGAGCTCGGATGGCGTCCGACCACCGACATGGATACGGCCGTCCGCCGCACCATCGAGTTCTACGTGAAACAGGAAGGCTTCGGCACGCGCGCGGCGGCGATGGCGGGCATCTAAATGCACCCCACGAAATCAAGCATTGCACGAACGGCAGGTGACTGCCGTCGATCAAGACGCTTGATTTCGCGGGGACCCCGCTGATGCACTCCGCCATGCCCGCGGCATGAGCGGCGCGGTGGAGGCGGGGGCTACCGGCCGGCCCGGCTGGGCGGCCTGGGTGCTGCTCGCGCTGGCGTGGTTCGCGACGGTGCCGGTGCGGCCGCTCCTCGACCCGGACGAGGGCCGGTATGCGGAGATTCCGCGCGAGATGCTCGCGAGCGGCGACTGGGTCACGCCACGCTTCGACGGTCTCCTGTACTTCGAGAAGCCGCCGCTCCAGTACTGGGCGACCGCGGTCGCGTACGAGGTGTTCGGCGTGAGCGAGTGGAGCTCGCGGTTGTGGAGCGTCGGGCTCGCGTTCGCATGTCTGCCGCTCACCTTCGCGTGGGTGGCGCGTCTCTACGGCGGTGCAGCCGCGCGGCTCGCCCTCACCGCGCTCGCGGTCAGCCCGTTCTTCCTCATCGTCGGACACATCAACCTTCTGGACGGCGCCTTCAGCTTCTTTCTCACGGCCGCCGTGCTCGCCTTCACCCTGGCGCAGACCTCACCTGCGCGATCGCCTGCGGAGCGGCGCTGGATGCTGACGGCCTGGGCGGCGGCGGCGCTGGCGGTGCTCTCCAAGGGAATCGTGGTCGGCGTGCTCGCGGGCGCGGCGCTCGTCATCTACACGCTCATCGAGCGCGACTCGCTCACCTGGCGCCGGCTCCACCTCGCGGCGGGTCTGCCGCTCTTCGCAGGCGTAGCCGCCCCGTGGTTCGTGGTGGTGTCGCTGCGCAACCCCGCCTTCCCCGGATTCTTCTTCGTCCACGAGCACTTCGCGCGCTTTCTCACCACGGTGCACCAGCGCGTGGAGCCGTGGTGGTACTTTCTGCCGCTGCTGCTCGTCGGCGTGCTGCCCTGGGTCGTCCCGCTGGCCCGCGCTGCGGTGAGCGCCTGGCGGGCGGAGCCCGAAGCTGCCGGAGGGCCGGGCCGCGCCGCGCTCACGTCCGGCGCGGCCGCGGGAGCAGCGCCCGGCTCCGCGTCCGCGCCCTTCGAGCCGCTCAAGTTCCTGCTGGTCTTCGCCGCCGTGACGCTCGCGTTCTTCTCCGCCTCCGGATCCAAGCTCGCGCCTTACATCCTGCCCATGCTGCCGGTGCTGGCCGCGGTCACCGGCGCCAGCGGCGGCGCCGCGGACGCGCTCGCAAGGCACGCCGCGCGAATCGGCGCGGCCCTGAAAGGCGTGGTCGCCGTGGCACTCCTTCTCTATAGCGCGCGCCGCAACAGCTACGTGCCGCATGAGGCACTGCTCTGGACGGGGGCGGCGCTGCTGACGGCCCTTGCGGCGCTGGTGATCACGTGGCGGGCGCGGCCCGCCACGCGCACCGCCGCGTCCGTCGCGACGGCTCTGGCGGCGATTCTCGGCTGGCAATGCCTGATGTGCGCCTACAGTGCGACTCCGCCGGCCCGCTCGGCGCGCGAGCTCGTGAGGGCGGCGCGTCCCTACATCAGGGCGGCGACGCCACTGTACAGTGTCGGCCAGTACCGGGAGACCGTATCGCCGTACCTCGCGCGCACCCTGCAGCTGGTCGACTATGAGGGAGAGCTGCATTTCGGGCTGGAGCAGGAGCCGCAGCATCGTGTGGCGATGCGGGAATTCGTCGCCCGCTGGAGCGCGGGCGGCGAGGCCGTGGCATTCTTCGATCCGGGAATCTGGGATGAGTGGCGGCGGCGCGGCCTTCCCGGGCGCGTGATTGCCTTCGACGACTACACGGTCGCGGTGAGTCGCCTCTGAAAGCGTGAGTCGAGCGTGAAAGTCAGCGATTTCCTCATCCTGTCATCCGGCGTGCTGCTCAACGCCCTGGCGCAGCTGGGACTCAAGGCCGCGACGCGCGTAAGCGGTCCGCTGATCGCCGGTGAGGCGGGCGTCTGGAGGCGGGGGCTCGACCTGCTGGTCGTGCCCTCGCTATGGTACGCGCTGTGCGCCTACGGCCTGAGCGTGATCGTGTGGCTGGTGGGGCTGTCGCGGGTGCCGGTGAGCCAGGCGTATCCGTTGCTGTCGCTCGGCTACGTCATCAACGTCGGGCTCGCCTGGTGGCTCCTGGGTGAGATTCCGAACGGCCAGCGTGTGGCCGGCATCGCCGTCATCGTGCTGGGCGTGATACTCGTGGCGCGGTCATGAACGACTCGAGCAAGCCCGTGAAGCAACTGCCCTTCACCCGTCCGAGCATCGACGAGGACACCATCGCCCTCGTCGCCGAGGTGCTGCGTTCGGGTTGGCTCGCGAGCGGACCGAAGGTGGCCCAACTCGAGGCGGAGCTGTCCGCCTACCTCGGGGGACGGCCGGTGCGCACCCAGACCTCCGCGACCGCGGGGCTGGAGATGGCGCTGCTCGCCTGCGGGATCGGCAAGGGCGACGAGGTCATCACCCCGGCTCTCTCCTTCGTGGCTACCGCGAACGTCATCGTGCGCGTCGGCGCGCGGCCGGTGTTCGTGGACGTGGGGCTCGACTCGCGCAACCTCGACCTCGCCCAGGTCGAGGCGGCGATCACGCCCCGCACCCGCGCGATCCTGCCGGTGCACTTCGCGGGCCTTGCGGTCGACATGGACCGGCTCTATGCGATCGCCGGCAAGCACGGACTGCGCGTCATCGAGGACGCGGCCCACGCCATCGGCTCCTCCTGGCGGGGCCGGCGCATCGGCAGCTTCGGGGACCTGGTCGTGTTCAGCTTCCATCCGAACAAGAACATGACCACCGTCGAAGGCGGCGCCATCTCGGGCGGCTCGCCCGAGGAGCTGACAGCGATCGAGCTGCACCGCTGGCACGGGCAGGTGAAACGCGGCCCCGACGACTTCGACACATTGCTCCCCGGGGGCAAATACAATCTCTCGGATGTCGCGGCCGCGGTAGGTCTGGGGCAGCTCCGAAGGCTCGAGGAATTCAACGCCCGGCGCCGTAAGCTCACCGCGCGCTACTTCGAGCTGTGGGGCGCGGAGCCGCCGGTGCGGTTACCGGAGCGCGGCGATGCCGGCCACAGCTGGCACGTATTCACTCCGCTCCTGCCGCCGCCCGAGCGGCTCGCGATCTCGCGGCGCGAGTTCATCGAGGCGATGAGGGCGCGCGGTATCGGCGTTGGGGTCCACTACCCGGCCATCCACCTCTTCAGCGCCTATCGCGCCCTCGGCTATCGCGAGGGACAGTTCCCGAACGCGGAGGCCGTCGGACGGCGGACCGTGACGCTGCCGCTGTTTCCCGCCATGGAGCTCGAGGACGTCGACCGGGTGGTGAGCGCGGCGAACGACATCCTGCGCGGAGCGCGGGTCCCATGAGCCCGCAGCTCTCGGCCGTCATCCCGGTGTACAACGAGCAGGAGGGACTGCCGCTGCTCTTCGAGCGGCTGTACCCGGCGCTCGATGCGCTCGGCCGCTCCTACGAGGTGGTGTTCGTCGATGATGGCAGCACCGACGGGTCCGTGGCGCAGCTGCGCCGCCAGTTCGAGCGGCGCCCGGACGTCACCCGGGTGGTGCTGCTCGCGAGGAACGCCGGCCAGCACCTGGCGATCCTCGCCGCCTTCGCGCAGACGCGCGGCGCCTACGTGATCACCCTCGACGCCGACCTGCAGAACCCGCCGGAGGAGATCGCGCGGATCGTCGCCGCCATGGACGCCGGCGCCGACTACGTCGGCACCATTCGCAGGAGCCGCCGGGACGTGCTGTGGCGCAAGGCGGCCTCGCGACTGATGAACCGCCTGCGTGAGGGCACCACCTCGATCCGCATCACCGACCAGGGTTGCATGCTGCGCGGCTATCACCGCAGCGTCGTCGACGCCGTGAATCATTGCACCGAGGTGAGCACCTACGTACCGGCGCTCGCCTACACCTTCGCACGCCATCCGGTGGAGATCGAGGTGGCGCACGCGGAGCGCATGCTGGGACAGTCCAAGTACTCGCTCTATCGTCTCGTCCGCCTCAACTTCGACCTGATGACGGGATTTTCGACCGCGCCGCTGCAGTTCTTCTCGCTGGCGGGCACCGTGATCGCCGTGATCTCGCTGCTCCTCGTCGCCTACCTCGCGATCCGCCGTCTGATCGTCGGCCCTGAGGCCGAGGGTCTGTTCACGCTGTTCGGCATCGCCTTCTTCCTGATCGGAGTCGCGCTCATCGGACTCGGAGTGGTCGGGGAATACGTGGGCCGCATCTACGAGCAGGTGCGCCAGCGGCCGCGCTACACGGTGGCGGCGGTGCTCGAGGAGCCGCGTCCCGCTGCGGAGCGGCTGGCGGAGGACCGAGCGGTGTCCGACAGACCCGCGCTCGTGGCCGGGGCGCGCGTGCAGGGGGCGCCGGAGTGAGCCCGACGCGGGCGGTCGTCTTTGCCCACCACGACGTCGGAGTCCGCTGTCTCAAGACCCTGCTCTCCGCCGGTGTCGAGATTGCGCTCGTGGTCACGGTCCCCGATGACGCGCAGGAGACGCAGTGGTATGCGAGCGTCGCGGCCACGGCGGCGGACTGCGGGCTGAACGTGATCGCCCCCGCGGAGCCCGACGCCGCCGGGCTCGAGCGCACGGTCGAGGGCCTCCAGCCCGACTTCATCTTCTCCTTTTATTACCGCTCGCTCCTGCCCGAGGCGCTGCTCGACTGCGCCCGTCGTGGCGCCCTCAACATGCACGGCTCGCTTCTGCCGAAGTACCGAGGGCGCGCGCCGGTCAACTGGGCCATCCTGAAAGGCGAGTGCGAGACCGGCGCGACGCTGCACTACATGGTGGCGAGGGCGGATGCGGGCGACATCGTCGATCAGCAGCCGGTCCCGATCCTGCTCGAGGACGATGCCCGCGAGGTGTTCGCCAAGGTCACGGTCGCCGCCGAGATCGTGCTGGCGCGCTCGCTCCCGGGCCTCATCGCCGGCACGGCGCCGCGCAGACCCCAGCCCGTCGAGCCCGGGCAGTATTTCGGGCGCCGCCGGCCCGAGGACGGACGCATCGACTGGACGCGGCCGGCGCTCGAGATCCATAACCTGGTGCGCGCCGTGGCGCCACCGTTTCCGGGCGCGTTCGGGATCGTGGGCGCGGAGCGCTGGGAGATCCATCGCACGCGCCTCACCGAGCGGCGTGCGCCGGGCCGTGGCGCGCGGCTCTTCGGGGCGGACGGGGAGTGCTACGCCGCCTGTGGCGACGGCGCGATGCTGCGGCTGCTGCGCGCCGCGAGCCGCAGCGGGCCCATCGACCTCGCCCGCTACGCGCACGCGCTCGAGAAGCATCCCGTCCCGCTCGGCTGACTTAGGGCCGTCGACCGTGGCACTGATCGCCCTCAAGATCGACGTCGACACTTATCGGGGCACACGCGAGAGTGCGCCGAGGCTCGCGGATCTGCTCGGGCGGCTCGGCGTGCCGGCGACCTTTCTCTTCAGCCTGGGCCCCGATCACACCGGGCGCGCCATCCGGCGTGTCTTCCGCCGCGGCTTCCTCGGCAAGGTCAAGCGCACTTCGGTGGTGGGGCACTACGGTCTGAAGACGCTGCTCTACGGCGTGTTGCTTCCCGGGCCGCACATCGGCCGCCGGTGCAGCGCACAGCTTCAGGATATCGCGCGCCGCGGCTTCGAGGTGGGCGTGCACTGCTTCGATCACGTGCGCTGGCAGGACGGGGTGGGCCGGGCGAGCGAGCCGTGGACCCGGCGCGAGCTCACGCTCGCCCGCGATCAGTTCACGGAGATCTTCGACCGCCCGCCCGTCGTGCACGGCGCAGCCGGCTGGCAGGTCAATCACCACGTGCCGGCTCTCGAGGGCGAGCTCGGCTTCCGTTATGCCTCCGACACCCGCGGCACCGGGCCATTTGTGCCGGCGGGCGATCGGAGCGCGGCGACGGTCCCGCAGCTGCCAACGACCCTGCCGACGCTCGATGAGCTCATCGGCCGCGCGGACCTACGCGGCGTCGAGCCCGTCGGCCATCTGCTCGCCGTGACCGCCGGCGCGCTCCCGCGCGATCATGTGTTCACGCTGCACGCCGAGCTCGAGGGCGGCGCGTATCTTCCGTCGTTCGAGCGGCTGCTGCGCGGCTGGCAAGAGCGCGGCGTGCGGCTCACGGATCTCAAGGGTTATGCCGCGCAGCTCGATGTCGCACGGCTCCCCCGCTGCGGCATCGTAGCGGGAACGGTGGAGGGACGCTCCGGCACTCTGGCGCTGCAGTCGCAGTGGAAGAAGTGAGGGGCACGCGACAATATCCACCCCGTCCGAGCGTCTTTACAGACAGATGGATGCTGCGCTCGCTCCTCGCTTGAGCCCCGGCGCCCAGGACCGCGAGATTGCCTCGACGGTGCGGCGCGAGCGCGGGCGCCTCCTCGCCTTCATTCGCGGGTCGATCGCCGATGCCGCCGAGGCGGAGGACGTGTTGCAGGAGGCGCTTTACGAGCTCGTGCTGGCCTACCGGCTGATGCAGCCGGTGGAGCAGGCGGGCGCGTGGCTCCGACGGGTGGCGCGCAATCGCATCATCGACCGGTTTCGTCGCAGGAGAGTCGAGCGACGCGCGCCGGGGGCGGCGGAGAGCGCCGCGGCGCCTCGGGCGGCGCAGGACGAGGGCTCCCTCGAGCCGGTGCTCGAGGATCTGCTTCCGGCCCCGGACAGCGGACCGGAGGCCGCGGTCATGCGCGAGCTGCTGCTCGCCGAGATCGAGGCGGCGCTTGCGGAGCTGCCGCCGGAGCAGCGCGAGGTATTCATAGCGCACGAGATCGAGGGCGTCAGCTTCAAGGAGCTGGCGGCGCGCACGGGAGTGGGTCTCAACACGCTGCTCTCGCGCAAGCGCTACGCGGTGCTCTATCTGCAGGAGCGGCTGCGAGCCGCCTGGGACGAGTGGCTGCCGGGCTCCCGGCTGAGTGAATGAATGCTCGATCGAAATGGGTGGGTCGTCGACAACGAATCGGTAGCTGAGGCGAGGAGGATGTCGTGAGAGGTCGAGGTCGTTGGGTGGTTAAGGGTGCCGCGTTCGTGGCGCTGGCGGTGGTCTCCATCGCGGTCCTGAGCTTCGTGGTGATGAGCCTGTGGAACTCGCTGATCCCGACGCTGTTCCGTGGCGCGCAGCTCGAGTACTGGCAGGCCGTCGGCTTGTTGCTGCTCAGCCGGATTCTGTTCGGGGGCTTGCGTGGCCGGGGCGGCTGGCACGGCCACTGGCGCGAGCGCCTGTGGCGTGAGCGCTGGGCGAGCCTCACGCCCGAGGAGCGCGAGCGGCTGCGCGAGAAGCTCGAGCGGCGTTGTGGTCAGCGCGCGGGGTCCGCACCGGGAACGCCGCCGCACCCGGGCGGCTGAGCGGCGCCAAGGCAAGCGGGGTTGACGCGCAGCGCCGCGTCACGGGACCATTCGGCGCACCGTGGTTCCGGAGCACATGATCGCCGTCGAGATCGCTCAGCCCGGGCCGCCCGAGGTGCTGCGCGCCGCGCAGCGCAAGGTGCCGGAGCCGGCCGTAGGCGAGCTGTTGATTCGTGTCGCGGCCGCGGGCGTGAACCGCGCCGACGTGCTGCAGCGCCGTGGCCTGTACCCGCCGCCCGCCGGGGCGAGCGACATTCCGGGGCTCGAGGTCGCAGGCGTTGTGGTGCGGCTCGATCCCGCCGTGCGCGGGATCGCCGTGGGCGCGCCTGTCTGCGCGCTGCTGACCGGCGGGGGCTACGCCGAGTACGTCGCCGTGCCGGCGGTCCAATGCCTGCCGGCGCCGGAGCCGCTGACTCTGGAGGAGGCGGCGGCGCTCCCCGAGGCCTTCTTCACCGTGTGGCTGAACGTGTTCGAGCGGGCGCGACTGCGCGAGGGCGAGACGCTCCTGATCCACGGCGGCGCGAGCGGTGTTGGCACCACCGCGATCCTGCTCGCCCGGGCGTTCGGCGCGCGCGTACTCGTGACCGCGGGCAGCGAGCGCAAATGCGCCGCGTGCCGGGAGCTCGGGGCGGATGAGGCCTTCAACTATCGCGAGGTGGACTTCGTCGAGGCGACGCGGCGGGCCACGGGCGGGCGCGGTGCCGACGTCATTCTCGACATGGTGGGCGGCGATTACCCCGGCCGCGACCTGGCCGCCGCCAGTGTGGAGGGCAGGATCGCGGTCATCGCCACCCAGGGCGGCGTCCGGGCGCAGATCGATCTCGGCCTGCTGCTCGGGAAACGCCTGACGGTCACGGGCTCGACGCTTCGGGCGCAGCCGGTCGAGAACAAGGGCCGCCTCGCCGCGACGCTGCGCGAGAAGGTCTGGCCGCTCTTCGGCTCGCGGCGCCTGAAGCCCGTGATCCACGCGCGCTTTCCGCTCGGCGACGCCGCGGGCGCGCACCGGCTCATGGAGTCCGATGTCCACATCGGCAAGATCATCCTGACGGTGTGAGCCATGTCGGCGCTGCGCGACGAGGGTGCGCCCGGCGTGACACGGAAGGCCGCACCCGCAGATAGTCACCCCAACCTGACAGAATTGCCGTAACCTTCGCCGCCAAGACTCGCACCACAGTCGGTGGAGAGCACGCCAATGAGTCTTTCGCCCTATGGCCTCCTCGAGCTGCCCCTCTGGGGCTATGCGCTGGTTACCTTCCTCACCATCCAGACGATGTTTCTCGGGGTGACGCTCTATCTGCACCGCGATCAGTCGCACGGCGGCCTGATCCTGCATCGGGCGCTGCGGCACGTGTTCCGTTTCTGGCTGTGGTTCAGCTCCGGGGCGGTGACCAGACAGTGGGTCGCGGTCCACCGCCGCCACCACGCGCTCGCCGACCAGCAGGGCGATCCGCACAGCCCGGTCGTGTTTGGATTGCGGCGCGTGGTGTTCGAAGGTTACGAGCTCTACAAGGACGCCGCGCGCGATCCGGAGACGCTGCGGAACTACGGCCGGGGAACGCCCGAGGATTGGATCGAGCGCCACCTCTACAGCGCACACCCGTTCCTCGGGCTCGTCGTGTTCAGCGCGGTGCACCTGCTGCTGTTCGGCGTGCCGGCGGTCGTGATGCTCGCCGTGCATCTCGTGGCGCAGCCGTTCTTCGCCGGCGGCGTCATCAACGGCCTCGGCCACGCGCTCGGTTATCGCAGCTTCGAGATGCCCACTACGGCGACCAACCTCGTGCCGTGGGCCTTGCTGCTCGGAGGCGAGGAGCTGCACAACAACCACCACGCCTTCCCGCGCTCGGCGCGCTTCTCGGTGCAGCGCTGGGAGTTCGACATCGGCTGGCTGTGGATCCGGCTCTTCAGCGCCCTGGGGCTCGCCAAGGTGCGGTGGGTCGCGCCGCGGCCGCATTTCGAGCGCCGGCGGCGCGATCTGGACGCGGATACGGTGAACGCGCTCTTCGTCAACCGCATGCACGTGCTGCGCGACTACGCGCGGCGCGTGGTGCTGCCGGTGTGCCGCGAGCTGGCACGCCGCGAGGGACGGGGGGTGCCCGTCATCGCGCCGAAACTCCTGATCCGCCATCCGGCGCTGTTGGCCGAGGAGGCGCGCCGCAAGCTCCGCGAGCTCCTCGAGCGGTACGAGGCACTGCGCCGGGTGGTCGAGTTCCGCGACGGCCTGCAGCAGCTATGGAACGGCGCTGGCGCGAATCAGGCGCGCGCGGTGGCACAGCTGCGCGAGTGGTGCCGGCGCGCCGAGGCGAGCGGCATCCGCGCGCTGCGCGAGTTCGCCCGGGCATTGCCGGCCTACGCGCGCTGAGGGAGCGCGGACGCGCGGGTCACCGTGCGCATGGCGAAGCTCGAGTGCACGCGCGCGACGCTCGGCAGACGCGTGAGGTGCTGCGCGTGGATGCGCTCGAAATCCTTCAGGTCCGCCACTACGATCCGGAGCAGATAGTCGTATTCCCCGGTCATGAGATAGCACTCCATGACCTCGGGCACCTTGCGCACCGCGCTCTCGAAGGCCTCGAGTCCCGCCTGGCTCTGGCGATCGAGCGTAATGCTCACGAACACGTTCGCCGGAAACCCCGCCTTGTGCTGGTCGATGAGCGCGGTGTAGCCCTGGATGAGCCCGGACTCCTCGAGCGCCCGCACCCGGCGCAGGCATGCCGACTCCGACAGGCTCACCTCGTCCGCCAGGCGCGTGTTGGTGATCCGGGCATCCTGCTGCAGCAGGCGTAGAATGGCACGATCGTAGCGGTCGAGCTCCATGGGCGCAATATTCCACCGGGAAGTCTGGCTTCGTTCGCAGATTCTGCCACAAGCGGACCCCCTGGGAGCCTCATTTCGCAAGCTCCCGCCGCTCGGCGAACTCTACCCTTCCGCTCAATAACGCAACTCGGGGATTTCCGTATGCGCATCGGCGTTCCGCGTGAGATCAAGGTGCACGAATACCGCGTCGGCCTCGTGCCGGCGGGCGTGCGGGAGCTCGCCTTGCACGGTCACGAAGTGCTGGTCGAGAGCGGCGCGGGCAACGGCATCGGAGTCGACGACGCTGAGTACCGTGCCGCCGGGGCGGCCATCGCGGCGCGCGCCCCGGAGATCTTCGAGCGCGCGGAGCTCGTGGTGAAGGTGAAGGAGCCGCAACCCAACGAGTGCGAGATGCTCCGTCCGGGCCAGGTGCTCTTCACCTACCTGCATCTGGCGGCGGACCCGGCTCAGGCCCAGGGCCTGATGAAGTCCGGAGCGACCGCCATCGCGTACGAGACGGTCACGGCGCCCAATGGCTCGCTGCCGCTGCTCACGCCGATGAGCGAAGTCGCGGGCCGCATGTCGATCCAGGTGGGCGCGGCGAGCCTGCAGAAAGCCAACGGCGGCTTCGGGATCCTGCTCGGGGGAGTGCCGGGCGTGCCGCCGGCGAAAGTCGTCATCCTCGGCGGCGGCGTCGCGGGCACGCACGCGGCGGAGATGGCCGTGGGACTGCGCGCCGACGTCACCGTGGTCGACCGCTCGGTCGACCGGCTGCGCGAGTTGTCATCGATGTTCGCCTCGGCGCTTCGGACCGCGTACTCGACCACCGAGACCATCGAGCGGCTGGTGCGCGACGCGGACCTGGTCGTCGGAGCGGTGCTGGTGGCCGGCGCCACGGCGCCCAAGCTGGTCACCCGCGCCATGGTCTCGACCATGAAGCCCGGAGCGGTGCTGGTCGACATCTCGATCGATCAGGGAGGCTGCTTCGAAACCAGCCGGCCGACGACCCACGCCGAGCCCACCTTCGTGGTGGACGGCGTCATCCACTACTGTGTTGCCAACATGCCGGGCGCGGTGCCGCGGACCTCGACCCTGGCGCTCACCAACGCAACACTGCCCTACGTGCGCTCGCTCGCGGACCTCGGGTGGCAGGCGGCCTTCAAGCGCGACCCCGGGCTCGCGGCCGGTCTCAACGTGCACGCGGGGGAGATCGCCCACGAGGTGGTCGCGAAGGCGCTCGGACGGAAGGCGCGACCACGCACGAGGGAGTAGCGGTCGCGGCGGGGTCGCGCCCGCAGCTTTGCCTCCCCTGTCCCTAAGGGGAGGTGGCCCTTGGCCCGAACGGCCGCTACGCTACGCGCGCACCCGCTGATTACAACCAGGAGGTTCCCGTGACGAAGTTTGCGCTGCCGGCGGCGCTGCTGGCATTCCTCTCAGGCTTGGCGCTCGCCGCGCCGGTGACCTACCAGATCGACCCGAGCCACACCCATCCGAGCTTCGAAACGGATCATTTCGGCGGGCTGTCGGTCTGGCGGGGCCGCTTCGACAAGACTTCCGGGACCATCGTGATCGACAGGGAGAAGGGCACGGGCACGGTCGACGTGACCGCGGACGTCTCATCGATCGATTTCGGCGTGCCGAAGCTCGACGAGCATGCGAAGTCGGCCGAGATGCTGGACGTGGCGAAGTTCCCCACCGCGACCTACAAGGGCAAGCTCACCAACTTCAAGAACGGCGTGCCGACCCAGGTCGTGGGAGAGTTCACCCTCCACGGCGTCACTCATCCACTCCAGCTCACCATCAACAGTTTCAAGTGCATCGAGTTCCCGATGGATAAGAAAGAGCACTGCGGCGCGGATGCCTCGGGGACGTTCAACCGCGCCGACTACGGCGTCAATTACGGCGACAAGTACGGCTTCAAGATGGACGTGAAGCTCGAGATCCAGGTGGAGGGTGTGCGCGCCAGCTGACGCGCGCCGCCGTAGCGCGGACCGAGTGGCGCTCGAGGCCCGCCGTCCGGGTCGTCGAGATCGCAGTGCCTCATCTCAACCGGTCCACGACCTCGTCGGCGATCGCCAGCGAGGCCGTGAGCCCGGGGGACTCGATTCCAAAGAGGTTGATGAGTCCCGGCACGCCGTGCGTGCGGACGTCGTCGATCCGAAAATCGGCGAGCGGCTCGCCCGGGCCCGAGATCCGCGGCCGCACACCCGCGTAAGCGGGCTCGAGCGCACCGTCGGGGAGAGCGGGCCAGTAGCGGCGAATGGCCGCGTAGAACGCGGGCGCGCGGCGCGCATCCACCCGGTAGTCGCAGCTGTCCACCCACTCGACGTCGGGTCCGAAGCGCGCGCGGCTCCCGAGGTCGAGGGTGAGGTGTATGCCGAGGCCGCCCGCGTCCGGCAAGGGGTAGATCAGTCGCTCGAACGGCGCGCGCCCCTTGAGCGCGAAGTAACTGCCCTTGACGAAGTACGCCGCCGGGATTTGCGCCGGAGAAAGGCCTTCCATCAGCCGTGCTACCTGAGGCGCCTGCACCCCGGCGCAGTTGACGAGCGTCCGGGCTCGCAGCGCGGGCTGCGCTCCGTTCACGCCGATGAGTGCCGCCCCGTCCGAGAGCACCACGCGCGTGAGCGCGCTGCCGCAGGCGAGGCTTGCGCCGCGGCTCTCCGCATCCCCGAGCAACGCCAGCATGCAGGCCTGCGAATCGATGATGCCGGTGAGCGGGGAGTGAAGCGCCGCCGCGCACGAGAGCTGCGGCTCGAGCGCCTGAGCCGCCGCGCGGTCGAGCCGCGTGAGCTCGACGCCGTTGGCCTGCGCCGTGGCGGCGACGCGGGCGAGGCCCGGCAGCTCGGCATCGGTCGTGGCGACGATGAGCTTTTCGCAGCGCCGGTGGGGAATGGCGCGCCCGGCGCAGAACTCGTAGAGCCGCTCACGCCCTCGGACGCACAGCCGGGCCTTGAGCGAGCCCGGCGGATAGTAGATGCCGGCGTGGATCACCTCGCTGTTGCGCGCACTCGCCCCCGTGCCGAAGCGCGCGGCGGCTTCGAGGATCAGCACCTCGCGTCCGGCGAGCGCCAGCTGCCGCGCCACCGCGAGGCCCACGACGCCGGCCCCGACCACCACCGCATCGACCTGATCCATGGAGCCGCAAGTGTAGCGGCGGGCAGTCCATAGCGCCGCGGCGCCTCAGGTCGCCGGGCGCACCGGGGCCGTACAATGAGGCCGCGCTACTGCCCGGTAAGGGGGAGAGAGCCTTAAGTGGCTGCCGTCGACTATCGACTCGAGGGCGAGATCGCGGTGCTGACGATCGCCAATCCGCCGGTGAACGCGCTCAGCCTCCCGGTGCGCGAGGGGCTGATGCAGGCGCTCGAGCGGGCCGGGGGCGACCCGGCGGTGAAAGCGATCGTGGTGACGGGAGAGGGCGGGACGTTCGCCGCCGGTGCGGACATCAACGAAGTGAGCTCGGGACTGGTGTTGAAATCCCCGATCACACGCGAGGTGCAGGCGCGGATGGAGGCGGCCTCGAAGCCGCTGGTCGCCGCGATCGAGGGCGTGGCTCTCGGCGGCGGCTTCGAGCTCGCGCTCGCCTGTCACTGGCGCATCGCCGCCACCACCGCGAAGGTGGGTCTGCCGGAGGTGAAGCTCGGCCTCCTGCCGGGAGCCGGCGGCACCCAGCGCTTCACGCGCCTCGCGGGACCCGAGGCCGCCCTCGAGGCCATCACCGCAGGTCACCAGATACCGGCGCCGCGCGCGCTCGAGCTCGGGCTCGTGGACGCGCTCGCGGACCCCGCGCTCGACGGCGCGCTCGCCTTCGCCCGCCGGGCGGTGGCCGAGCGGCGGCCGCTGCGCGTCACGAGCGATGTCGGCGAGCGCATCCGCGGTGTGGATCCGGAGCTATTCGCCGCCTTTCGCCGCAAGCTCGAGGCGAAGGCGCGCGGGCAGCTCGCGCCGTTCAGGATCGTCGACTGCATCGAAGCGGCCTGCACGCGGCCGGTGGAAGCCGCGTTCGCGCGCGAGCGCGAGTCTTTCATCGAGTGCCGCGACAGCCCGCAACGCAAGGCGCTGGTGCACCTGTTCTTCGCGGAGCGCGAGGCCCGCAGGATTCCAGGTCTCGGGCCCGAGGTGACCGCGCTCCCCGTCCACCGTGCCGCCGTGGTCGGCGCCGGCACCATGGGCGGGGGCATCGCCATGGCCCTCGCCAACGCCGGCATCCCCGTGTCGCTGCTCGAGCTCTCGGCGCAAGCCCTCGAGCGCGGCCTCGGTGTCGTCGGGAAGAGCTACGACGCCTCGGTCGCGCGCGGGAGCCTGACTCGCTCGCAGGCCGACGCCGCGCTCGGCCTCATTCGGGGCGTGAGCGAGTACCCGGCGCTCGCCGGCGCGGACATCGTCATCGAGGCGGTGTACGAGGACCTCGAGGTCAAGCAGGAGGTATTCGGGCGGCTCGATCGGGTGGCGGGGCCGCACGCGATCCTCGCCACCAACACTTCGACTCTCGATATCGACGCCATCGCCGCGAGCACCTCCCGGCCGGAGAAAGTCGTGGGCACCCATTTCTTCAGTCCCGCGAACGTCATGAGGCTGCTCGAGAACGTGCGCGGGCGGCACACCTCGCCGGAGACCGTAGCCACCGTCATGGCGCTCGCGAAGAGGCTCGGCAAGATCGCGGTCCTCGCCGGCAACTGTGACGGCTTCATCGGCAACCGCATGCTCATGTTCTACGGAGCGGAGGCGGAGTTCCTCCTCGAGGAAGGAGCGACGCCCGAGCAGATCGACCGGGTCATCGAGGGGTTCGGCTTTGCGATGGGGCCGCTCGCGGTGCGGGACCTGGCCGGGAACGACGTCGGCTTTCAGATCCGCAAGGGCCGGAGGCTCCCGCCCGACGAGCGCTGGTCGCCGATCCTCGAGCGGCTCGTCGCCGGAGGCAGGCTCGGCCAGAAGGCGGGCCGCGGCTACTACCGTTACGAAGGCCGCACGCGCATCCCCGACCCCGAGGTGGTCGCGCTCATCGAGCAGGTCTCGCGCGAGCTCGGCATCGAGCGGCGCAGCATCCCCGACGAGGAGATTCTCGAGCGGCTGCTGCATCCGCTGGTCAACGAGGGCGCGCGCATCGTGGAGGAGGGCATTGCGCTGCGGGCGAGCGACATCGATATCGTGTACGTCAACGGCTACGGCTTCCCCGCCTGGCGGGGCGGTCCGATGTACTGGGCCGAAGAGGCCGGCCTCGAGCGCGTGATCGCGACCATGAGGCGGCTCGCGCCGCGCCGCGGCGCGCGCTGGCGTCCCGCTCCGCTCCTCGAGCGTCTGGTAGCATCGGGCCGGGGCTTGAGCAGCGGGCTCGCCTGAAACAACTTCCGCGCCGGGGGAACACCATGCATCGTGTGCTTTGGGTTGCGCTGCTCGGTAGTGCGGCCGCCGTGTCGTACATGGCCCGCGCCGAGGCGTCCGCACCCGACCATCAGGCGCCATCGCTCCCTGCCACGGTGGCCGACTGGGCGCGGGGCGCGCACCTCTTCGACGGGCTCGGGCGCTATCACCGCGCCGTGACCACCTCTTCGGCGGCCGCACAGCAGTACTTCGACCAGGGCATGCGGCTCTTGTGGGCGTTCAACCACGACGAGTCGACCCGCTCTTTCGCGAAGGCAGCCCAGCTCGATCCGTCCTGCGCCGCGTGCTTCTGGGGCGTGGCGCTCACCGTCGGGCCGAACTACAACTATGGCGCGACGCCGGAGCTGCGCGCGGCGGTCGCGTGGGAGGCGCTGCACGAGGCGCAGCAGAACGCGGCCCGGGCTTCCGCCGTCGAGCAGGCGCTGATCGGCGCTCTCGCAAAGCGCTATCCCTCACCCGGGCCCGCGGCCTCCGCGGATGCCCCTGCCATCCTCGGCGCCTACGCCGCCGCCATGCGCGAGGTCGCCGCGCGCTTTCCGGCCGATCTCGACGTGCAGACGCTGTGCGCGGAGGCCGAGATGACCGTGAACGCCTGGAAGCTCTGGACCGCGGACGGCCGGCCGGCGCCGGGGACGCTCGAGATCGAGGCGCGGCTCGAGTCGGTGCTGCAGCGCGACCCGGGCCACCCCGGCGCCAATCACTACTACGTCCACGTCATGGAGGCTTCCCCCGAGCCGGGCAAGGCGGTCCCGTCCGCCGAGCGGCTCCGGGGCCTCATGCCCGCCTCGGGCCACCTCGAGCACATGCCCGCTCACATCTTCCAGCGCGTCGGCCGCTACGAGGATGCGGCGGAGGCCAACCGGCGGGGCGTCGCCGCCGATCGCGCCTACTTCGCCGCCACTCACGCGCCCGATTACTACACGATGTACTTCGCTCACAACTACTCGTTCCTCGCCTTCTCGGCGGCCATGGAGGGACGCAAGGCCGAGACGCTCGCGGCGGTGCAGAGCGTGGCGCAGACCGTTCCCGTCGACATGCTGCTCGCCATGGGCGATTCGGGCTGGAACCTGACACAACAATACGCGGCGCTGGTGAGATTCGGGCTGTGGGACGAGATGATCGCGTTGCTGCCGCCCGATCCGCGCGCGCAGGGGCTCACCGCGGGGTATCTCTTCGGGCGCGGCGTGGCGCTCGCGGCTCGCGGGCGGATCGAGGAGGCGAGGGGAGCATCGGGCGAGCTCGAGCGCCTTGCGGCCGCGGCTCCCGCCGATGCCGCCGCCGGACTCAACACGCTCCACGCCGTCCTCGACGTCGCGCGGCCGGTCGTGGCGGCGCGCATCGCCGCCTCCGAGGGGCGGGGCGCGGATGCGGTCCGGGCGCTCGAGGATGCGGTGGCGGCCGAGGATCGGCTCGCCTACGACGAGCCGTCCGACTGGTTCTTCCCTGCGCGTCATCTCCTCGGCGCGCAGCTGCTCCGGAGCGGCCACGCGGCGCGCGCGGAGCAGGTCTACCGGGACGATCTGCGGAGGAATCCCGGCAACGGCTGGGCGCTCGAGGGCTTGAGCACGGCGCTCAGGGCGCAGAGCAGAGCGCCCGAGGCGGCGCGCGCGGCGCGCGAGCTCGAGGTGGCGTGGCGGCACGCGGACGTGCGGCTGCCGGGATCCGCGTTCTGGCTCGCGGGCGCTGATCGGAGCGAGTGCGCCTGCGAGCAGCGGGCCTCAGCCGAGCGGCAGCCGCGTCGTGAACTTCTTGGTGCGCAGCACGAAGCTCGTGTTCACTGAGCGCACCGCCCGAAGCTGCAGCAGCTGCGTCGAGAGGAAGTGCTCGTAAGCCTCCATGCTCGCGGCCACGATGCGCAAGAGGTAATCATTGGCGCCGCTCATCGAGTGGCATTCGAGCACCTCGGGACGCTCCTTGACCAGCTGATCGAACTGGCGCACCGATTCGGGGTGATGGTTTTCCAGCGAGACGAGCGCGTACGCGAGGATGGGCAACCCGATCGCCGCAGCCTTGAGCAGCGTCGCGTAGCCGGCGATGTATTCGGCTTCCTCGAGCCGGCGGAGCCGCCGCCAGCACGGGGCGGGAGAGAGCCCGACGCGCTTCGCGAGCTCCTGGTTCGAGATGCGCGCATCGGCCTGCAGCTCCTCGAGGATCCGCCGGTCGAGGCGATCGAGCGCTCTGGACATGGCAAGAATATTGCCAGAATCACGCGTTGGTAGGCAATCGAAGCAAGGAAATTGCAGGCCTTAGGGCATAAGCTGCCCGCACTCTAGCGCCGCACGAGGCCCAAGCCATGGCCGCACACCCAGCCACGATTTCGAGCGCCGAGCGCACCCGAACGGCGACCGCAGGCGCCGTGCTTGGCCACATCGACTGGCGCCGCGTCGCCTCGCTCCTCCATGCCTCGCGAGCGCTCGATGACATCGAGGAGAGCCGCCTCCTGCCCGAGCGCAAGGTGCTCTATCAGTTCTCGGCGCGCGGCCACGACTTCGCGCAGATCCTGCTCGGGCTCGAGCTCACCGACGCGCACGACGGCGTGACGGTGTACTACCGCTCGCGCCCGCTGATGCTCGCGCTCGGCGTGAGTCTCGAAGACGCGGCCGCAGGTCCCCTCGCCCGCGGCGGCTCCTTCAGCGGCGGCCGCGACATCGGCGTGGTGTTCAATCTCCCGCGTCGCTCCGGGGCGACCGTGCTTCCCGCCTGCGGGGGCGTCGGCGCGCAGTACACTCCCGCCGCCGGCTGGGCGCAGGCGATCCGCTACCGGCACGAGACGCTCGGGGATCAGTCCTACGCGCGCAGCATCGCCGTGGTGCTGGGGGGCGATGCCTCCTGCGCGACCAACGGCTTCTGGTCGGCCCTCAATATCGCGACGACGCTCAAGCTCCCGCTGCTCTTCTACATCGAGGATAACGGCTTCGGGATCTCCGTGTCCTCGCATCTGCAGACCCCGGGCGGCAACATTGCAGCGAACCTGCGCTCGTTCTCGGGCCTCACGATCCTCGAGGGCGACGGCTCCGATCCCGGAGCGGCCGCCGAGCTCACCCACCGCGCGGTGGAATGGGTGCGCGAGGGGCGCGCGCCACTGATGCTGCGCCTCACGGTGCCGCGCCTCTCCGGACACTCCGGGCAGGACACCCAGGCCTACAAGTCCGCCGAGATCCTGACCGAGGAGCGGGCACGCGATCCACTGCCGCACCTGCACGAGTTCCTGGTGCCGGAGGTGATGGCCGAGTCCGAATGGACGGGCCTCGCGGCCGAGGCGCGCGCGGGGGTCGAGCGGGCGGTCGAGGGGGCGCTGGCTCGCCCGCCGCCGGATCCCGCCTCGCTCACGCAGCATGTCTTCTTCGAAAATCCCGACGGCACGCGGGCTCTCCAGGAGCAGGGCGGGCTCGCGCCCGAAGGCCACGTCGCGGCGCCCGCGAGCCGGACGGCGCGGCCGTCGGGCCCCCGCATCAACATGCTGACCGCGATCCGGCGCACCCTCGATGTGGAGCTCGCGGTCAATCCGCGCATGCTGGTCTTCGGCGAGGATGTCGGCCCCAAGGGCGGCGTGCATGGGGCGACTCTCGGGCTGCAGGACAAGTACGGCGCGCCGCGGGTATTCGATACCAGCCTCTCCGAGGAAGGCATCGTCGGCCGCGCGGTGGGCATGGCGCTCGCGGGATTGCTGCCGGTGGCGGAAATCCAGTTCCGTAAGTACGCGGACTGCGCGGCCGAGCAGCTGAACGACTGCGGGACGCTGCGCTGGCGCACCCGCAATCGCTTCGCCGCGCCCGTGGTGGTGCGCATGCCGGGGGGGTTCTTCAAATGCGGCGACCCCTGGCACAGCCAGACGAACGAGGTCGCCTGGGTGCACGGCGTCGGCTGGCAGGTCGCGGTACCCTCGAACGCCGAGGACGCGGTGGGGCTCATGCGCTCCGCGCTGCGCGGCAACGATCCGGTGATCTTCTTCGAGCACCGCGCCATGCTCGACGGCGCCTGGGCGCGGCGACCCTACCCGGGCGACGACTTCGTGGTGACCTTCGGCGAGGCGCGGCGGGTGCGCGCCGGGGCCGAGGTGACGGTGGTCAGCTGGGGCGCGATGGTCGAGCGCTGCGAGCTGGCCGCCGCCGCCTCGCACGTCGACGTGGAGCTGCTCGACCTGCGGACGCTGTCGCCCTGGGACCGGCGCGCCGTGTGCGCCTCGGTCGAGAAGACCCATCGCTGCCTCGTCGTCCACGAGGACAATCTCACCGCGGGCTTCGGGGCGGAAATCGCGGCAACGCTCGCCGCACAGAGCTTCTTCAGCCTCGAGGCGCCGATCGAGCGGCTCGCCATGCCGGATATCCCGAGCCCCCACAGCCCGGTGCTGCTCGAGGCAGCGCTGCCCGACGTCGCGCGCATCACTCAGGCCATCCAGCGGCTCGCGAGCCTGTGAGGTGCGGCCATGACTCGCGCGGTCGAAATCCGGGCGCCCTCCGGCGAGACCGAGGGCACGCGCTCGCAGATCCTGCGCTGGCTGAAGCGCCTCGGCGAGAGCGTCGCGGAGAACGAGCCCCTCATCGAGATCGAAACCGACAAGGTGACGGTCGAACTGGCCTCGCCCGGCAGCGGCGTGCTGCGCGAGATCCTCAAGCAGGAGCAGGAGGAAATCGCGCCCGGCGAGTTGCTCGGGCGTATCGAGTCGGGCGCAGCCGCCGGCGCGGCCGCCGCCGCCACGCCGACGATCGCAGCGGCCACCGCGGTCGCATCCGCTGCGGCCGGGACCGCCGGGGCTCCCGCCCGACGCGAGCGGCGCGGGGGAGCCGCCGCGGGCGAGTTGAGTCCGGCGGTGAGCCGCCTGCTCCGCGAGCGCGGGCTCGACGCCGCGGCGATTCGCGGCACGGGACCGGGCGGTCGCGTCACCGTGGAGGACGTGCTGCGGGGGGGCACGGCCGAGCCGCGGGAGCCCGTGGCGCCGGAAGCCGCGCCCCGGGCAGCGGCGGCTGGCGCCGAGGAGGCCGGCGCCGGTGCGGATTCCGCCGGGGAGATCCGTCGCGTACCGCACACCGCGGTCCGCAAGCGCATCGCCGAGCACATGGTGCAGAGCCTGTTGCGCACCGCGCCGCACGTCACGACCGTGTTCGAGGCGGACCTCGCCGCGGTGCTCGCGGATCGCTCCCGCCGGCGCGAGGAGTTCGCGCGCCGCGGAGCGCCGCTCACCCTGACCGCGTACTTCGTGCAGGCGGCGGTCGCGGCGATCCGCGCCGTGCCCGAAGCCAACAGCCGCTGGACCGATACGGCGCTCGAGATCCACGAGCCGATTCACATCGGCGTGGCGACGGCGGTCGAGGGCACGGGGCTGCTCGTGCCGGTGCTGCGCGATGCCGGGTCGCGCGACCTGTTCGACATCGCGCTCGGCCTGAACGACCTCGTGACGCGCGCCCGAGCGGGCGAGCTCTCGCCCGCGGACCTGCGGGGCGGCACCTTCACCATTTCCAACCACGGCGTCAGCGGCAGCCTCCTCGCCGCGCCGATCATCATTAATCAGCCGCAGTCGGCGATCCTCGGAGTCGGCAAGCTCGAGAAGCGGCCGGTGGTGGTGGACGAGGGCGACGAGGAGAAGATCGTGGTGCGGCCGCGCTGCTACATCACGCTCACGCTCGATCACCGGGTGATGGACGGCCATCGGGCCAACCGCTTCCTCGAGGTGCTCGTGCAGAGGCTCGGCGCGTGGCCTCCCTAGACTCGACCCGGTGCTGAGTCACCGGGGGGTTTCACCCCATTACCGCGCCCCCGGGCGCGGCGCATGCTCGATCGCCGCGAAGCCGACACAACCGCGTTCCCGCCGTGACCAACTCCTCGCAACGGAAGCCCTTGTCGGGTTCGGGCGACAGCTTCGCGCCGCGCGCGAGCTATGCGCTAATTGCATCCGGAGTCTGCCTCTCGTCGAGGACAAGAAACAGCAGGCGGCGGGGATGTGTATCGCGGGGAGCGATCTCGCGGGGAGTCCTTAGGATATGAACACGCGTCAGGCCAGGGGCCGCCGCTCGAGCGGTGCGGCCGTTCTCATTTTCCGACTACTCGCCGTGGCGGGCATCGCCGGCGCCGCGGGTGTGAGCGGCTGCGGCGGCGGCTCGGGGAGCCCGATGAGTTCCATGGCGCCCGCGAGCGGCGTGGCGATGGTGACCCTGACCGATGCGCCGGGAGATTTCCTCAGCTACCAGCTCGCCGTCGTCTCGTTGAAGCTGACTAGCGCCGACGGCACGGCCGTCGAGACTCTGCCGGCCCCGAGCAAGGTCGACTTCGCGCAGCTCGCGAATCTCTCGGAGGTCATCAGCGCGCGGCAGGTGTCGGCGGGCACCTATACCGGGGTGTCGATGACGGTCGACTACGGCGGCGGGACGATCGTGGTCGACAACGGTGCGGGCGGTCTCACGGTGCCCGCTGCCAACATCATGAACGGCGCCACCAACGGCGCGCTGGTCGCGCCGAACGGTCAGCTCACCCTCACTCTGAAGCTCCCGCCCGGCGCGCCCCTGGTGATCAGCGACCGTGGGATCGCCAACTTCGCGCTCGACTTCAATCTCGGCGCTTCCAACACCGTCGCGCCCGCAGCCATCAGCGCCTCGACCCTGGCGAGCGCGGTGACGGTGACCGTTCAGCCGATGCTGTCGGCGAGCCTCGCGCCCGATGCGAGCAAGCCCGTCCGGGTGCGCGGAAAGCTCCTGAGCGTCGACACGTCCGCCAGCTCGTACACGGTCAACGTGCGGCCCTTCAACGACGCGATGGACGATGACCACGGGCAAATGGTCGTCGGCACGACCGCCACGACGAGCTATACCCTGAACGGCACCGCCTATACGGGCAGCGCTGGCCTCACCGCGCTCGCGGCGCTCGGCGCGGGCACGGTCACCGCCGCGACCGGAAGCTTCGACACGCAGAGCCAGACCTTTACGGCCACGGCGGTGTTCGCGGGTAGCAGCGTTCCGGGCGCGGGCCTCGACAGCGTCGACGGTACGGTGTTCGCGCGCAGCGGCAACGTGCTCACCGTCGGCCATGCATGGACCGACGCGCGCGGCAGCGACGACGAGCAGTTCAGCCGGTCGATCGCGGTCACGGTGGCTGGCACCACGGCCGTCACCGAGGATGGCCAGAGCGGCAGCTTCAGTGCCCAGGACATCTCGGTCGGCCAGCGGCTGCAGCTCTTCGGCACCTTCGGCACCGACTCGAGCGGCAACCGCACGCTCGATGCGAGCTCGGGCAGTGCTCGACTCATGCGGACGCCGCTCTGGGGCCAGTTCATCTCGAGTGCGACCGGCGTGGTGACGGTGAAGCTGCAGTCCATCGCCGGGAGTGACCCGTCGATGTTCAATTTCGCCGGTACGGGCAGCAGCGCGGCCAACGATGCCACCGCGAGCGCCTATCAGGTCCAGGTGCCCGCTGCGCTTCAGCTGCCCCCGCTGCAGGCGGGCTCTCCGCTTCCATTCCTCGGCTTCGTGACCCCATTCGGCTCGGCGCCGCCGGATTTCAAGGCCCTCATCCCGGCCGAGCTTTTGCCACCCAATGCCTTGGCTCTGCTCGCGTGGGCGTCGCCCGGGGTGACCGCACCGTTTGACGCGCCGTTGAGCGCGACCCACGTCCTGATCACGCAGTCGACGCTCCAGAGCGCGCAGCTGCACCTGATCCGGATCGGGCCCGTGCAGCTCGACCCGGCGGCAGTGCCCGCCGGACTCAGCTTCGTGCCGGCCACCACGGGGCCGATGACCTTTGCGATCGCGCGTGTCGCGCGTGACAGGAGCCACACCTTCGACTCGTTCACCTCCTTCGGCGACTTCGTCACGGCGCTCGCTGGCGATCTCACCGGCATGACGGCGGTGCGCGCGATCGCGGCGGAGGGCACGTACGACCCGACGAGCGGCGTGCTGACGGTGAATCGAATGCTGGTCGCGCTCACCGGCGGCTGACCGGCCGGCGCGCTCACCGCAGGCGCAGCGGTGGGGCCGCTGCGCCCAGCGTTGAACGGGTGGAGCGGGGCTCGTTGCGCACCAATCCCCCGAAGCGGGCATACGCGGCGGAGTGTGCCGAGGGCAGCGGGCGGTGCAGCCGGCGCGCGGTGGCCGACAGGTAGCCTTCCGCGGGCGCGAACACGCGCGCGTAGAGGCGGCGGCAGAGCTCGTACGCTGCGCTTCCCACCCAGCGGGGAGGCAGCAGGGCCGGCGGCAGCAGCGGATCCTGCAGGTGAATCTTGCGGTACTCGTGGATGAGGAGCGTACGGACCACGAAGGCCGTGCCGGCCGGAGGTGCCGCTCGCGCGCGTAGCGCGGACTCGACCGGTGCGAAGGCGGCGACGAAGCGCCGGTAGCGCCGCGCGAGATCCTCGAGGTCCCAGCCGTAGCTCACCAGCCGGCGGTCGCCGGCGAGGTCGCCGCTCCTGCCTTCGAGCAGCAGTCCGTCGGCGGCCCCGGGCAAGTTGCCCAGCCACCGGCGGGCCTCGCCCGGAGTGCACCCCGGATGCGCGTACAGCGACGGATTCAGTCGCCCGAACCCGAGCCACTTCAGGTCCTCGCTCGGGCGTCCCCGGCGGGATGCGCTCCGGGGAGGAATCACCAGGAGCGTCCACCTGCCGTCCCACGCCCTGGGGCTCTGGCCGTAGATGCGCCGCGTCGCCTCGGCGAAGCGCTCGGCGCCGGCGCGCGTCAGGCGGTACTCGCTGCGGCGGCCGGAGCGGCGCGCCGCGAGCCACCCGTCCCGCGCCAGCCGCGCGACCGAGGTGCGCACCAGGCGCTCCGTGACGCCGAAGGGAGCGGCGAGGCGGATCAAGCTGCCGAGCGTGACCGCCGCGCCGCGCGGGGCGATGGCGTCGCCGAAGATCGTGACCAAGAGCGACCCGGCGCGCAGCGGGCGCTGCGCGCGCCAGCGCCGCAACAGGGCCCGCACGGCGGCGGGGACCGGGGCGCTCGGTGCGCGCTTCATGGGCGGTGCGAATTGTGACACAGAAAACATACCGGTCGTGCTAATCTTGTGTCATATCCTCACGGTGCGCGGCAGCACGGCAGCCCCATGTATACCCAGGCGCTCGATACCCACGGCAAGGAGCCCCTGCCGGCCGGGGCCGGCTCATCCGCTGCGCTCGCGCAGCGCTTCCAGGAGCGGATCGACGTCGAGGAAAAGATCGAGCCCAAGAGCTGGATGCCCGACGCCTATCGGCAGACTCTCATCCGCCAGATCTCGCAGCACGCTCATTCGGAGATCGTCGGCATGCTGCCGGAAGGCAACTGGATCACGCGCGCCCCGACGCTGCGGCGCAAGGCGGTGCTGATCGCCAAGGTGCAGGACGAGGGCGGCCACGGCATGTACCTCTACAGCGCGGCCGAGACGCTCGGCATCGCGCGGGCGGAGATGATCGAGCAGCTGCTCTCGGGCGCCGCGAGGTATTCCAGCATCTTCAACTACCCGACGCTCACCTGGGCGGATGTGGGGGCGATCGGCTGGCTGGTCGACGGCGCGGCCATCATGAACCAGATTCCCATCTGCCGCTGCTCCTACGGTCCGTACGCGCGCGCCATGGTGCGCATCTGCAAGGAAGAGAGCTTCCATCAGCGCCAGGGCTTCGAGATCATGCTGACGCTCGCGCAGGGGAGCGCGGCGCAGCGGGCCATGGCGCAGGATGCGCTGCAGCGCTGGTGGTGGCCGTCGATCATGATGTTCGGCCCGAGCGATGCCGACTCGAAGCACACCGCCCAATCGATGCGCTGGAAGATCAAGCGCTTCAGCAACGACGAGCTGCGCCAGAAGTTCATCGACATCACGGTCCCGCAGGCGCAGTTCCTCGGGCTCACGATTCCCGATCCGGCGCTGCGCTGGGACGAGGCCGCGCAGCATTACCTCATCGGTCCGATCGACTGGAACGAGTTTCACGCCGTGCTCGCAGGGCACGGTCCCTGCAACCACGAGCGGCTCGAGGCGCGCCGCGCTGCCCACGAGGCGGGCCGCTGGGTACGCGAGGCGGCGGCCGCGCATGCCGCGAAGGAGCGTTCGCGGCAGCCGCAGGCTGCCTAGGAATGGAGACGGACATGAGCAGCGACTGGCCGCTCTTCGAGGTATTCATCCGCTCGCGCTCGGGGCTCGAGCACAAGCATGTCGGAAGCGTGCATGCGGCGGACGCGCGCATGGCCATCGAGCACGCGCGCGACGTCTACACGCGCCGCCAGGAAGGCGTCAGCCTCTGGGTGGTGCGCTCGGCGGACATCGTGGCGTCGGACCCCGAGGAGGCGGATGCGCTGTTCGAGCCGGCGCGCGACAAGGTCTACCGGCACCCGACCTTCTATGCCATTCCGGAAGAGGTCAAGAACCTGTGAGCGCGGCAGGGGCAGCGCCGCAGCAGCCCGAGGCGAGCTCGCGCGCCGCGCACTTTCGCTACGTGCTGCGCCTCGGCGACACGAGCCTCGTGCTCGGGCAACGCCTCGGTGAGTGGGTGGGTCACGCGCCGGCCCTCGAGGAGGACCTGGGGCTCGCCAACCTCGCGCTCGACCTCATCGGACAGGCGCGGCTCTTCCTCACCTACGCGGGCGAGCTCGAGGGGCGGGGGCGTGACGAGGATGCGCTGGCATTCTTGCGCGATGCGCCCGAATTCACGAACCTGACCCTCGCCGAGCAGCCCAACGGCGACTTCGGCCACACCGTCGTGCGCCAGTGGCTCATCGACTGCTGGCAGCTCGAGATCTACGAGGCGCTGCTCGCCTCCACGGATGCGCGTCTCGCGGCGATTGCCGCCAAGGCGCTCAAGGAGACCCGCTACCACCATCGCTTCAGCAGCGGCTGGCTCATGCGGCTCGGCGACGGGACGGATGAGAGTCACGCACGGGTGCAGCGCTCGCTCGACTCGCTCTGGCGCTTCACCTCCGAGCTGTTCGCGCCGGACGACGTCGATGAGCGGATGAGGGCGGCCGGCATCGCCCCGGCGCTCGCGGAGCCGAGCTCCCGATGGTCGAGTCGCGTCGACGAAGATCTCGCCGCCGCGACGCTGGTGCGGCCCGCGGCGGCGCCTTACCCCTGGCACGGCCGGCGGGGCGTGCACACCGAGCACCTTTCCCACATGCTCTCGGAAATGCAGCATCTGCAGCGCACCTACCCGGGCGCGCGCTGGTGAGGGCGGGCGTGGCGGCGGTGATGGAAGGCGGCGTCGGGGCGGAGCGCGAGGGGCGCTTGCGCGCGCTCCTCGCCCGGGTTGCGGACCCCGAGATCCCGGTCCTGAGCATCGTCGATCTCGGCATCGTGAGGCACGTTCGCCAGGATGCCGACGGGCGGTGGCGTGTCGGACTCACGCCGACCTACTCGGCCTGCCCCGCGACCGAGGCGATCCGCAGCGCGGTGCGCACCGCACTCGACGCGGAAGGTCTCACCGACGTGATTCTCGAGGAGGTGCTGTCGCCGCCCTGGACCAGCGCGTGGCTCACGAGCGAGGGACGGCAGAAGCTCAGGAGCTTTGGCATTGCGCCTCCGGAGGAGACGGTCGCAAGTCCCCGCCGCCTGTGGCAGGCGCCACTCGTGAGCTGTCCGCGCTGTGAGAGCCGCTCCACCGAGCGGGTGAGCGAGTTCGGCTCGACCCCCTGCAAGGCCCACTACCGCTGCAGCGCCTGCGGGGAGCCCTTCGACTACTTCAAGTGCCTCTGACCTCGAGCCCCTCCGCTACCCAAGTGCCGCCGACATGCTGAGGTTCCATTCGCTCAGGGTTCTCGACATCTCACCCGACGCGGAGGATGCGGTGGCGATCTCCCTCGAGGTTCCCTCGGGGCTGCGCGAGGAGTACCGCGGGAGTCCCGGGCAGCACGTCGTGGTGCGCGTGGAGATCGCGGGCGAGGAGGCGCGGCGAACCTATTCGCTGGTGAATGCGCCCGGTGAGTGGCCGGTGCGCATCGTGCCGCGGGTTCACTCGCAGGGTCGCGTGTCGCGGTACCTGGCGGAGGAGCTGCGCCCGGGCGACCGGCTGGACGTGCTGCCGCCGAACGGCAGCTTCACGCCGCGGGAGGCGGGCGTCGCCGGCGGCGCCTATGCCGCCTTCGCCGCCGGTTGCGGCATCACGCCGGTGATGTCGGTGACGCGGGCGCTGCTCGCGCAGGGCGCGAGCTCGGTGGTGCTCTTCTACGGCAACACCGGCACCGGCCGCGCCATGTGCCTCGAGGAGCTGCTGGCGCTCAAGGATCGCCACCTCGGACGGCTGTCGCTGCACTTCGTGATGAGCCGCGAACCTCAGGAAGTCGAGCTCTACAACGGCAGGCTCGACGGCGCGCGCGTGCGGCAGTTCGCCACGACGCTCTTCCGGCCGCTCGAGGTGCGGGAGTACTTCGTGTGCGGTCCCGGGGACATGATCGAGCAGGTGAGCGGGGCGCTGCGCGGGCTCGGCGTCCCGGCGGGGCGCATCCATGCGGAGCATTTCACGGTCGCGAGCACGGCTTCCGACGCCGAGCGCCGGGAGGCCGCGGCGGCTGCGGCGCCGGGCACGGCGCCACGGGACGCGGCCCCGGCTGCGGGTATGGCCGAGGTCACGATCCTCATGGACGGGCGCCGGCGCGCCTTCAGCATGAGAATGAACCACGACACCGTGCTCGAGGCCGCGGCGCGCGCCGGCATCGAGCTGCCCTTCTCCTGCCGCGCCGGGGTGTGCTCGACGTGCCGCACGAAGGTGGTTCGCGGGGAGGTGGAGATGGCGCAGAACTACGCGCTCGAGGACTGGGAGCTCGGGGACGGCTATGTGCTCGCCTGTCAGTCGCGCGTGAAGACTCCCTCGCTCGAGCTCGATTACGACGAGAAATGAGCGTGGCGCGGAGAAAAACGTGAGCTACCGGAACATTCTGTTCGAGACGGCCGACGGCATCGCCCGGCTCACCCTCAACCGGCCGGAGCGCCTCAACAGCTTCAACACCGAGATGCACGCCGAGGTGCGCGCGGCGCTCGCGAGCCTGAAAGACCAGCCGGCCCGCGTGCTGGTGATCACCGGCGCCGGGCGGGGCTTCTGCGCCGGCCAGGATCTGAACGAAAGGGCCGTGGCGCCGGGGGGCGCGCCGCCCGATCTGGCCGCCTCCATCGAGCAGAGCTACAAGCCACTGGTGCTCGCTCTGCGCTCCTTGGGCCTGCCGGTGCTTGCGGCCGTCAACGGGGTCGCGGCCGGGGCCGGCGCCAACATCGCGCTCGCCTGCGATTTAGTCATCGCGGCGCGCTCGGCGAGCTTCGTGCAGGCGTTCTCGAAGCTCGGTCTCGTTCCGGATTCCGGCGGCACCTGGTTCCTGCCGCGCCTCGTCGGCACGGCGCGCGCCATGGGACTCGCGCTCCTCGGCGAGAAGCTGTCCGCCGAGCAGGCCGCCGCCTGGGGACTGATCTGGCGCTGCGTCGAGGACGGTGAGCTCGCCGAAGTCGTGGACGCTCTGGCGCGACAGCTCGCCGCCGCACCGACCCGCGCCCTCGCGCGCACCCGGCAGGCCATCTACGAGGGCTGGAGCCGCACGCTCCCGCAGCAGCTGGACGTGGAGCGCGACTACCAGGGCGAGCTCGGGCACAGCGCCGACTATACGGAAGGGGTCGCGGCGTTCGCCGAAAAGCGCACGCCGCGCTTCACCGGGCGCTGAAGTCCGGCGTGAGGACGCGGCGCAGTGTGAGGCTACGGATATGAAAGACCCGGCGGACGCGGCCGATGCGGCGCAACGGCGGGCCGAGCGCGCCGGAGCCGCGCTCTTTGCGCGCGATCGCGCCTCGCAGACGCTCGGCATGCGGATCACGGGCATGCGTGCGGGCTGGGCGCGCGTGGCGATGACGGTGCGCGCCGACATGGTGAACGGCCACGCGGTCTGTCATGGAGGCATCGTCTTCGCGCTCGCCGACAGCGCATTCGCCTTTGCCTGCAACTCGCACAACGAGAGCACGCTCGCCGCCGCGGCCTCGATCGATTTCCTCGCGGCAGCGCGCGAGGGCGATGAGCTCACGGCCGAGGCGAGCGAGCTGTGGCGCAGCCGGCGCAACGGCCTCTACGAGATCATCGTCTGCAACCAGCGGGGCGAGCGCATTGCGCTCGCTCGCGGACGCTCCTACCGCGTGGACGGTCAGGTCGTGGGCGGGGAGTGACGAGCATGCAACTGCAGAGTTTCGTGGCGGGAAAGTGGCTTGCCGGGACGGGCGGCGGCGTTGCGCTGCGCGATGCCACCACGGGCGAGGTCATCGCCAGCGCGACCGCGGACGGCCTCGATACGAGGCTGATGCTCGAGCATGCGCGCGAGGTGGGCGGAGGGAACCTGCGGCGGCTCACTTTCCACGAGCGCGCGGCGCTCCTCAAGGCGCTCGCCCGCTACCTCACCGAGCACAAG
>MNCZ01000087.1 GCA_001914695.1 Gammaproteobacteria bacterium 13_2_20CM_66_19 | reverse complement strand
GGGCACGTCCTGCAGGTTCGCTTCGCGCTTGGTGGCCGTGACGATAATCTCCTGGATCGCCGCCTGATCCACCTGTTGCGCACTCGCAACGACCGGCAACGCCGTGGCCCCCGCGGCTCCCAAACCCGCCGCCAGGGCCCTGATAAGGGTGTATCGAGTGCACGCCATGGCGAATTCCTCCCCGAAAGACGCTTGCGCCCGCCAAGCGTGCGGGCGTTGAGCTCGTTGGTTTTGGTCCGCCTGACCGTCGGCGGCTTTGTTAATGAGGGTCATGATACACACGATGGTGTCTTTGCTGCCACAGCGCCAGAGGCTTGCCCGCGTGCCTCTTCCCGCTGCGCCGCACGCCCAGGGCGGTTTCTCAGGCCTCTTCTTGCACGTCCGCGACGGAGCTCTTGAACACTGCGACGCGGCGCGCCTTCAGCACCCGATGCACGGGAATGAAGACGTAGTAAGTGGCGAGGAACCACACGACACGTGAGACGAGCGGCGGGGCCGTCGGGGCCGGCCACAGCGCCCGCCCGGCCGCGGGCGCCAGCAGCCAACCCAACACCAGCACTGCGAGGAGCACCGCAAAGTAAATCCGGCCCGCACGGGTGAGCGAGAGCTTTGCGCGCCCCCGCGGGTAGTGCATGCGGGTGCGCAGCCAAACCATGCCGACGATGAACGCCAGCGTCAGGACGGCGATCGCGTCGGCCGGGAGCATGTGGCGGCTGTGCGCCCCGCGGCTACTGCCGCGCGGTCGAGTCGATGAACGCGTCCAGGTCGCGCTTCATCCTCGCCATCGACGGGGGATGCACGTACATCATGTGCCCCGCCTCGTAGTACTTCATCTCGATGCGCGAGCCGACGCCTGCCGGCAGCCCGAGGTGCGCCATCACGTACTCGGTCGCGGAGAAGGGCGTCGCGAGATCGTAGTAGCCGTTCAGCACCAGCACCCGCAGGTTCGCATCCTTCACCAGCGCCTCGGCGAGGTCGACGCCGGAATTCACCATCGGCTGATCGCCCTTCGGAGTGCGGTGCACCCACTTCCAGTGCTCGCCGACGCTGTTGTTGGTGGTGCGATAGGTGCTGCCCTGCCCGAACCTGAGCTCGCCGTGGTAGTAATCGAGGAATGCCGCGGCGAAAGCGGCGCTGATCGCCGCCGACTGCGGATCGTAGTCGGAGTACTTCTCCAGCGGATCCATGGTGGCGCCGACGAAGCGCGCATCGAGTCGGCCCACGGTCTTGTGTTGCGCCTTGAGCAGCTCGTGCGTGAAGGCCCCCTGCGCGACGCGCAGGTTGGCGGCCTTGAGGTACTCGGCCGGCAGCCCCGTGTACTCGTGCATCTTCCCGGCCACCGCCTCGCGCTCGGCATCCGGGATCGCATCGCCCTTCAGCAGCGCCGCCGTGAACGGACCTGCGGCGTAGGCGCGCACCTCGGTGAGGAACGGCTCGAGCGCCGCCGGCTGAGTGGGGAGCATGTGGTGGTACCAGGCCACGGCGGCGTACGCGGGGAGGTACACGGCGTAGGGCCGGTCGTTGCCCGGGAGCTCCGCGAAGATCGCCTCGAGGTCGGTCGCGACGGAGACGAGTATCAGCCCGTTGAACGCGAAGGCGCGCTCGCGCAGGTAGTTGACGATGGCCGCCCCGCGGGTGGTGCCGTAGCTCTCGCCCAGCAGGTATTTTGGCGACGTCCAGCGATTGTTGTCGCTCACGTACTGCATGATGAAGCGACTGAGCGAATCGATGTCCGGATCGACCCCGAAGAACTCATCGTCCTTGTGGTCGCAGACCGCGTGGGCGAGTCCCGTCCCGACCGGATCGATCATCACGAGATCGCTCTTGTCGAGGACGCCGAATTCGTTGTCCACGGTCCGATAGGGTCCCGCCGGAGTCGGACCGGGGTCTGAGACCACCACCCGCTTCGGTCCGAGCACGCCCATGTGCAGCCAGAGCGACGAAGAGCCCGGTCCGCCGTTGAACGCGAACATGAGCGGCCGCACGCCGCCTTTGGCGTCGTGCCGCACGTACGCGACATAGCCGATGCTCGCGATCGGCTTGTCCTCGTCGTCGCGGATGATGAGGGTGCCGGCGGTGGCGGTGTAGTCTAAGGACCTGCCGCCGACCGTGAGGTGATGTTGGGTGACCGAGCTCTCCGCTTTCGGTAACCGCATCCACTGATCCTTCTTCTCGCCCTTGATGTCGATCTTGCACAGCTGCCCCAGGAGAACGGCCTGGGCGCTCGGTGGCTCCGGCGCGCGTGCCGGCTGCGGCTTCGCCGCCTCGGTCGCTCCTTCCGCGCGCGGGGGCTCCTGCGCGCCGGCCGCGACCGCCCAATTCAACACACCCGCCAGGGCGATGATTCCCGCTGACCGCCAGTTCGACATGTGCGCCTCCCCCAATGAGCCTTGGAGCGCTCCCGCACCGCGCGCGCTTATACCATGATCGCGAGCATGACGCGCCTCGAAGACGCAGTAACATCCGCATGACCGCATGAGCCATACCGAGCATCCTCGTTCGATCCGCTCCTTCGTGACCCGCAGCGGCCGGATCACGGCGGCACAGGAGCGCGCGCTCGAGGTGCTGTGGCCGAAGTACGGCGTCGCCTTCGCCACGCAGCCGCTCGAGCCGAGAGCGCTGTTCGGGCGCGACGCCCCACTCACGATCGAGATCGGCTTCGGCAACGGCGAGAATCTTCTCGCGCTCGCCTCGGCACATCCCGCGCGCGACTTCCTCGGGATCGAGGTGCACCGTCCCGGTATCGGCCGGCTGCTTCTCGGGCTCGAGGAGCGCCAGCTCGCCAACGTGCGCGTCATCTGTCATGACGCGGTCGAGGTCCTCGAGCGGCAGGTCGCTGCGCAGTCGGTGGATGAGTTCCTGATCCTCTTCCCGGACCCGTGGCCGAAGAAGCGCCACCACAAGCGCCGTCTCCTTCAGCGCCCGTTCGCCGAGCTTCTCTCGAGCCGCCTCGCCCGGGGCGGCCTGCTGCGGCTCGCCACCGACTGGCAACCCTACGCCCTGCAGATGCTGGAGATACTGTCCGCCACGCCCGGCCTCATGAATGTCGCCGCCGACGGCGCCTTCGTTCCCCGCCCGCCCGAGCGGGCACCGACCCGCTTCGAGCGCCGCGGCGAGCGGCTCGGGCACGAGGTTTGGGATCTGGCCTTCTCGAGGAGCTGAGCATCGATCACGCCATGGCCCAACGGCTCCCTGCCGCCCGAGTGCTCGAGCGATAGCGCTCGCGCGAAGAGCTCTCAGGCGACGGCGAACGCCCGGCGCAATCCGTCGAGCACGAACTGCACCGCGAGCGCGCCGAGGACGACACCGAGGAGCCGGCTGGCGACGTTGGCGCCCGTCACGCCGATCACGCGCATCAGCGGATCCGCCAGCAGCATGAGCACCAGTGCAACCGCAAGCACCAGGCCTGCCGCCGCGAGCAATTCCCCAAAGAGCGCGCCCTGGCGTAGGAGCTGCAGGGGACCGAACCAAAGGAGCAGGGTCGCGAGCGCCCCCGGACCCGTAATGAATGGGAACGCCAGCGGAAAGACCGAGATGTCCGCGCGCCTGCGGCTCTCGGCCGCCTCGCTGCTCGAGGTGCGCGTCCCCGACTCGCGCGCGAACACCATCTCGAGCGCCAGCAGAAACAACAACAAGCCGCCGAATATCCGAAACGCCTCGAGACTGATGCCCATGAGGCCGAGGAAGGGAGCCCCGCCGAGGGCGAACAGCACGAGGATCACGGCGGACACGCCGACGGCCTTGACCGCCATGCGGCGCTTGTACTGGCGGGTCGCGCCGCTCGTGAGCCCGCTGAACAGCGGGATGAGCGAGATCGGCTCGACCACGACGAAGAACACGATGAAGAATTTCAGCGGTTGCTCGAGCATTGGTGCCCTGCGCAATGGACGTGGCCGTTGCGGCCGCCTGCCGCACCCGGACGCAACAATCCAAATAAGTTCTTGAAAGCGTCAAAGACGAGGCGCAACATCAATTGTAGAGCGCAGTTGCGATCCGGACTAATTCAGGGATGTCTTGGCGGGAGGTGGGCGACGATGGCGACTCCTCAACCGGCTATCGGCGACTGGTATCGCCTGAACGGCGGTGCGCTGTTCGAAGTCGTTGCACTCGACGACGATGACGGCACCATCGAGATCCAGTATTTCGACGGCACTGTCGAGGAGATGGACATCGAGGACTGGGACGCTCAGTGGGAAGACGGTGCGCTCGAGCCCGCCGAAGCTCCCGAGGACTGGAGCGGCTCGGTCGACATCGAGGCCTCGGACAACGAGGGCCGCGGCTCCGACTCGCTCGGGGAGGATCGGGATCTGCGCGCGAGCGGTCTCGAGGGAATCGACCTCTTCGAGTAGGAATCGACCCGGTCTATGATCCCCGACGCGCTGAAAGCGCGCCGCCGAGCTAGGAGGCGGGAGCCTCCGCGAGGGCGTTGACGTCCACGCTGTCGGCTACCAGCACCAATCCGTCCCTCACCTCGAGCGCGATCGGGGTGAGAGAGCGCCCGGCGCACGGACCCGCCACGCAGTAGCCGCTGCCCTTCTCGAACAGCGCGCCGTGCGAGGAGCAAAGGATCAGCGCGCCGTCAGCCGTGAGGAATCGCTCCGGGAGAAGATTCAGCGGGTGTCCGGCGTGAGGACAGCGGTTCACGTAGCCGCGTACCGCGTCCCCGGCGCGCACCACAAAGCCTCTCAAGGGCCAGTCGCCGGCGCCGATGGTGAAGGCGCGCGCCCCCTGCCGCTCGAGCTCCGTGAGGCGGCAGACCACCCTCTCGAGGTCGAGAGCGCATCGCTCCTCCGCGGCCTCGTCCAGGCTCACGCTATTCAGCCCCGTGGCCGTCCAGCGCATCGATCTCGCGCCGGTTGAGCCAGACCATGATCAGTCCCGGGAATGCGAGCGCGAAGCTCACGACGAAGTAGCCGTACCACCCGCCGTGGTCGGCGACCCACCCGGCCGGATACCCGAGACTGTAGCGCGGCAGCAGGGCGAGCGCCGACAGCAGCGCATACTGAAACGCGCTGTAGCGCACGTCGCACAGCGCCATGATGAGGGCGACGAGCGCAATGCCGCCCATCGCGCCGGCCACGTGCTCGATGACTACGGCGGCGGCCATGATCGGATAGTTCCGGCCCGCGACCGCGAGCGCGCAATAGAGCAGGTTGCTCACGGCCTGCAGCACCCCGAACGCGAGCATCGAGCGCAGCAGCCCCAGCCTCACCATGAGGACTCCGCCGAGCACCGAGCCCGCGAGCGAGCTCGCCGTGAAGAGGCCCTTCACGATGAGCGCGATCTCGGTCTTCGAGAAGCCCACGTCCATCATGAAGGGTGTGAACAGCTTGTTGGCGAACGCGTCTCCGATCTTGAAGAGCAGCACCACCGCGATCAGCGTCACCGCGTTCGGCGTGCCCAATAGCTCCTTGAGCGGCGCCACGACCGACTCGCGGAGCGACCGCGGCTGATAGGTGTTGTGTGTGGTCGGGGCGAGCATCGTCGCACCGCAGAAGAGCAGCATCACGACGGCGAGGAGCAAGAACGCCGGCCGCCAGCCGAAGTGATCGGCGACGACGAGGGCGCACGCGGAGGCGAGCCAGGCGGCGGTGCGGTAGCCGAGATTGGTGGCCGCGGCCGCGAGCCCGCGCTCGCTCGGAGCCGACACGTCGGTGCGGTACGCGTCGAAGGCGATGTCCTGGGTCGCTGAGAAGAAGACGATCGCGACGGCACAGGCGCTGATCGGCGTGAGGGCGACCGCGGGGTTCTGCAGCGCGAAGAGGCCTATGGTCAGGGCGAGGGCCACCTGCATCGCGAGTATCCAGCCGCGGCGCCGACCGAGCCACGGCAGCGGATAGCGGTCGATGAGCGGCGCCCACAGGAATTTCAGCAGATAAGGCAGCGCGACGTAGGACATGACGCCGATGGTGGTGAGGCTGACACCGGCGTCCTTGAGCCACGCCTGCAGCGCGCTCTCGGTGATCTGGTTGGGAAAGCCCGAGGCGGCTCCGAGAAAGAGGATCGCGAGCATCTTGGGGCTCGCGAGCACCTCGCGCAGCCGCGGCTCGCCGCCCGCGCGCGTCGCGCCGAGTGTGGGCGCGCTCAAAGCTCGTAGTCCATGACGAGCGGGGCGTGATCCGAGAAGCGCCTCTCCTTGTATATGGTGGCGGCGCGCGCCCTGCCGGCGAGGTCGGCGCTCACGACCTGGTAATCGATGCGCCAGCCGACGTTCTTCGCGCGCGCCTGTCCGCGGTTCGACCACCAGGTGTAGAGCCCCGGCTCGGGTCGCACTTCACGAAACGCGTCGACGTAGCCCGCCGGCCCGAACAGGCGGTCCATCCAGGCGCGCTCCTCGGGCAGGAACCCGGGGTTCTTCTGGTTCGATCTCCAGTTGGTGAGGTCGATGGCGCGGTGCGCGATGTTCCAGTCGCCGCCGAGGATGTAGTGGCGGCGGCGCCGCCGCAGCCGCGCCAGGTGATCCTCGAAGGCATCGAGGAAGCGGAACTTCGAGGCCTGCCGGTGGGGGCCTGCGGAGCCCGAGGGCAGATACAAGGACACGACCGACAGCTTCCCGACCTGCGCCTCGAGGTAGCGCCCTTCGCGGTCGAACTCGCCCACCCCGAAGCCGCGCACCACGCGCTGCGGGCGGTGGCGCGTGTAGAGCGCGACTCCGGCGTAGCCCTTGCGCTCGGCGTCGCAGAAGAAGCCGTGATACCCGGGGAGCTGCACGTCATGCTCGGCGAGCTGATCCTCGTGGCTGCGGGTCTCCTGCAGGCAGATGAAGTCCGCGTTCTGCCGGCGCAGCCAGCGGAACAACCCCTTGGCCGCCGCCGAGCGGATGCCGCAGACGTTGACGCTGATGACGCGCATCAGGGCATGATATGCCATGGAGCAATATCAGCTCACGTTCATAGATCTCGCCTTGAAGCGCGAGGCGCTGCGCTTCGGGCGCTTCACGCTCAAGTCCGGGCGCGAGAGCCCCTACTTCTTCAACGCCGGCCTCTTCAGCGACGGCGAAGCGCTCGCCTCGCTCGGCAAGTGTTATGCCGCGGCCATCGTCCACTCCGGGATCCGCTTCGACATGATCTTCGGCCCGGCCTACAAGGGCATTCCGCTCGCGGCCGCCACGGTGGTGGCGCTGTCCGGCGAGCACGGTCGCAGCGTCCCCTACGCCTTCAACCGCAAGGAGGCCAAGGACCACGGCGAGGGCGGCCGCATCGTCGGGGCGCCGCTCTCGGGAAGCGTGCTCCTGGTGGACGATGTGATCACCGCCGGCACCGCAGTGCGCGAGTCGCTCGAGATCATCCGCGCCGCGGGCGCGCAGGCGGCCGGCGTGGTGCTGGCGCTCGATCGTCAGGAGCGCGGACAGGGCCCGCTCAGTGCCGTGCAGGAGCTCGAGAGGAGCGAGGGTGTCAGATGTGTGAGCATCGTCACACTTGCAGAGCTCATCGAGGCGCTGTCGCAACCGCCGGACGGGCCGGTGCGCATCTCCGACGGGCAACTGGCGGCGCTGCGCGAGTACCAGCGGCGCTTCGGCGCTGCTTGAGCTTGCCAGCCGTACCGCTGCGGCCGGAAGATAGCGACATGGCGGTCCGAACCTGTCGCTTGGTATCTCGCCCGCTGCTCGGTTGCCTCGTGCTCGCCGGTATCACGCTCGCCGGCGGTCTGGTGCGCGCGGCTCCATCCCAGTCGTCCCGACAGGGCATCGCCTATCGCTGGGTCGACGAGAACGGAGTAGTTCACTACGGCGACCACATCCCGCCGCAGTACGCCGCGCAGGATCGCGCCGTGCTCAATGCCCAAGGCGTCGAGGTCAGGCACTTCGATGCGCAGAAGTCCCCCGAGCAGGCCGCCGCGGACGCACGCGAACGCGCGACGCAGATCAGGCAACGCCAGCACGACGCCTTCCTGATCACGACCTACACCTCGGTTAAGGACATCGAAGCGCTTCGGGACGGGCGGCTCGAGCAGCTCAAGGGCCAGCGCACCGCGGCGCAGCAGTACGTGGACAGCCTGCGAACGCGCCTCGCCTCTCTGCAGACACGGGCGCTCACCTTCCGCCCCTACAACCCGCACACCGACGCGCGGCGCATGCCGGACGATCTCGCGGAGAATCTGGTGCGCACCGTCAACGACCTGAACGTCCAGACCCACAACCTCGACGCCAAGACCGCGGAGGAGACGGCGCTGCGCGACCAGTTCCAGGCCGATATCGAGCGCTACCGGGCGCTACACACCATCCACTCGCAATAGCGCCCGGCGGGCGCTTCTACAACGGGCTCCAGGTGAGGGCGAGCGACAGCAGATCCGGGTCGCCGCTGCTCACGTGGATTCGCTCGTACTCGGCTCGCACCGCCAGCGAAGCGAGCTTCACCTGCACGCCCGCGCCGTAGGCGAAACGCGTGTCGCTGCTGCTGGTAGAGTAAGGCGGAATGATGACCTGAATGCAAGGCAAGCCGATCGGACAGGTCGCCTGCGCACTGGCATTCACGCCGGATTTCAATTCGGCCACGCCCGCCTTGGCGAAAATATCCAGATAGGGCAGCGGAATCGGCAGGTAGCCCGTCGCAAAGACCGCCGGCGCCTTGGGATGGGAGGTCGCCGTCGCGTTGAGTCCGCCCATCGTCACAGTCGCGGGAATGTTGGCGGAGCCTGAAGCGCTGCCGAAGTCGAGGTACTCCACTTCGGCACCGATCATGGAAAGAGGCCGAATACCCACGATCGCCTTCCAGCCGGTCGCGCCCTCGGAGAGGCCAAGAGATCCGAGGATGGGCGCGCCGGAGGCGCCGACGAATTGCACGTCGTTGCGCACCTGCGAGTGTCCGACGCCCGCGCCCATGTAGAACCCCAGGGGGTCGGCGGCGGACGCCGAGCCACACGCCGCGCCCATGAAGATTCCGACAACTGCGTACCCTGCCCCGCGGGTTTTCGTCATGGGAGCCTCCGTGCCTCAAAACATCGCGCCGCGCCCGTCGTTGACCTTGAGCCTCGATCGTTTTCAGTGCTGGCCGGAGTGCCCGAAACCGCCCGCCCCGCGGGCGGAGGCGGCGAAGTCTGCGACCACCTCGAGCTCCACCTGCACGACCGGCACGACGATGAGCTGCGCGATGCGCTCCCCGGGACGCACCGTGAAGGGCTCCGCTCCGCGGTTCCAGCACGACACCATCAGCTGGCCCTGGTAATCCGAGTCGATCAGGCCGACCAGGTTTCCGAGCACGATGCCGTGCTTATGGCCGAGCCCCGATCGCGGCAGGATGACGGCGGCGAGTGTCGGGTCGTCCAGGTGAATCGCGATCCCGGTGGGGATGAGCTCGGCGCGCCCGGGCTCGAGCACCAGCGGCTCGGCGAGGCAGGCGCGCAGATCGAGGCCGGCGGAGCCAGCCGTGGCGTACGCCGGCAGCGGGAACTCGCTTCCCAGGCGAGCATCGAGAACCCGCACCTTGAGTGCGCGGCGCCCCGCGGAGCCGCCGCTCAAGCGAGGGCCGGACCGCGTTTGCGGGCCGCGGCGCGCGCCGCGAGGTCCTGCTCGATGAGCGCGATGAGCCCGCGCGCGAGTGTGAGCTTGCCGGCGCGGGGAAGCTCGTGACGCCCGTTGCGCGAGAGCACGATCAGCTGATTGTCGTCGCAGTCGAAGGCCTTGTCGTGCCCGACTTCGTTGGCCGCGATCATGTCGAGGTTCTTCTTCATGAGCTTGGTGCGCGCGTTCTGCTCCACCGATTCGGTCTCGGCGGCGAAGCCGACGGCGTACGGCCGGTCGGCCCGAGCCGCCACGGTCGCGAGCACGTCGGCGGTGCGCTCCATCGCGAGCTCGAGGCTTTCGGCGGTCTTCTTGATCTTCTGCTCCGCGGCGCGCGCCGGCCGGTAATCCGCCACCGCGGCCGTCGAGATGAAAATGTCGGTGCCGGGAAGCTCGCGCAGCACCGCGGCCAGCATGTCGGCCGCGCTCTCGACGTCGATGCGCGCCACCCCCGCCGGCGTCGGCAGGCTCACAGGTCCCGCGACCAGCACCACCGTCGCTCCCGCCTCGCGCGCCGCCTGCGCCACTGCGAAGCCCATCTTCCCGGAGCTGCGGTTGCTGACGAAGCGCACCGGGTCGATGCGCTCGCGCGTCGGGCCGGCGGTGATCAGCACGCGGCGGCCCGCGAGCGCACCGCTCGCCGGCAGGAGCGCGAGCACCCGCTCGGCGAGATCGACCGGCTCGAGCATGCGGCCCTCGCCGATTTCGCCGCACGCCTGATCGCCCTCCGCAGGCCCGAAGACCTGCACGCCGCGCTGAGCGAGCGTCGCGACGTTGGTGCGCGTCGCGGCGTTGGCCCACATGACGTGATTCATGGCTGGCGCCACGGCGATCGGCGCCTCGGTGGCGAGGCACAGCGTCGAGAGCAGATCGCTCGCCTGGCCGGTGGCGAGTCGCGCCAGAAAATCCGCGCTCGCCGGCGCAATCAGCACCGCATCCGCCCAGCGCGCGAGCTCGATGTGGCCCATGGCGGCTTCCGCGGCCGCGTCCCACAGGTCGCTGCGCACCGTGCGGCCCGAGACCGCCTGAAAAGTAGTGGGCGTCACGAACTCGCGCGCGCCGCCGGTCATGACGACCTGCACCTCCGCGCCGCGGTCTCGCAGCCGCCGCACGAGGTCCGGACTCTTGTAGGCGGCGATGCCGCCCGTCACGCCGAGAAGAATGCGTTTGCCCTGCATGGAAAGCCGTCCCGCCCTGGGAACGGATTATCGCACCGCGCCTGCCGGAGCGCGCAAACCGTCGCTCAGAAAACTTACGTCGAGGGTGCGAAAGACGAGGAAATTGCGAGACTTCGGGGGCTTTCTCCCCCTCCCGGCCCTGACATCGGGGTCCTTAGACTGGCCGCCCGACCTCGTTAGAACCGAAAGTAATGAGCATCCGGCACTGGCCTCACCCCGAGCGGCCACGCGAGAAACTGCTCGAGCGCGGCGCTCACGCGCTCTCGGATGCGGAGCTCCTGGCGCTGCTCCTCGGCTCGGGCACACGGGGGCGCACCGCGGTCGAGCTCGGGCGCATGCTGATCGCCGAGTTCGGCTCGTTGCGCGAGCTGTTGAACTCGGAGGCGCAACGCTGCCTCGCACAGAGCGGCATAGGACCTGCCCGCTACGCCATCCTCAAGGCGGCCCTCGAGCTCGCGCGGCGGCACTTTCGCGAAGCGCTGCGCTTGGGTCCCGCGCTTGCGGCGCCCGAAGCCACCCGGACGTTTCTCGTGGCGCATCTGCGTGACCGGCCGTACGAGGTCTTCTGCTGTTTG
>MNCZ01000002.1 GCA_001914695.1 Gammaproteobacteria bacterium 13_2_20CM_66_19 | reverse complement strand
GCCCGCCATCTACTCGGTGACCCAGCTGGTCGCGCCGGCGGCCTGGAGCAAGGGCATCATCGCCAGCTTCCGCGTCGCGGATGCGCCCGCGCCGTCGCCGACCCCGACGCCAACCCCGACGCCAACCCCGGCACCGGCGCCCAGCCCGACGCCGGCGCCGACGCCGACACCTTCACCCACGCCGACCCCGACTCCGACGCCCACACCCACACCGACGCCGACCCCAACGCCCACACCCACACCGGCGCCAACACCCACGCCCACGCCCGCACCGACGCCGACGCCGGCGCCCACACCAACGCCGACGCCATCACCAACCTTCCCGGTCGTGCAGAGCAACAAGCAGTTCTTTACGATGGCGACGAGCTTCACGCCGTCGCTGCCCAACGCGAGCCGCATCGGTAGCACGATCGTGCTGCTGGTTGCCTCGGCCGGCGATGGCAACACCGGCTACACGCTGCCGGCCGGATGGTTGCGAGCCACGGACGTCACCGACGGCAACCCGGTCGGTCTGCACCTCTTCTACTATCCCAATGCGCCGGCGGGAACGACGTTCGGCGCCATGACGCTGTCGGCCGCGACCAACGTCTCATACACTATTGCCGAAGTGCGACCGCGGCCGTCGGTAGCCTGGCGATCAAGACCAGCGCAGCCACGACCGCCACGAACGAAATCGTCCTGGCTGGCTTCGGCGTCAGTCAGGGCTCGACGACCCAGACCTGGGGCGCGCCCACCGGTTTCACACTGATCAACAAGGACGACACCAACCGCAGCAACGAATCGAACCTCAGCAGCATGGTCGTTAGCGCCACCGGAACCTACGGCGCGACCCAAACGCTGACGCCCTCGGCATGGACCAAGGGGATCATTGCCACCTTCCACTCGTCGAGCTCGAGCCCGAGCCCGACGCCCACACCAACACCGACGCCGACACCAACACCAACGCCCGCACCAACGCCAACGCCGACGCCAACACCCACACCGACGCCGAGCCCGACACCATCGCCGGCGGGTCTCCCGAACTTCAGCCACGTGTTCGTGATCGTGATGGAGAACCAGGAGATCACCGACGTCATCGGCAACCCGGCCGCCCCCTACCTCAACGGGCTGGCCACCAGTAACGCGCTGGGCACCCAGGTGTACGCGGTCACCCATCCAAGCCTGCCCAACTACCTCGCGCTCGCCGGTGGTAGCACCTTCGGCATCACGGACGACTGCACCACCTGCTATGTGTCGGCCCAAAACCTTGCCGACCAGATCGAGGCGGGCGGCAAAACCTGGAAGGCCTATCTCGAAGGTATGCCTTCGCCTTGTTTCGTGGGCGACTCGTATCCCTACATGCAGAAGCACAACCCCTGGATCTACTTCAACGACATCCGCACCAACGCCACGCGCTGCGCCGCTGATGTCGTGCCCTACAGCCAGCTGAGCAGCGACCTGGCCAACAACACGGTGCCCAACTTCGTCTGGATCACACCCGACATGTGCAACGACATGCACGACTGCTCGATCGCGACCGGTGATGCCTGGCTCAAGCAGCAGGTGCCCGCCATCTTGAATTCGGCGGCGTACAAGAACGGCGGCGCGCTCTTCATCACCTGGGACGAGGGCAATACCTACGCTGCCTGCTGCACGGTTGCGACCGGCGGCCGCGTTGCAACTATCGTGATGTCGCCGTTGGGCAAGACGAACTTCCAATCGAGCGTCCAGGAGACGCTCTACAGCCTGCTCCGGACGGTCGAGGATTCGTGGAACCTGCCGCGGCTGGGCGACGCCGGCTGCAGCTGCACCACCACCATGCGGGAGTACTTCCAGTGAAGCGCCTGCTGATTGCCGGGGCCGCGCTCAGCCTCGTGCTCGGCGGCTTGATCGGTCACGCGGCGTCGACGCTGACGCCCGATTCCGTGCTGTTGAACGGCGCGCCGTGCACGATCACAACCAACGGCCTCTCGTCGGCCGGTAGCTGTTCCGGGGCCTTCGTGCAAACTTCCGCGACCCCGGCGCCCACGCCAACACCGACATCGACCCCGGCTCCAACGCCGACACCCGCGCCGACTCCCGCGCCAACGCCGGCGCCGGGCGGGCTCACGCCCCTCTACGCGGCCACCAGTTTCTGGAACCTGCCCATCGGTCCGGCGCCCGTCATCGATCCCAACTCGGCGGGTATGGCGCAGACGGCCATTGCCAGCGCGGCGGGCAGTGCCAACTTCGCCAACACGTCCGCCTGGGGACGCGCCATGGTCTTCTCGCACAACAGCGATCCGCTTTACACCGTCGGGTGCAGCATGTACGACTGCGGCATCCGACCATCACCTCGTCGTCATCAACCTCGACACGAACGAGGAGCTCGACATGTGGCTGGCGAGCTTCAGCGGCAGCAACTGGTCCGCCGGAAGCCGCTACCTGACCGCCGCCAACGGCTGGGGCGCGCTCTGCGCGCAGGGCCAGCACTGCGGCGCCGCGGTCGCCGCCGGGTTCGCTGCCTTCGGCGGCGTCGTCCGCCCCGAGGAGATTCAGCAGGGCCATATCGATCACGCCCTGGCGATCACGGTCTCGCTGAGCCGCAGCGGACTCATCGCCTGCCCCGCCACCCACACCGACGGCCCATCGACCGACCCGAACTCCATTCCGGAAGCGGCGAGGATCCAGCTGGATCCGGCCTTCAACGTCGATGGGCAGTCATGGCCGCAGTGGCAGAAGGTGATCGCGCACGCGCTGCAAACCTACGGCGCCTACATCTATGACACGGGCGGCTCGATGGCGGTCGCCGGCCAGGGGAACCAGAACGGCGGGCTGGTGTGGAGCTCCATCGGCGTGCCCGACGGCCCCTCGCTGAGCAATCTGCCCTGGGGCCAGTTCAGGGTTCTGATGATCCAGCCCTGCTGAGGTCCCACGCTGCCCTCCGCGCAGGCGCGAGTTCATGGTGGGCTGAAGTGTCCCATTGGGCCTTCGGCTGATGCGCTAGGCGTCTCGGACCGGCTCGTATGTGAGGGAGGCGAGGTCGCCAGCGACGGTCCGGGTGGCGAGTAGCCGCATAGGTCTCTTGTCGCTGGTCTCGCCGAAAAGGCGCCGGCCGGCCCCGAGCACAACCGGGTAAATCATCAGTCGCAGCTCGTCGACGAGGTCGTGCTCCATCAGCGTGTGCAGGAGCTGGAAGCTCGCCGCGAGTACGATCTCCCCGTTTAGCTCCTGCTTCAGCTTCGACACCTCCTCTACTACGTCGCCCTTTAGTACCGTCGTGTTGTTCCAGCCGGGATCTTCGAGAGTCGAGGACACGACGTACTTGGGCAGGCTGTTCAACCTGTCCGCCAACGGGCCACTTCGGGATGGCCAGCGCGCTGCGAGGAACTCGTAGCTCCGCCGACCCAACAGGAATGCCTCAGCGCCGAGCGCCTCGTCGAGGGCGACCTTGGCCGCTTCTTCGCGGCCCCGGTCGCCAATACGACCGATCCAGCCGCCGAGCCTGAAGCCCTCGACACCGGCCGGGTCCTGGATAACTCCGTCGAGCGTTACGTTCTCGCTGACTACGATCTTTCCCATGTCGGTTCTCCTCTCGTTGGTGTTGTGAGGTCGACGGGTGGCTGCGAGTGCCGAAGGCTGCCGGCCTGCGTGGTGACAATCCGCGCCTTCTTACTCATCACTTACTCCCGTACTCATCGTGGCGGCGGAGCCACATCTGCCACTCATCGCCCTCGTCACGGCCTTTCGGCACTCGATCAAGGATCGCGTAGTAGCTCATCAGGAACTCCACACCACGCGCGCCGGCGGAGTAGGTGTGGTAGACGGCCCCATCGTCCAAGGCGAAGACACTAAAGCCCGGGCTCTCGGTCAGGTAACGGACTACGTCGGTGCCGGTCTCCCGCGCATTGCGCGAGACGATTGGCGGCATCTCGGCCTCGACCGCCGGCGTGAGCCACACGCGCGTCTGCTCCTCGCTGGCCGAGAAACCGAGGTCGACATTGAATTCCGTGTTGGCCGACGACACCCAGGGGAAGGACCAACCCATCCGCCGCTTATACGCCTGCACCTTCTCGATTGGAGCCTGCGAGACGAAGACCATGGTCACGTCGCGCGCGTGGAGGTGCGAGAAAATGCCATTGACCGCGTCGGCGATCGATGAGTTCGGCGGATCGCCGGCCTGGTAGCTCGGGCCGAACATGAAGTGATAGGCGACCAGCTGGCTGCGGCCATCAAACAGCTGCGCCAGCGTCCGTGTGCCGTCGTCAGTGTCGAACCGGTATTGCTTCATTACCCGCACCCAGGGCAGCTCACGCCGCTGACGGGCGATCTCGTCGCCCAGCCGTGTGTGCTCCTTCTCGCGCGCAAGCAACTTCTCGCGTGCCGTAAGCCACTCTTGACGTGTTCCAATCCTGTGATTCGTCATGGTTTTGCTCATTGTTTCTCCTCCTGGGCCTGACATCTGGGCCTGACTCCTCAGGCTGCTTGAACAAATGACGCCAGCTGGCGCTCCATCGCCTTCACCGCACTGCCGCGCCAGCTCGCAGCTATCGATGCTGACATAGGGTCGGGGAAGATATCTTCTTCTTCCTTCTCCACTCCGTCGAGGATGGCCCGTGCGACGGACTCTGGGGAGGCCTTCGGTAGATCGAGGCCTCGGGTCATATCGGTGTCGGTGGGACCGGTCAGGACGGCGTGAAACTTCACACCGCGTGGGGACAACAGGGCGCGCAGTGATTGCGTCAGGTTGAACGCGGCCGCCTTGGAGAGCGCGTAAGCGGGGGTGAGTGGCAAGGGGGCCAAGGCCTCCGCCGAGACGTTGTTGACGACGGCTCCCCCGGAAAGAATCAGGGCTGGCAAGAAGGCCTGGGTCACGCCGTACATGCCGAAAAAGTTGACGGCCAGGTGCCATTCGAGCACGGAACGATCGCTCAAGTCATCAAAGGCGTGCACGCCGGCGTTGTTGATGAGGATGTCGAGAGAGTCGACACGCTCGACCGCCATCTGAATGTGCGCCGCGTTCGTCACGTCGAGTGTCAGCTGCATAACGCGTCTATCCGATTGAGATAAGGGCTGCCGCGTACCGGCATATACGCGCTTCGCGCCTCGCCGCAAGGCCTCCTCGACCAGCGCCTTGCCGATGCCGCGATTGGCCCCTGTCACCAGAACGGTTTTGTCTGCGATTCTCATTTTGCATCCTCCTACCTGAGAGCCCGGACCACCCGAGCCAAGTTGCGATTAGGCAACCTATGGTTGCACATAGTATCAGCGAAGCGCAACTTTGAGTTGCGCTATGCTTTGGGGGCAGATGATTCCGGCGCAGATCGAGAAGGAGATCCTCATCCAGGCCCCGATCCACGTCGTATGGCGCATCGTCACAGAGCCCGACCAGATCAAGCAGTGGTTCTGCCCCGATGCCGAGCTCGACAGCCGCACCGGCGGAGCAGGCCGTATGGCATTCGAGCATGGCTACACCTATTTCCTGGAGGTTGTTGCCGTCGACCCGCCGTCCCATTTCGCCTACCGCTGGCTACGCGACCAGGCCATCGAGCCTCGGCCCGAAAACTCCACGCTGGTCGAGTTCACGCTCCAGGCCGAGGCGGGGAACACCCGACTCCGCGTTGTCGAGAGCGGCTTCGACAAGGTTGATTGGACGGACGAGGCGAAGGTCAAGTACATCGAGGAAAACTCAAGCGGCTGGCTGTATTACCTCCGACGCCTGCGCGATTACGCTCGGCGGTCGAACACGGCCGCTCGCGGATGAATCCGCCGAGCATCACCGAGGAGGCCCTTCTGGAAGCGGTCGCCGACACATCGCGGCGCCGTGTCCTCGACCTGATCCTCGCCCACGGCGAAGTCACGCCAACCGCCCTGGCGGCGGAACTCCCGTTTACTAGGCAAGCGGTGACCAAACATCTCACCGTGCTCGACCGCGCCGGGCTTGTCGAGAGTTCGCGGTACGGTCGAGAGGTGCGTTATTCGGTTCGGCCGGAACACTTGGACCGTGCCGCGCGCGCGATGGCTAAGGTCGCGGCTCGCTGGGATGCGCGCCTCGACACCATCAAGCGCATGGCGGAATCAAGCTCGGACGCTCGGAGGAAATCAGCCAGGCGGCGCACTTCTGTACCGTAGGACGCTTTTCGGCCACTGTGGAGCGCCTGCTCGAACGTCTTCCCGCGCCCGGAGATCGTCGGGCGACTCTGGTCAGCCTCACCCCGGCGGGCCGTCGCCACATCGAGGAATGGCGCGCCTTTCAACGCCAGCTCGCAGAGGATGCCATGGCGCCGCTCGGTCCGAATGAACGCCGGGAGCTAATGACGTTGCTACATCGGGTAAACACAGCGGAGCCCGCTTAGGGTTTCCAGCGGCGTTTCTGCACTGACTGGCAATCCCGTCCCGTAACCGCGTCCGCGCTTGCCCATCGTTTCCACCTCCTGGACGGCGCAGGATGGGGCTTGCCAGTCAGGTTGCCAGGACCGCGCTCAAGCTTCCGCTGGGCAGGCCCGCCTCATGTCAAAACGCGGACACTAGCGGCAACCTCGGCCAAATCATCGTTGAGTTGGTGATTGCGGCCGCGGAGCCGATGAACGATCGCGCCGGGTATCGCTCTCTCATAAAGATCGACATGCGCAAATGGCGCAGTGTCGTCCTCGCTGCCGTCATAGAGATAGATCGGCGTCTTTTGCGGCAGTCGCGCGCCGAGGTTTGCCGTTGGTTTGATGTCTTCACTCGGCCAGCCGCCAGGACCAAGAAACGGCGCCGCGATAAGAAATATGCCGGCAAGCCTTGGGTTCGGCGGCGTTTCCGCGAGGGTGTTGATCAGAATCGTTCCGCCAAGCGAGTGGCCTATCAGTATCGCGCCATCATCGAGGTCGGCGATCTCTTCCGCGAGCGCCGCCTTCCACACGGTATAGCTGGGATCCGCCTCGTTCGGCATGCGCGGGTACCGGACATCGTAGTTGGGCCCAAGTTCGTGCCTCAAGCTGTCGACGAGCTTGTTGTCCCATTCATCATGAGCCCCTGTACCTCCGCCTTGAATGAACAGCACTTGCTTCTTCACGTTCTCATCTTGCCGACTCTCGATTCGGCTCGCAAGTAGGCGTCCGTGGCTCAGCACGACATCCGGTTGCACGAGAAAGGCAGACTGATGCGCTTGTTGGGCAGTGCCTGCTCCCCCGACGCGCTCTTAGCAGTGGAAGACCGACCAGCAGATGTCGTTCCGCAACCGCTGGTCGTCGAGTACGAACTCGCGGATCGCCTCCGGGAGCTGGTCGCGCTGCCACCGGCACTCGAGTCGCCCTGCGCTCTCGCTCTCTCCTTCCGGCGCGGCGGCGCGGGCGGCCTTGATCGCATAGGCGGCGGCACCGAGCTCGTGCGCCGCGACGTGTGCGACGACCGCCGCCTGGCCGGCGGCGTACGCGGCATGGCGTGGCGCCCCTCTCAGATCTCTTGCCGCGGCCATTGCATGGCCTCCTGCCGAGCGTGCCTCGGTCATGGTGATCTCACCGCGCGCCCAGGCCCGCCCGCGCTCGATCGCGCGACGCGGTCGCAAGTCCTCAGGCCGAGCCGACTCGAAGAGGTCCAGGACGTGTTCCGCGCACGATGCCGCCCACAAGGCGAGGAGATGGTGATCCGAATCAGTGAGGGTCCCACCGCGGCGGATCGTCACGAAACGAGGGTCGCGTTCTTTCGGGAGGATCAACCCGTGCTCCCGAGGGCTTGGAGCAAGCCGATGAACGTCAGGGTTGCTCGCGAGTGCATTAATTGTCGACTTACGGAGATTAGCTGATCCACGACGCAGAATTTCCAACTCGCGATACCTATCAGATACGGTCTGTGCCGGTCAAAGCCACATCATCTCTTGAGCGATGCGTCGCCTGGTTCCCCGGATGGCGGATGGCTTGATCCGATGTGGCGCTGGGCGACCGACTGAGGTCTACCTTCCGGGATTGAAGGTAAATGAGCTCGGCCGGAGCTTGAACACATCGGCTTCGCCCTCGAACGGGATATGAATTAGTCGCGAAAGGGATCCAGTTTCGAACTCACCAGCCGCGGCGCCCGCGGCGAGGCGCTCCCCTGATGAATCAGCCGGCGGACCGTGCGCCGATTGCTGCCGGTGACCCGGGCGATTTCACTGACCGACGTGCCGGCCCGCCACAGCGCCTGAATGTCGAGCGTTTCTTCCATCCCAAGCAACCCCGGTACTCCCTGCTGCAATCGACGGCTGCGACAGAGAGCTCCGGGCCACAGCTCGGGCCAGGCCGAGCACTTTCAAACCGTGGATCGGTTAAAAACTCATGCCCAGGTGCGCATTTTTCAAGCTGGAGCTACCTGGGCATTTTCACACCGTGGCTGGCATTTGTCGTACCTTTGAACTTCAACTCGAGTTGAACTTGACTGCGACTCCGATCAACTCTTCTTTAATGGCACAGTGTTTATGGAAACGCCGTAGCCTCCCGCCAGGGAATGCCGCGACCTCGTCATCCCCTCCTGCCCCTGAACGCACGTCCGGTGCAATGCAGCCGCACGTTGGTTGTCTCGATCGTGTCTAGCCAGGAGCGGCGAATCTGTGCTCCGGTCAGTTCCACCCTAAAACGTGAAAGTACCGATCGCGAACAACACCATGTTGAGCACGTTGGCGAGCCAAATGGTCATCAGAAGGTTACGCACCACCGCCCCTCTTTTGCGTCCCATGAAGAGAGCGATGACGACCGCCAACAACTCTAGCGCTGGTGTCCCGAAATAGACCAGGATTTGAATCGGGCTAAACGACTGTGTCCTCATCCACAGACCTACGAAGGCGATGAGAAAATAGAGGTACAGGAGTCCGCCAAAAAACCCGGCCAACGCCAAGCCTACGCGCGTTGGCCATCTGGACCCGGGCACATCAGTTCCCGTCTGCCGGCTGTCCATCATGATCGTATAAGCGCCCTCGAAGCGAACAACCTGCGCATTTTCGTCCCCGATTGGCGAAAGGAACAAAACACGCGCGCGGCTGTGCGTGTTGCGGTCGAGGAGACGCTGGATCGGCTACCAGAGGCGTTCACTCGGCAGCTGTAGGCGCAGAAGTGCGACGCCGTATACCAGCATGTATTTGACAGTTACTGGGACACGGACACAGCGTGTATGGACGAGCGACGTGATTACAGTTGATGTGTGGCCCTCGGTCTTTAGCAGTGGATCACGTCCGCTGCATCACGCGCTCTGCTGCCCGTCTCCCCATCAACCAGCACAACCACAAACCCCGCTAGTCCGCGATGAATTGCTGTGCATCAAAATCAGAGGAGTGATTAGCTTTTCCTGAACATAACCACCGTCGCGTGGGTCGATCCGGCGAGATCACGGACTTGTTCGCGACTAGTGCCCAAATTCGCATCCCCAATGACTAGTCAACCCAACTGGAAGGATCCGGTGCGCTATGAGCTATCACAGCTACCAGCCGACAAATGCAATTCCGTCTAGGTGACTGGTCAGGCCACGCGAGGCCCGGCTGCGTGTCGCCTCCCGTCAAAACCACATCGCAGAAGATGAGCCGTCTGGACCGAATCCATGTTTAGTTTGATGCTGCCAACGGAACCTTTGCCAGTACGGCGTCCAATTCGGGTAGCCGCAGCCGCCTTTCGATCTCATCGACGGTCCAAGCCGCCGAATGGATTCTCAAGGCGCAACCATCATCAGCATCTTCAAACCATGAGACACCCTCGGGAAGGCGCACCGGGTCGAATGGCTCGACCGGTTCCATCTGAATGTCGGCAAGTACCTCAAGATCAACAGGGGAAGCCAGCGGAGTGACGAAACCCCGAAAGCTGTAGGTGTCAAACCACGTACTTATAACCTCGAATGACTCCTGGGCGCTTAGCTCGACAGCGATTCGAGAGAGACTATGGCCGCGCCAATTGCGATCGAGCAGGGCGTGGTCACGGGTGCGGCCGGTAAGAACATAGTCTAAATAGATCACCTGCTGAGCGGATAAAGAGATGTCGCGTCCGTTAATCGTGCGATGGTGATCCGGGGCTGAGTAAGGTGACAGGATAAGGCGATCGTTTGCTGCCAGGTTCAACACTGCGGTGGCGATCGCAGGCCGGATTAGTAGGGGGCCTTGGCGCCAAAAGCTGGTGACGCTAAGCGGACGCTCCCCCAGCCAGAACTGCAAGGTTACGATGCTCTTCTCCGAAGCAGCCAGACGGGCCTTTAGGAGCAAAGCCTTCTGTTGTCCCTCAAATTCCAAATCCGCTACTTCCTTTAGAGGTTAACCCCCTTCAAGTACCGCCTCGCCCGCTAATTGCTGGGCAGCTACCAGACGTAGTGGCGCGGGCGAGATTCGAACTCGCGAACCGGGTACGCCGGTTACGGCATTTCCAGTGCGGACTCCCGAAACCAGCTCATTTTGGACGTAGTCTGCTCCTCAACTTCAATTTGTCTTGAACTCGACTGCCACTCCTCCTCAACTGTTATTTAACAGAACCCTGTTTCTGGAAATGCCGTAGCCTTCGGCCAGGAAATGCCGCGACCCCCTGCACGTCCAACGTGCCCCCGGTGTCTATCAAAGGCGCCCTACTCGGTCGGATCCTTCAAAATCGGACACCGGTGGACTAACTCTGACTAGGTTTTCGCCGCATGGAGGCCATCTCTTGCTCCGACGCCATAGCGACCCTCACGCGGAAGCCATCGGGGGCCGTCCTCGCCCACAGGTCCCGTGTTCGAGCGGCATACTCCTGGCATTTCTTTACGTATTCCGCCCACGGATGCCTCGGAACGTCATCCCATGATGCGATGTAGTCGAGCAATGGCCGAACGTTACGTCCGGTTACAACGAATCCCTCGAGTCCCACGACGGCGATCTCTTTTGTCGCGCAGAATGCGACAACGTCGCGCGTGGTCGGAATGTCGTATAGGAGCTGACCTCCTGATCTGAAACCTCGATCTGCAAACCGCTTACCAATTTCCTGTTTATAGCCTTCGGTCATGGCCCAAACCTCTTCAACCCGTCATTAACGGAACCCTGTTTCTGGAAATGCCGTAGCCGCTGGCCAAGACGCATACCCGTCCCCTTGTGTCCCCGCCCACTCAACAAAGCTCCGGACGTCTGCGTCGGACAGCATCTGTCGAATTTTCCGCCAAAAGCCTCGCTGAAGCTGCCATTGGTAAATGCGCTCCAGGTTTGACAATGCCACATAATCGTCGTATTCACGATCATCGGGGCTCCGTCCCTCAATAGGAAGTAATTCCTGATTGCCGAGCGATGGTGGCATACGCTGATCCAAGTAACCTCGCACGGCACCCTGAATTGAATCGATGGCTAAATTTGGAGGTAGGCGCTCGGGTTGCTGGTCGATAATCCGGAAGATCGACTCCCACAAACCGGCCGACTGCATGTCAGGAAAATCCGGCATGCCCTTTGAAACCAGATCCGTGAGCGTCGCCGTTGCACCGGTCGGAAGGCGGCGTGAAACCTCATCGCGAAACTGCCGCCCGAGCTCTTCCAGGCTGACTCCTTGACTAGTCTGCGAACCCAGGTCACCAGCATTTAGTCGGGGAAGCTCTTTGGCAATTCGCCTCAGCTGCATTGCGTCTTGGAGACTAACGCCAAGCAGCGGTAGGAACGGCATCACTGAGTCTCGTTGGACGATTGCAAGCAACCTCGCCCACCGCCCGTTTTCATTCCGATAGCTGCCTGGAAGCTGCGTGAGACTGCTCACGCCATTAAGGCATGCACAATATCGGCTCCTGTTCGCAGACCTGGCCTACCGAGCTGGACGCCGCTTCTAAGAGCCCAATGATCACCAACACTCCGCCGCCGATGGCCTTGCCCAGCACTGCAAGGTCTACTGAGCTGCTCTTGGCAATTGGGACCGGCACAGGCGAACGATACATGTCCTGTACGATTTCTGAAAGCGTTGCCCGATGCGCTTTGCACTTCTCCGCCCATGTGTCATCGCGATCGGCGAGTTGCCGAGCAGTGCCCTGCCATCCATCCAAGGCAGAGCGCGCAAGCCCTTACCCGCTACCGCCTACTACCGCCTCTGACAGGCCAGATCAAAGCCACGACGATCCGTCTACCATGCATCAAGGAGGGAAACATCGTGAACTCCGGTGCCGGCGGGTCGACGGGGGCGTCAAATAGTGCTGATAGCTCCTGAGTCCAACTGCTCTCGCGCCTGGTCAAAGGGACGGGATCCGTCATCTGGACTTTCTTGCTCAGTCTCGTCATCCTCACATCGGCTCTTCTCTGGCCCAGCTACAAGCGGCCACCCGGCCTTGCTGTTGTAGCGCTTGGCGCCTTGGGGGCAGCAATCACTATGACGATCTCACCCGCCCGGACACTGGGGTCGGCCTCTACCTAGAAGTACGCCTTGATCCGTCGAGCGATGAGGAAGACTGCTCCGAGGATAAGGAGATATATCGGCGGATCCGTGCCACGAAAATGGGTCGCCGCCACAATGCCAATGACTACTACGACCGCCAAGATAACTCTCGGCAGGTAGGGCCGGCGCCAGTAGCCCACAACAAGGTCTCGCTGAATCGCGAGGAAACCCTTGCCGCTGAACTTCAGGCGGAAATGCCAGTAAACGACCGTCTTGGCAACCGCTACCGCCAGGCAAACCACTGAGCTAAGCACAACCAACTCGGGTAGGAGAGCCCAAGCTGATGAAGCCCAGTCAGGACCCAGGAGTAGATTGGTCCCGACCATACCCAGGATCCCAACAGCGACGAGCGCGACCGAATACTCGTACCATCTCGTCATCGACCTCCAGGCGTGCGCGAGCCTGTCAACTTGATCGTCAGACATGCCGACGAAGGGATCGAACAAGTGATGCGGGTTCAACATGCTTGGCTTGCGTTTTCTCCCCATAAGAATCCGCCGGCGATGTTGAATCCGCCGAAGACCGTCTGAATACCGTCAAAAGTGTCAAACATCTTCAGCGCCGCCCTTTGGCCGATATATCGTCCAAGGTACACATCGAAGCTGATGTCTGCCGCCGCACTCTTGCCGGCTGCCGCGTACCTTTCTGCGGCGCTAAACCATCGGGCGGCCGCCCTTCCCTCAGTGAACATCTTGCCGGCATTTTTGAGTACCCCAAGCCCAGGAATGGCCGTGGCGACGTCCCATAGGGCACCAGTTCCACTCTCCTTACCTGCAACATACAGGCCCGCGCCGGTAACGGCGGTAACGACTCCGAACGCTGCCGCACACGGCCCTGTGATTTCAGCAGTTACAACGGCAAGAGTCGCCAGGGCGCAAGCGCCCGCGATCGTCGATGAAACATCGTGTATAGCCTTCAGAACAGGCGCCGCCTGGGTGATCTTCGCCTTCACCCAACTTCCGGCTTTCTTCGCGCAGTCTGTCAGGTGCCAAAGGTCACATAACCCGCTTGGATCGGCGCTATCGAGGGGATTATTGCTCGAATATGCATACGGCTCGCGCGTATTAGCGACTGCGGGATCGCGCGAGATGAACTGGCTTGTAGCGGGGTCATAGTAGCGTGCCCTTAGATACTCGAAGCCCGACTCAGAATCGACGTATTGACCGGCGAATTGGAACGGATTCGCAACCGTCCCGGTTAAGTTCGTGACGTTCCCATATACGTCGTAGGTGTAGGTGTTGGCAACATTGCCAGCCGAATCCGTGATGACTCGAGTGCTGCCGATTTGGTCGGCATGATAGTAGTAGGTGGTACCGGACGAGGTTATCTGCTCGATTGGCAAGCCGCTTGGCCCGTAGACGTACTTCGTCGATCCGTCGACCAACGCAAGTGGCAACCCTCCCGAGAAGTCCCAGGTGAAGTTTTCAACGACTCCTGACACAGTCTTACTGGTACGGACGCCATCGCCATCATAGCCGTAGGTGGCATTGGAACCGAAGCTAGTCAGTCGATTGGCCTGATCGTAGCCATAGGTGACCACGTTGTTGTTCTGATCCGTCCTCTGGATGCGGTTGCCATTGGCATCAAAGCCGTACGTGTACTTTTGAGTTTGATTGGCTCCGTTGAACGTGGTCGCGGTCTGGATTTGATTGGCAGCGTCATACACGAGGGTTGTGTTAGTTGCGCCGTTGGTGATCTTCGTTAGGTTGTCAGCCACGTCGTAGCCATAGACTGTGACGTTTGTCGCCGCACTTGAACCTACAACGCGATTCATCGAATCATGACCGTAGGTCGTCGAGTTTTCGGCGGTCAATCGATTGGCATTGTCGCGGGCATAGGTCAGACTGAGCAATTGGTTTCCCTTAGACATGTCTTGGACTTGGATCAGACGGTCGGCGGCGTCGTAACCGAAGGCCGCGACCGCGCCATTGGGATACGTTTCTTGGCTGACGTTGCTGTTCACATCATACGAGAACCGCGTCGTGTTATTGAGCCAGTCGGTGACCGATACCAAACGACCCGCATCATCGTAGCGACGGTTCACGTTTGTCCCGCCGGGATAGCCGAGTTGCACAACGTGACCCAAGAGATCGTATGAGTAAGTCACTTGGGATCCTGCCCCGTTTGTGTTCTGGGTCAACCGGTGGAGCCAGTCATATTGGTACGTCGACGTCTGGGTGCCGTGCGTCATCGACGTCCGCTGGCCATCGAGATCGTATACGAAACTCACATTCGGAGTCGTGCCATCAGCATACGTAATCGTCTTCAGTTGGTTCGCGGCGTCGTACGTCATGGCATATGAGGCAGCCGAGTCCTTAGGATTCTGCACCGAGGTCATGTTGCCGACGCCGTCGTAACCGTACACTGTGGTACGCGTCAGGGCATCGATCATCTGGCTGCGGCGGCCCAATGAATCATAGTGATAGGTCGTCGAATTTTGCA
>MNCZ01000062.1 GCA_001914695.1 Gammaproteobacteria bacterium 13_2_20CM_66_19 | reverse complement strand
CGTGGGCGCCGCGCTCGAAGATCCATCGAGCTGGTGCGGCATCATCGTCGACGGCGAGCACACGGACCCCGTGGTGCTGCGTATCGCGCTGCGCTGCAAGCCTCACGACCGCTTCATGCTGGTCACCGACGCCATGCCGAGCGTCGGCACCGACAATGGCTCCTTCGAGCTGCAGGGGCGGCGCATCACCGTCAACGGCTACGCGTGCTTCGACGAAGACGGCCGGCTCGCCGGCTCCAACATCGACATGGCGAGCTGCGTACGCAATGCGGTCTCGATGCTCGGGCTCCCCCTCCCCGAGGCGGTGCGCATGGCGAGCGAATGGCCGGCCGAGTTCCTCGGGCTCACGCACGACACCGGCCGCATCGCCCCGGGCCTCAAGGCGAACCTGGTGCTCGCCGACGAGAAGCTCAACGTGCTCGAGACCTGGATCGACGGGCGCTCATCGAAGGACGGCGACGGCCGCTGAAGCGGCGATCACCGTTCCCTCGGCGGCGAGGTCTGGGGCGCGGCCGCCGCCGGCAGCAGCGCGTAACGTGCGGTTTCCCGGGTCAGGGCAGACGCGCGCTTCGCTCCCATACCGCTAAAGGCGTACGCTGCGCCAACCCGTAAGGGCCTCGCGCTGGTTCCGCCGGGCGTGCCAATCTGTGGCCCTCGCCGGAGGGACATCATGATCGACCTTCATTACTGGACCACGCCGAATGGACACAAGATCACGATGTTCCTCGAGGAGACGGGGCTCGCCTATCGGATCATCCCGGTGAACATCAATACCGGCGCTCAATTCGACCCCAAGTTCCTCGCCCTCTCCCCCAATAACCGCATCCCCGCGATCATCGATCACGATCCCAAGGGCGGCGGCGCGTCGCTCTCGGTATTCGAGTCGGGCGCGATCCTGCTCTACCTCGCCGAAAAGACCGGGCAGCTGCTGCCGTCCGACCTGCGCGGGCGCTACGAGGTGATCCAATGGCTGTTCTGGCAGATGGCGGGACTCGGCCCGATGGCCGGTCAGAACCATCACTTCACCCGCTACGCGCCCGAGCCGATCCCCTACGCGATCGAGCGCTACGTGAAGGAAACCAATCGGCTCTACGGAGTGCTGAACAAGCGCCTGACCGACCGGACGTTCATCGGCGGCGAGTACTCGATCGCGGATATCGCGGCCTACCCCTGGATCGTGCCCTACGAGACGCAGCGGCAGAAGCTCGAGGATTTCCCGCACTTGAAGCGCTGGTTCGAGGCCATTCGCGACCGGCCCGCCACGCGGCGCGCCTACGAGAAAGCCAAGTCCGTGAATCCCGCGTTCGGCAGTCCGGCGCCTCTCACCGAGGAGACGAGGCGCGTGCTCTTCGGCCAGACTGCGCGCTGACGAGCCTTAGGCGATGTCGCGCGCCGGGCCCCCAAGCGCAGCCCTCGCCGCCGCCGCCGCGATCGTGTTTCTGGCTCTCGGCGCGCTGCTCGGACTCGCCGCGGGCCGTAGCAGCGGCATCACTGTCGGCGACGTCGCCGTACAGATCGAGCTCGACCGCGGCGCGTTCCGCGGCGGTGGAGATCCGATCGAGAGCTGGATTCGCCGCTCCGCCTCCATCGTGGCCGGGTACTACGGCCATTTCCCGGTCGCCCGCCTTACGGTGCGGGTGATGGCCGAGCGCGGCGAAGGGGTGCACGGCGGCAAGAGCTTTGCCAATCCCGAGGCCTACATTCAGGTGCGCCTCGGACAAGATGTGACCGAGGCGCAGCTGCTCTCGGACTGGGTGCTGGTGCATGAGATGGCCCACCTCGCACTGCCCGATACGGGCGAAGCGCACGCTTGGCTCTCCGAGGGGCTTGCGACCTACGTCGAGGGCGTGGCGCGCGTTCAGGCCGGTAACCGCAGTGAAGCGGACGTGTGGGCGGAGGAGATGCGCCAGATGCCCCGGGGACTGCCCGAGTCGGGCGACCGCGGTCTCGACCGCACCCATACCTGGGCACGCACCTACTGGGGCGGCGCCATGTTCTGCCTGCTGGCGGACGTCGACATTCACCGGCAGTCGCACAACCGCTTCGGCTTGCAGGATGCGCTGCGCGCCATCGTGCGTGACAGCGGCGGGCTGGCCGCGGACTGGCCGATCGAGCGGGTGCTGCTTACCGGGGATCATGCGGTCGGCACGACGACACTCGAGGATCTCTATGCGCGGCTGAAGGACTCACCCGTCACGCCCGACCTCATGGGGCTGTGGCGGGAGCTCGGTATCGAGTCCGAAGACTCGTCGGTGCGTCTCTCAGACAGCGCGCCGCTGGCGGACGTGCGGCGCGCCATCATGCGGGCGCGCTAGAGAGGGCGCGCCGACCGTCGCGGGAACCTACACCGGCCCTTGCCAGTGCGGCCACAATTCGACACATCGAGAACCTGGCGTGCGTTGCCAGGTCAAAGCGCTTGAGACATCATCCCTGGAAGGCCTGCACAGGGACTCGCACATGAACCGGAAGAGCCTCTCGCTTGCCGTCCCTATCGCGGTACTCGCCTGCGTCCTGGCCGGCTGCTCGGTGAAAACCGACGTGTCGGTGACCGGGAACAGCCCCGCGCTCTACTCGCACGTCTGGATCACCGCGCAGGAAGTCTGGTTCAATACGAGCGCGAACGCCGGTCCCGACGACGGCGGCTGGGTCAAGTTCCCGCTCTCGACGCCGGCGACGGTGGACCTGGTCACCGACTCCGGCGGCAACCTCGGCAGCCTCGTCACGGGCCTCAAGCTCGCTTCCGGAAATTATTCGCAGGTGCGGCTGATTCCGGTGGACGCTGCCGCGGACCTGACTTCTTCCGCAAAGACCGCGGGCGCGCTCTACAACGCCGAAGCGGACTTCGTCGACAGCGGTGGCACGCCGCACCAGCTGCCTCTCGAGCTCCTCAGTCCCGACCAAGGCATCGGTATCCAGGGCTCGCTCTCCGTGCCGATCGGAAACATCGGCGCAGCGTTGAGCGGCGCCACGACGCCGACGAGCTCGACCCCAAGCACCACGGCGTCGGCCACGACCTCGAGCACGACGACCGCCTCGTTCGCGCTCGACTTCGACGGGGCACGCGATCTCGCGCTATTCACCTACGCCGGAGCGAGCAGCCCGAACGGCATCCTGATGAGCTCCCACGCCAGCGCCTACGATCTCTCCCAGGTCGGAGGAATCTCCGGGCAGCTGACGCTCACCAACCTCACCGGCAGCAGCGGACTGCCCGCCATCCAGGTGAGCGCGGAAGTCTTGAGCGCCGATGGAACGCGTCACGTGGTGATGAGCAGCACGCCGGTGCACGCCGACGGGAGCTTCCTGCTCTACCCGCTCCCCACCAGCTCCTCCAACCCTCCCGCGTACGACGTAGTCATCCACGGCGCACGGATAGCGACCATCATCATCAAGGCCGTGCAGGTGAGCCCTGCGAGCAGCAGCACGAGCTCGACGACGAGCGGCTCGACCAGCTCGACCAGTACTACCGGCTCGAGCGCGACCAATACGGTCTCGGTGGGCACGCTGATCCCCCGCTCGGCGAGCCCTTACACGGTGAACTTGGGCAACGCCAGCGGGCCGGCGCTCCCCGCAGGAGCCTGGGTCGCTTTCTACCAGACGCTGGCGACCAAAGGCGAAGTGCCGTACCTGATCGAAGCGAGCCCCATCGATCCCTTCAATCAGACACTTGCGAACTTCAATCAGACACTTGCGAACGCGGAAGGATTGTCGACCGGCACCATCGATTCGGGCACGTACAACGCGAGCGGCGCAACCGTAACCCTGGTGAGCGCTGCGCCCGTGGAAAAAGAGGGAGGTTACTTGGTCGCGGCGAGTGCCCCGGGGTACCAGGACGGACCCCTTACGACCTCCGTAGCGGCGCCGCAGTCGGGCACGACGGCGCCGCCGGTCACGCTGCCGGCACTGACGCTCGCAGCGGGCGACAGCCCCGGCTCGATTTCCGTCAGCATCACGCAGGCAACCGCGGGCAAGTATGACCACGGCGAGCTGCTGGTCGGGCACGACGGCACGCTCATCGCCGCCGCGCCGCTCGATGCGGCGCTGACACAGGGGCCGGGCGCGACGGTCACCGTCAACAGCGTGCCCAGCGGCACGCCGGCCTCTCTCTATTACCTGACGGTGCGCGCCTGGAAGTCGGCCGCTCCGTCCAGCACTCTGCATCGCCAGTCGTATTCCACGCCAATCGATCTGCGCGGCAGCGCGAGTGGCAGCGCCCAGCTGACGATCAACTGACCGGAGCGAAACCGGTACACTATGCGCGCCTTGCGGGGTGGGGGAACGCTTCGCCCGCGGATTGCCTCTAAGCGGGTGCCGCGACGCCCGCGGCCAAGCCGTATCGAAGGGATGTCTCGATGACCGTCGTTCGCACCCGCCGGAGCCCCGCGCGCAGGCTGCCCGCCCTCGCGTGCGCCCTCGTCATGCTCGCGAGCTGCGGCGGCAGCTCCAACACCCCGCTGGGTACGCTGGTTGTGACACTCTCGGATACCAGCGGTGACTTCGCCAGCTATCGCGTGCAGATCGACTCGATCGCCCTCACCAATACCAATGGCACGGTCTGGACGCTGCACCCCTGGGTGTCGGGAGTGAGCGAGCTCGCCGACCTGGCGGCTCTCACCGACGGGTCCGAGCTGCTCGTAGCGGACGCTGTGCCGTCCGGAACCTACAAGTCCGCCACGATCACCCTTGATTACCTGAGCGCGAGCGTCTGGGTCAACCTCAACGGACAGGCGGTCGCCGCCAGCGTGGTCAATTTAAAAGGGACCGCGCCGACGACCAGCAGCGTCACCGTCACCTTCGATCCCAGCAATCAGCTCACCATCACCTCAAGCAAGTCGTCGCGCCTCGCCGTCGACATCGACCTTGCGGCCTCGAACTCGATCGACACCTCGGGCTCCACGCCCAAGGTGACCGTGCATCCGTATGCGGTCATGAGGCCGGCGCCGGCAGACGCCAGCTCGATGCGCGCGCGGGGACTCCTGGTCATCGTAGAGAGCGCCTCGAACGACTACATCAGCAACACCCGTCCCCTCACCGATCAGTCGTCCGCCGTGGGGGCGGTGACCGTGAGCACCGACGCCAACACCTATTTCAATGTCGACGGCACCGCCTACACTGGCGCCTCGGGACTCGCCGCCATGGCCGCCCTCACCACCAACGCGCCGGTCGCAGCCTACGGGACGCTCGGGGACCTGTCGGGTATCACGCCGGGCTTCCACGCGACCGCGGTATACGCCGGCACCAGTCTCGAGACCCTTTCAGACCATGTCACCGGAGTCGTGAGCGCCCGCAGCGGCAACACCCTCACCGTGCACGGCGCGCATCTGTTCCAGCGCCTGGGCGCTGCCTGCGCTGCATATCCCGATGCTTTCTACAACAACGCCACGGTCACGATCGGCAGCGCCACCACCGTGAGCCAGGATGGGGTCATGGCGAGCGGGCTTACTCCCGCCTCGATCTCGGTCGGACAGCAGCTCGATGTCTCCGGCCAGTGCAGCGTCGACAGCGCAGGCAATCTCAGCCTGGACGCGGCCACGTGCATGGTCGGAGGCACGCCGACACCCTGCCAGGCGCGCCTCGCCTCCTCCCGTATCTGGGGCACGCTGAGCTCCGCGACCCCCGGGAGCGCCGTGCTCGATGTCCTGACGATCGGCAACTTCGCGCCCGCCGGCTTCAACTTCGCCGGCACCGGCACACCGGTAGCCAACCCCGCCGCCTACGCGGTCAACACCGGCACGCTCGATGAGAGCGGGGTCGCCGCCAGCACGCTGCTCGCGGTCGACGGCCTCGTCAGCCCCTTCGGGGCCGCACCGCCCGACTTCAACGCGACCGCCATCGCGCTCGGCAGCGCCACCGAGCAGCGCCTGGTGGTCGAATGGGTGAACGGGGGGGCGACCGCACCTTTCACCTCCGCCAACACCTCGGGCTTGGTCGTAGATCTCAGCAACGCCAGTCTCGGAAGCGTTCACCACATCGTCACCGTCCCGGGCACCCTCGACCTGACCCGCCCAGGGACGTACGACCTGAAGTTGCTCCCCACGAGTCCGCCTTTCACCATCGTGGGCGCAGCCCAGGCTGATCTGCGGCTGTCGATCGGCAGCATCACGCTCACGAGCGGCATCTCGGTGTTCCATAGCGCCAGCGCCTTCGCCGGCGCGCTCTCTTCCACTTTGAACGGCACCAACAAGATCTACCGGCTGGTCGCGGTCGGGCAATTGAACGCCGCGGCCAACACATTCGTCGCCTCGCGCATCAGCGTGGCGCTCTACGAGTAGCCCGCGCGCTCATGCCCTGGAAGCGGCGTCCATTCAACAGCCTCGACCTGGCGCGCGCCCTCAATATCGCTCAGCTCCGCGAAATCGCGCGACGGCGGGTACCAGGCTTCGCTTTCGAGTACGTCGAGGGGGGAGCGGAGGATGAGGTCACGCTGCGCGGCAACCGCGACGCCCTCGAGCGGCTGCGGCTCATCCCGCAGACCCTGATCGACACCTCGGCGCGCCATCAGCGTATCGCGATCTTCGGGCGCCTCGCCAACGCTCCGCTCATCATCGCCCCCACGGGCCTGAACGGCATGCTCCACCCGCAGGGTGACCTCGCGCTCGCGCGCGCGGCGGCCCGCCTCGGCATTCCTTTCACGCTCAGCACGCTCTCGACCACGCGGCTCGAAGAGCTCGCGACCCGTGCCGGCGGACGGCTCTGGTTGCAGCTCTACGTGCTCAAGGAGCGCGCGATCGCACGTGACATCGTCCAGCGCGCCGGAGCGGCCGGCTATGAGGCGCTGGTGTTCACCACCGACGCGAACGTGTTCGGCAACCGGGAGTGGGACCGGCGCAGCTACCGCGCCCCGGGGAGACCCACCGTGCGCACCGCGCTCGACATGCTGCGCCACCCGCGCTGGCTGTGGCGGACATTCGTCACCCCCGGCATGCCGCGCTTCCGCAATCTCGAGGGCTACCTGCCGCCGTCGGCCACCACGGCACTCGGCGGCGCCACGGTGATCCCCCCGCTCTTCGAGCCGACCATCCAGTGGGACGACATCACGTGGATCAGGCAGCTCTGGCGCGGGCGGCTGCTCATCAAGGGAGTGCTGAGCGTCGGCGACGCCGAGCGCGCCGCGGCGCTTGGGTGCGACGGTATCGTGCTGAGCAATCACGGCGGACGGCAGCTGGATTATTGCGTGGCGCCGATCGAGGTGCTGCCGGATATCCGGCGCGCCGTGGGCCAGCGGCTCACCCTCCTCATCGACAGCGGCTTCCGCCGCGGCACCGACGTCGTCAAGGCGCTCGCGCTCGGTGCCCAGGCGGTGATGATCGGCCGCGCGACGCTCTATGGCCTCGCCGCCGGCGGCGAGCCGGGCGTGGATCGCGCGCTCGCGATGCTGACTACCGAGATCGATCGGGTGCTCGGTCAGCTCGGCTGCAATTCCATCACGGAGCTCGGCCCGCAGCTCGTGCACGACGCTTGAGCGCGGGCGGAATCGCCGCCGCGCCCCGGCACCCGTGCCGACTCAGCGCTCCGGGGCTTTGAGCAGATCCTCGAGATGCCGCTTCCAGAGCACCGCAACGGTGTGCGAGCCGTGACCCCGGGTGCGCTCGCTGAAGGGGATCACGACCGCCCTCCCGTGCGGCACGCGCTGGATCTCGCGCTCGAGGATTTTGAGCTCGGGCGGATTGATGAGGTCGTCGGCTGAGTTCACCGCTATGAGCGGGGCCTCGATCTTCTCGAGCGCCGGCCCCGGGTCGTAGTCCTGCGAGGCGCTCACGGCATACAAGAGGTCGTTGGCGTCGGCCGATCTCATCTGATCGTTGACGTAGGCGTCCAGCGCCTGATCCGCGCGCGCGAGGGTGGGCGCCTCGTCCTGCCGCAGCACCGGGTTGCTGCTGACGAGCCAGAGCATCTCCAGGGCGGTCCTGAGCGAGGGGGGTTCGCTCGAGTACTCGCCCCCCTGCCACGCCGGGTCGTTGCGGATCGCATCGATGATCACCCGCCGCCACGCGCGGTTACGGCCCGAAATCTGCGTCGGCAGGCTGGCGAGCGGCATCAGGGCATCCATGAACTCAGGGTGCAGCTCGCCCCAGAGCCAGGTGTGCATGCCGCCCATCGAGGTACCCATGACGAGGCGCGCATGACTGACGTGAAGGCCCTCGGTCAGCAGCCGGTACTGCGCTTCGACCATGTCGCGGTAGCCGTAGTGAGGAAAGCGGGCGTGCAGCCCGTCGCTCGGCTTGCTGGAATTGCCGTGGCCAATGCCGTCGGGGAGCACAATGAAGTACTTCGCGGCATCGAGCGGCTGACCCGCCGCGAAGAGCTCGCCCGCAAATTCCGCTCTCACGAGGCTCGCACCGCTCCCTCCGGTGCCGTGCAGGATGATGACCGCGTTATGCACTACGCCGTGGGCGTCCGCGCGCGGTGTACCGAAGGTGCGATAGTGGATGCGCAGCTCAGGGAGCGACTCGCCGGAGGCGAATCTGAAGTCCTTGAGGAGGAAGTCGCTCTGCACCGGCGGCGGATAGCTCGCCTCCGCCCCGGCCGCAACCGCCCCCGGGAGCGCTCCGGTGGCGGCCGACGCGAGCCAGGCGGCCGCGAGCCCCATCGCGATGCGCCCTGCCGTGCCGCGCGCGGGGATTCGCCTCCGCCGACTCATGCCTTGCGGCTCGCCAGCCACTCCCCGACCACACGCTCGAGCACCGCGAGCGGCATGGGCGCCGCCGAGAGTCCCACATCGTGGAAGTCCCGAATGTCGAACTTCGCGCCGAGGCGGCGGCGCGCCTCGGCGCGCAGGGCCAGCCAGCGGGTATGCCCCACCTTGTAGCTGCACGCCTGACCCGGCCAGGTGCAGTACCGCTCGACCTCGGTCGTCATGGCTGTCGCGTTCTCGCCGGTCGTCGCGACCATGTAGTCGATCGCCCGCTCCCGGCTCCAGCCCTTGGCGTGCAGCCCGGTATCGACCACGCAGCGCGCGGCGCGGAAGAGCAGCGACTGCAGGAGCCCCAGCCGGCCGAGGGGCTCGGAGTCATAGAGGCCCATCTCATCGCACAGTTGCTCGGCGTAGAGCGCCCAGCCTTCGGTGTTCGCCGAGAAGCCGGCGCCGCCCGCCTTGCGGATCAGCGGGAGCGAGGGCATCTCCAGCACCAGCGCCAGCTGAAAGTGATGCCCGGGCTCGGATTCGTGATAGACCAGCGTCGGCAACTTCCAGCGCGACCATTCGCCGGTATCGCGCAGATTGATGTAGAAGGCTCCGGGGCGCGAGCCGTCGAGCGCCGGAATCTGGTAGTAGCCGCCCGGCGCGCCGGCCTCGGTATAGACCGGCACCCGGCGGATCTCGACGGCCGCCTTCGGCCGGACGTGAAAATATTTCTCGAGGCGAGGCTGGAGCGAAGTGATGAGCCCGTTGCAGTAATCGAGGATCTGTTGCCGCCCCGGATCGGTGTCCGGATAGAGATACTGCGGGTCCCTGGCGAGCGCCTGCATGCGCTCGGATACCGTTCCGCTCTTCTTCCCCTGCGCACGCAGCAGCGTATCCATGCGCGCATCGAGCTCTTTCACCTGATCGAGCCCAAGGGTGTGCACCTGGTCGGCGGTCATGTCGGTGGTCGTGCCAAAGCGCAGGGCAACCTGATAGAGCGCCTCACCCTGCGGCAGTCGCCCGACGCCCGCATCGTGCGCTGCCGCGGGGCGCAGCTCGGCGAGCGAGCGCATTTGCCGGTCAAGCGCCGGATAGACCTCGGCGCCGACGATGCGCGAGGCTTCCGCGCCGTAGTCGGTGGTGAGGCCGAGCTTCTGCGCACGCTTCCCGATCGAGGTGGCGAGGATCGAGTCCGCGGGCGCGGTGCCGCGCAGGACTCGCATCTGATCGCGCGTGCGATTGATGAGGAAATCGGGCGGCACGACCTTGAGCCCTGCATCGTGCCGCACCCGCTCCGTTTCCTCGTCGAGCACCGTCGCAAAGGCCCTTAAGCGAGCGAGGTAGGCCTCCGCGTCCTCCTTGTTGTCGATGCGATGCTGGCGGTCGAGAAAGGTCGGAACGCTCTGGTAGGAGCCCGTCAGCTGGCTCACCACATAGGGGCGCACCGCGTCGCCGTACTCGAAGGGCCCGGTCCGCGCGGTGGTCTCCAACTGGTACTCGACCGTGTCGTAGTTGGCGAGATCCGCCCCCGAGAGCGTGCCGCGATCGAAGGCCCTGAGGCGCTTGAGGCGTGAGGCGTTGTCCTGCTTCGACTCGCGCACCCACTGAAGCGAAGCCTCGGTGAGCTTCGACTTCGCCCACGCGTACTTGCCCTTGTCGAGGCCGAGGATCGTGAGCATGTCGGGATTCTTCTCGAATCGCTCCTCCATGAAGACATCGAACAGCGCGTTGAGCCGCTCAGCAGCCTCGCTCGCGGGCGGCGCGGTGGCACGAGCCGCCCTCCCGAGCGAGGAAGCGACGCAGGCGGCGACCAGCGAACCGGCAACGGTGATGAACTCTCGGCGATCGACCACGGGACTCTCCCAGGCGCAACCGAAGCTGCCGGCACCGGTCCGCCTCCTGCGGACCCGGTGCCGGCACGAGCGTGAAAGCGGCCGCACACGGCGGCTGCGGTCCGGATCAGGCCGCGAGCGTGCCCTTCTGCTTCGCCGCGTGCGTGGCGATCAGATCCATGAGCCCGGGCGACAGGCAGTCGTACGGCTCGAGCTTCAGCTCCTTGAGGCGCGCGCGCACCTCGCCCATGCGCGCCGGCGGGAAGCCCGACTCGATGATCGACGAGACGAACGCCGCGAACTCCGGGGCCGACCAGCCGCGGTCCTTCGAGAGCTCGGTGTGCACGAAATCGAAGCTGTAGAACGGGTGGTTCTTGTTCTCGATCCGCCCGTACATATGCACGCCGCAGCCGGTGCAGGCGTAGCGCTGGATGGGCGCTTTCTCGTCGACGACCTTGAGCTTGTTGGCGTTCGCGGTGACGCTGAGCTTGTCGCGCCCGATGACCGCGACCACTGAGAACAGCGCCCCCTTGGGCTTCCAGCACTTGGTGCAGCCGCACACGTGGTTGAACGCCGTGTTGCCCTTCAGGCTCACGGTCACGGGTGAGGAGCTGCACTTGCAGGTGAGCGTACCGCCCGCAAAGTCGGTAGCGCCCGCCTTGACGCCGCCATCGACGGCCGGATGTATCGAGATAGCCATGAGGTTCTCCTGATTCGAATTGTGAGCGTCAGTGTAGAGCACCGCGCGCCCCGAAGGCGCGCAGCGTTCTCAGAAGGTGATCACCGAGCGGATCGACTCGCCCTCGTGCATCAGAACGTCGCTGCGGCCCCGCGCACCGCCGAACGCCGTGCCCTGCGTGCCCGAAAATCACCGGGAACAGGCCCTCCGGATCGCCGCCGGAACGGGTGAATTTGACCGTGTGGCACACGCCGCTCGCGCGGATCTCGATGAGCACTTCGCCGGCCTTCGGGCCGTCGAGATCGACCGTCACGACTTCGAGCTGCTTTCCGGCGGCGTACGCAACGGCAGCCTTGGTCTTCATGCCAGGTCCCCTCATCAGGGCGCAGCGAGCGTGTGAGTCTACGCGCACGCGCCGGGACCGCAAAATCCACGAACGGTCTTGTCAGTACGCCACGGCGCGCGACAATGTGGCCGTAAGCGGGGCATTGGCGCAGAGGCTACCCATGGCAGACACGGTATTCGGCAAGATCGTCCGCGGGGAAATCCCCTGCCACAAGATCTACGAGGACGACAAGGTGCTGGCGTTTCTCGACATCAACCCGTTGAGCGACGGGCACACGCTCGTGGTCTCGAAAGAGCCTGCGGAAACCCTCGATCGCCTTTCGGACGAATCAGCCGCCGCGATCGGGCGGGTGCTGCCGCGCCTGTGCCGCGCGGTCGTCGCCGCCACGGGCGTGAAGGAATACAACGTGCTCGAAAACAACGGCACCGGCGCCCACCAGGCCATTCCACACGTGCACTTCCACATCATCCCCAAGCCCAGTCCGCGCGAGGGACTCGGCATCGGCTGGCCACTGAAGGGACTAGACCCCAAGGCCGGAGCGGCGCTCGCCGGGAAGATCGCCAGCAAGCTAGCCTGAAGATGCGGCCGCGGCCTCGCCCCGCGCCTCGTCGCCCCGGGCGGGTGGCCGCGGCTGGCGGGATCGCGGCCGCGGGGAAAAACCCGCCTGCCGATGCAAGCCTTTGGTACGCCGGACGCTACCTCTTCTTTCTATTGCCGCCCCCGCCATCGGCTTGTAGAATGCGCGCCCTCCTGGTGCGGGGTGGAGCAGTCTGGCAGCTCGTCGGGCTCATAACCCGAAGGTCGCAGGTTCAAATCCTGCCCCCGCTACCATTTGCAACGTTTTGCACCCATTTGCACCCAAATGCACCGACGAGCCTCGCGCCGGACGGTCAGCAACGTTTCGGGCTTCAGATATCGGATCGTGCTGTTTCTGTGGTGGGGCTGCCGGCGCCCCTGGAACGTGTTGACCGGCTTTCCAGGTCGATGAGAGCAGCAGCGCCAGCGCAGCGCTGAACACAATCCACAGAGGAAACGGGTGGCCGCGGCGAGGACGTGTCGCCCTTGGCGGGCTTAGCCGTCAACTAACGTAGCTTTCCAGGGCGCTCACATTCAGCACCAGGTGCCCATGATTGGTATATTGAATCAGGCGCTTGCGGCGAAAAAAATTCAGCGCTGTTGAAATTCTCTCCCGGCGTACAGCCACCATCTGCGCGATTTCTTCTTGCGTGAGATACGTGGGAATCTCGACCTCGGACCCCGAGTGCTGACCTATCTTGGCCGCCAGTTTCAGCAGCACCTTGGCGAGCCGATGAGCCGTGTCGTCCACCGCCAAGGTGTTCACTTGTGCATAGGCCTCACTCAGCGCACGGCAGAAGACGTCAACGAGTCGTGTCAGTAGGTCAGGTCGTTCTCGCACGGCTTCCATTACCTCCTCGAATGGCACGGGGATGGCCTCTGCTGGCTCAAGCGCCACGGCTCGATCCAGACGCTGCAGCTCGGACGCGCACAGTTCGCCGACGACATCTCCGGCTTTGCGTACATCGTAGATGAGTTCGTGGCCATCGGACGTAATCGTGCCGACCTTTACAAATCCACGCTGCAGAAAGAAGAACGTTCGTGCCGTATCCCCCACGTCGTAGATGACCTGTTCCTTCTTGAAAGCGACTGCTTTTCGATTCGGCAGGATAGCGTCGCAAAACTTTCCGCGAAAGACTGAAACCAGAGCGGTAGAAAGCGCTGCCTGAGAGAGGGAATCCTCAAATCCGAGGGCCTGCCGCTCTGCACTCTGGCCGGTGGGTGCGATCGATGCTGGCATCGAATGATTCTGCCGAAGCCACGCGCTTTTCACGAGAGGTTGGGAACGCGACTAGGAACCGCCACGCTGGAGCTTCTGTCATGGCGAAGACCCCGCTCCCTGAGTGGATTTGCGTACCAGCGTCCCGAGCACTGATACGCCTATCACCTACAGGTGGCAACGTCAGTTACTTTGGTAACACATGCCGTGCCGAACCGATCAGCAGGCTGGGTCGCGTATCCTGCCAGTTACAGCGACTTCAGATATTCGACCAGATCGTGAACCTGCTGATCACTGAGGCCGAGACCGAAGAAACCGTTGTAGTGTTGTACCACTTCGCCCAACGTTGAGAAGCGCCCGTCGTGGAAGAAGCCACCTTTGGTGTGCGTCCACAGTCCTTTCAGCGGAGTCGTACGGTAACGCCTGTCCGGGGCACGACTGGCCTGGAAGTCGTCGACTCCGATCTCTTCGGGCGCATGCAGATTCCAGCCCGGCTCGGTAAATAGCGGCGGAACGTGGCATGTCGCACACTTAGCCTGACCCGCGAAGAGCTCTTTGCCCCGCTCGGCTGCCGCTTCGTCGAAGCTTCCCTTCGGGGGCTTCGGAACCGGTATGGCGAGCTGGTAAAATTGCAGCGCGCCGAGCTTCTCTGTGATCAGGTCGGGGGTGTTTCGCAGGTTACCAAAACCGGCAGCCGCCGCCACGGGAAACTGAGCGGCACTGTTCAGGCGCGGATCGAAGAACGTTCCCTTGCCGTGCATCTCCAGATTTCCCACGAACGCATTCCAGTATGTGACCGAACCCCAGCCGGTCCACGTGTGCAGATTGACACCGGCCAGTCCAAAAGCCGGCGGAATGAGAACGGCAGAGCTCTTGCCGTCGGGCCGGAAGCCCTTGCCATCCATGAAGAGTTCGGCGTCAAACCTTCCCGGTCCCCAGGCAGCGAGTACCTTCCTGACCGTCGCTACGTCCGTGCCGAGGAGGGCTGCAGCAGGTTGCAGGTTCGGCGCGAGCGATGTGATCGCGCCAACGTTTAAGTCACGATTCGCCCAACCATCCAGCCGATGACCGATGCCAGGAGCGAATGAGTCGTCCACGGTGGAATGACAAAGGGCACATTGTATTCCAATCGAACTCAGCCGACCCTGGCTGTTGAAATGCCCGGTCACTCCAACCACAGAACCCACTTTCAGCAGCAGCAGCGTTGTCGCAGTATCGTTAAGGTCGACCTTGCCTGCCCTAAGAGCGGCTATGACGCTGGCGGGCAACGCGTCCACGTCGACTTTCAGGCCTACCGCGAGCGCCGTCGCCGGGCTCACCCCGGCCCCCACGCCGCCCAACTTCTGCCCTTCGATTGCTTCGTGCAGTCGCAGCGTGTCACCCCAGAAGGTCTCGTCGCCGAATGTGTCGAATCGAAAGGTTCGCTTGCCCTCATCGGCCATTTGTCTGGCATTGTCACGAATCACGGCATCGAACCCTGAAAGCTCCTGCGCTCTTAGGGTAAGACAGAGCAAAAGGCCGCCGAGCAGGAAGCGCGTTCCCCTGAACAGTCTCATGGCGAATTCCTCCCATCCCTGTGATCGAGTCGCGATCAGTGTTCGGCTTCGCACGCTCGCCTGTTCTTGCTACCACTTCGAAGGTGACAGATCAGTTACTTTGGTAACGTTCCCAGAAGCTGTTACGTCGGTAACACTAGCCCTACGGTGGCATAAGCTGGTCAGAGGTCGTCTTCTAATGACCGTCGGCGACGCTGCAACGACGCGAAGGAATCGCTGTGTCGAAGCGGCAGCGCACACTCGGCCGCAGAGCGGCCGCCATGGGAGATCGCTTCACCTACAGAACCGGCCGCAGCTGGTGCCTAACAGTTGTTCACGGCGGGGATGGCGCCCACAAACTCGCGTTGTCCAATGTCACGACAGGTGCTAAAAGAACCTGTCAGTCACGAACGGGCTGTTGCTCCCGTGAGGAGGACGAAATGAAACCGCGCTATGCGCCTTGCGCTGCAACCCTCGCCCTGCTCACCGCAGCTGCCGGGGCCCAGACTACTCATGTGATGGATCCGCAGATTGCAGCGATTGTCGTGACCGCGAATCAGGTGGATATCGCCGCCGGCAAACTCGCCAAGTCGAAAGGGCACTCCAAGGAAGTCAAGGACTTCGCACAGCGGATGATTACGGATCATTCCGGCGTGAACCAGTCGGCCACGGAGCTCGTGCAGAAGTTGCACGTGACCCCCGAGAGCAACCCGACGAGCGAGAGCCTCAAACGGGGCGGGGACGAGAATCTCGCTGCTCTGAAGAAGCTCCGCGACGGTGCGTTCGACAAGGCGTACATCGAACATGAGGTCGCCTATCATCAGAGCGTTATCGACGCGCTGGACAAGACCTTGATTCCGAGCGCGCAGAATGCAGAGCTCAAAGCGTTGCTCGTCAAGGTGCGTCCTGCGTTCGTCGCTCATCTGGAGAGCGCGAAGCAGATCCAAAGCTCCTTGGGCAAGATGTAGTGGATGAAGCTGCTTGCATGCGTGTCGCAAACCCGGGGCATTGCCCGCGCCTGCGTTGTGGTGTGCGCAGGCACGCTGACCGTCGCTGCGGGTACCCGAAGCGCGACCCAGATCCCTGCCGCGAAAACCTATACCGTTACCATCGAGGGGATGCGTTTCAATCCGCAGACGCTAACGGTGCACCGAGGGGATCGTCTCGTCTGGATCAACAGAGATCTGTTTCCTCATACCGCCACGGCGGATAGCAAGGCTTTCGATTCGGGCAGCATCGCACCTAACGTGTCCTGGACCTACAGGGCCCGCAGGGTGGGCGAGTTCGATTACGGGTGTACGTTTCACCCTACCATGAGGGCCAGGCTCGTCGTGGAATCCCGGGCCAAGGCGCCGATCACTCGCGCAAACCGCGCAGGAACTCTCAAGTGATCTTGACTCTCAGCTCTCCGCTTTGCGGCCGGACCCGCACCAACAGAGGAGACGCACACCATGGCGACAGATGTCCTACCGCAGCCAACACCCGACCTCGCAGCGAGGCGCAAGAAGCTCGCCCCCGACGTTCAGGACGCTTTCACCGCCTTCAGTGAGCGCGTCTTCGCAGAAGGCGCTCCGCCTGACAAGACCAAGCAGCTCATCGCTGTGGCGGTGGCGCACGTCACCCAATGTCCGTACTGCATCCGTGGCCACACCAAAGCCGCGCTGCGCCACGGCGCCACGCCGGAAGAACTGACGGAAGCGATCTGGGTCGCCGCCGAGATGCGCGCAGGCGCTGCCTACGCTCACTCGCTGATCGCTCTCCAAGCGATCGCGGATGTATGAGGAGCACGGCGTTGACACCTTACCCGCGACTTGGGCGGCCCCGCTCCCATCTGAGGATGTCGTGATTGGGATCAAGCGCGTTTACGAGCCTCCGCACCGCAGCGATGGGCAGCGCATCCTGGTGGAATGCCTCTGGCCGCGGGGCATGAAGGAAGCGCTCGCGGCAGACGCGTGGATGAAGGACGTCGCGCCCAGCACCGCGCTGCGGATGTGGTTCGCGCATAGGATAGAGCGATGGGAGGGCTTTCGCAGGCGCTACGAGCGCGAGTTGAGAGCCAACCCGAGTGCCTGGCAGCCTATCATCGAAGCAAGCCAGCGCGGCGCCGTGACTCTCCTCTACAGCGCACACGACACGCGTCATAATGCAGCAGTCGTGCTGCGCGCTAGTCTCCTGCGGGGACAGAATCGACGCTTCACGGCGCGCGCACGGCCGCCTTCGAAAAGAAGCGCGGCAACATTCGGCGTTACTAATAAGTCCGCGCGCCCGGTTCGAATTGGCAACGAGCTACCGGTACGCGGGAGGCGACCCCGCCCTGATACAGGAGACCGCGATGGCACGCCAGGTAAAACGCACGCATCAAGGACCCTACAAACTCGCGATCGGCGGCGAGGAAAAATACCTCTGCCGGTGCGGACTGTCCAAGAATCAGCCGTTCTGCGACAGCTCGCACAAACTCACCCAGAACGAGGAGGCCAACAGGCTCTACTGGTATGACGATGCGGGCGCTCGCCATGACTGCGCAGAGACTTTTCCGAGCATCCGGACGTTCTGAAGGTGCGGGAACCCGGCAAGAGCTCTCGCGATGCCACTCCATGAGGTCTCTTTGAGTGATCGGGAGACGGTGGCAGAAGGCACGATGGCCTTCCATTTCACCAAGCCTGCCGGTTTCACGCATCAAGCAGGACAGTCGATGCTGGTGACTCTCGTCAACCCACCGGAGACCGACGCTGAGGGAGATTCGCGTACCTTCACAATCGCGAGCGCCCCCGGCGAGCCGGATCTGATGATCGCCACGCGCGTGCGTGACACCTCTTTTAAGCGTGTGCTCAGGACGGCGCCGCTCAGTACGCTGCTCAGGATGGACGGTCCTAACGGACAACTGGTGCTGCACGACGACGCCTCGCGGGCCGCCGCGTTGATCGCGGGCGGAATCGCCATTACACCGTTTCGGGCCATGGTGGTGGACGCAGCACATCGAAGGTTGCCACATCGGCTTTATCTTTTTTATTCGAACCGCCGGCCGCAGGATGGGGCATTTCTCCCCGAGCTGCAGCGGTTGGAAGAAGTCAACCCGAGCTACCGGCTGATCGCGACCATGACGGCACCGCAGAAATCGACGCGCGCCTGGGCGGGCGAAACAGGTCTCGTCCGGCGGGACATGCTGGAGCGTCATCTCCCGGATCTCAGGAGTCCGATCTACTATTTCGCGGGGCCACCGGCGATGACCATGGCAATGCAGCAGATGCTCGAAGAGATCGGGATAGACGGGCAGGCGATGCGCTCCGAAGAGTTTTACGGCTACTGAGTGCCGGACTCTTGATAGCAATTAGCGGTGCACTCCAAACACCGACGGACCTCGCTGCGCCGCACACACTCAGCGTCTATTTACTCTCCTTCATGTCGCAGACGGGGACGAGGCGTAGAATCCGAGGGGTGCCGCCCCGAATGCTTGGCGGCGATGGGGTCTCTCCCGGCAACCGTGTGCCAGTGCAGAACTGCCATGGCCAAGATCGTCTGTGTAGATCCCGTTACGGGCTATCCCAGGACGTATGCGCGCGACGGCATTCCCGACATTGACCGCTACCCGGGCGGTCAAACCACTCCGATGCCCAAGGTCGATCGATTTCACGCCCGCCGAATCTGGTTGCCCTCCGCTTGGCGCCCATCGTTGCATGCTCGCGGGCGCGGGCGGCCCGTCGACCCTAGGGCCTCCCTGGACCCATTGCATGCCTAGGAGACCGAAATGAAAATGATGCAAGGCTTTCAGCACCTAAGGGAACGGATCAGCCACCTCACGCACGATGCGTGGAACTCGATAGTGACAACGACGGATTACGTGAGGACTACGACTCTGAATATCCGCCGTCGCACAAGTGGCGAGCCGAAACCCACCTCGCAGGACCAGCACAACCGCCCGCACTAGCGGCGCGACACGCGTTGGCTGAGACTTCCGAATTCTGGAGGTTGTCCGGAGTGAGGTGTATGCAGCCGAACGGGTCGCGTGACTGATGATCCGCGATGTTCGCGGCAGTCCTCGCGGCTGATGATTGCCGTTGCAGCGCCTCCCGAGGCGGCACGGGCGAATACTATTAGTCTTCGTACTTGCTCGTGACCAAATGCGCAAGCAGCCCCGCGCAGGCATGCTTGACCCGCAGGTGGCGCGGCACCTGGACCTTGACCGAAACACGCGCGCGTGAACACAGCGTGTTTCACGAAACGGGCACGCGTGTTCGACTACGCGTTGGCGCGTGTGGGCGCTGCCGCCGGTTGCCACAGCGGCTTGCTCAGATGCTCCGGGAAGGATGAAAACATGATGTTGAAGCTAATGCTGATTCTTTCATTGTCGCTCGCGCTCGCGTCGACGGAATGCTGCAGGTAGGCTGGAAATACCAGCATCGTTCCGTCCTTCACTCTCACGACAACCTGATCGGTGTTCTCGGCCGTGAGCTCAAAGACCGGTGGCCGGATGATCCCGGTCTGATTGCGCGGGTCGTGGAAGTTAATGGTGTCCGCGCCCGCATGGGTCCGGACGTAGTACACGCCGCTCAGGAAGTTGTTGGGGTGCTGGTGCATCTTGTGCGCCGCGCCTCTCGTGAGGGCTGTCGCCCAGCAGGCGGTGATTTGGTACGCCTCGTAGCCGATCTTTAGGAATCGAAGAATTCCCGGCACGACGCGGTGTACGCAGGCAACGAGATCCCGGAAGTCATCGAGCTCGTGCAGTGACTGCACTGACTGCCACCCTTGACCGGGCGCAAGCGGCGGCAGGTCCCGCCTCATGCGTGCGATCGCTGCAAGCGCCTGAGCGCCGATGGTTTCGCGCAACTGTGCCTCGAGTTCGATCTTCCACACGAGCGTGGCGAACATCGGAATCACGTCCGATGTCTCGCTCCACCGCGGGTTGTGACTGTCCAATGGCGGCTCGCGCTGGTCGAACTGCGCGCCAGATGATGCGTCGCGATCGAAAGCCCCGAGAGCATCGGCAACCCAGGGCTTCCGGCCTTCAATCGCTCAAACGGTTTCCAGCTCGAGCTCGACTTCCTTTGGCTTGTCCGTCTGGGGCATCGGGCGATTCGGTGGTGCGCTCGGCCGCAGAGGGTCGATCACAGACTCGGGCTCCTCGCGCTTCTGAACCTTCGCCGTAGTCCGTTGCAAGAAGAATCGTTCCTCGTAGCACATGGCCGTCCTCCTGCGCTGACTCTATTATGGGCTTCCTGGGCAAAGGATAGCATCGTGGCGTTGACCACCGTACTTCACGGCCCCGAGCAAGCCCGGCGCCGCAGCGCGCACCCTGCAAGCGCTGCGCTGCGAAGCTCCCGCAATCTTTGCACCTGTGGTCGGCTCTGACATTGAGTCCAGCACGATCCCAGTTGCACCCGAGGCTCCCGCCTTCTCTCGCATTTTGTCGTTCACTATGTGTGAACGCGGGCTCATCGCTGACGGCTTCACGAACGTAAGAGTCGATACTACGTGATGCATTTTGTCGCAGAGCGCTGCAAGTCGTTGCACGTTAGGCTCGTCGATCTGGTGATCGAGTCGCGCAACATGTGAGCCGCAGCGATTGCAGCCGTCCCACAAGTAGGCATCCCCAACCGATTGAGTTATCGTCTTGGCCATGAAAGGGAACTCAGACCACCCGTCGGTGGCGACCCCTGAATTCAGCAGCGCGCTCGCGACCACATTGTCGGCAGCGCCAGCGGCGTTCGCGCTGGTCTATCGTGACATTGTCAGGGGTGAGCGGGTGCCCGTTACCACAGCGATTCGGAATCTCAATGACGACATTCTTGCGGCGGCAATCAGCGCTCGGGAACGGGATCACGGCCGTGCTATTACTCGGAAGCACGCCCCCGCTACCATTCCGACAATTAATACTTAAGTTTCAGTAACTTAGCCACGCAACGCGGGGCGTTCCGCCGTGTCTCGCGCCGTTCCCGATCGCGCCCATTGCAAGGCTTGCGATATTGCAATATTTGCAATATCGTTCTGCCATGACGAACGAGCAGTTCAAAGCGGGGCGATTGAGAGCTGGCCTGACCCAGAAGCAGGCAGCCGCGGCTCTGGACGTGTCGCAACCGTATCTTTCACAGCTGGAGATGGGTCAACGGCCCGTGACGCCGGAACTGGCGCGGTCGGCCGCTACTTTATATCGCCTTCCAGCAACCGCTCTTCCGATGCGCGAGCCACCGGCCGAAGGAGAGGTCACGGACGCCGCCCAGCTTGCTCGCCAACTCTCCGGTCTGGGCTACCCAGGGTTTGCACACCTGCGTCCTCGTAAGGCTAATCCGGCGGCCGTCGTCCTCGAAGCGCTTCTACAAAAGGATCTCGAAACCCGGCTCGCGGAAGCGCTCCCTTGGGTATTGTTATCGTATCCGGACCTGGATTGGTCCTGGCTCGTTCGCCATGCAAAGCTACAGGACGTGCAGAATCGCCTGGGGTTTCTGGTTGCGGTCGCGAAAGACCTCGCGGCTGATCGGGCGGAGTTTGACCCGGCGTTCAGACAGCTATCCGCGGTCGAGCAGCAGTTGGAGCATGCCCGCCTTGCACGAGAAGACACTCTCTGTCGGGAGTCCATGCCACAGGCTGAGCGCCGCTGGCTCAAGGCGAACCGCTCGGCGCGCGCGCGCCACTGGAATCTGCTTACAGGTCTGACTGCCGATCAACTGTCATATGCCCACTGAAGACCCCCGCTCAGCGCCAGGCGAACCGTGGCGGTCCTTCCTGGGAGACCTGGATGGACTTCTCAAAGCCTCGGTCGAACTCCGCTGCCTGGGCGGCTTTGTCGTAACTCAACAGTACGGGATCGGCCGCGAAACCTCCGATATCGATTTCCTCGCCGTCATCGCTCAATCACCCGATGACAATGTCGAGACTCTTGCTGGGCTGGGATCGAACCTGCATCGCAGGTACCGTGTCTATATGCAGCACGTCGGAGTCGCGACGCCGCCGGCCGACTATGCAAGCCGACTGACTCGCATGTTCCCTTCAGCTCCCTGGCAGCGGTTGAAACTCTTTGCGCTGGATGCCACCGACATAGCGCTCTCCAAGTTGGAGCGCAATGCGGAACGGGACCGCGAAGATGTCCTTCGTCTCGCCGGCGCCGGATATATCGACCCTCAGGTCCTGAAAGATCGTTACTACGAGGAGCTACGGCCGTATTTGCTCAGCAAGGTCCCATGGCACGACAAAACGCTGGAACTCTGGCTTGAGATGGCGTGGCCAACCACTTAGAGACCCGCTCCTCCGTCATCAACCTTGGGCAGCGAAGACTTGAAGTGTCCCCAGATGCGACTGTTCGTGTGCAATGACCATCGCCTGGCGGACGAAGAGGCGCCCGCGAAACCGACTATGGGTTGCACCTACGAATACTCGATCGGCCGCCGTTCACATCATTTTCGGCGGCGTTGTAGGAGCCGCACGTCCGGTAGATCAATAGGTAGCACGCCCCCACTATCAATTTGTTCAAGGACCTTCCGTCCCGAGCAGGGTGACGTTCACGACCCGTGCTGGATAGTCGCCTGCCGGGCGGCTGGTGCGACTCTGACAGCTTGGGTCTAGACCGCGTCATCAGCTGCCAATCAAGATGATCTGGTTAAGTGTTTCGCACGCGAGCCCAAACGTCTATTCGGTCACCTGCTTCCACGGGTGTGGCTTCTGTGTCCCCCGTTCTGCTGGCGCACGCGAATGCAAGACGTTGCAAAGCATCTCATCGCGTCGCGAAGACGCTGGCCGGAACCGCCGGCACCCGGATGGGATAGGCGCTATAAAGCTCGAAGCGTGCCCCCGCTACCATTTGCGACGTTTTGCATCCCGATGCACCGGATTGCAACGTCCATTGGCGTCCCTTCCTGATTGGCCGCCAGTAATCGAAATCGCCGCTATTCCACATCCTCCCACCGGCGGCTCTTTGACCCTTTGCCGTCGACGGTGAGTGGCAGCTTCACGTGCCACGTCGTGACGGATGTTCCGCGAAGTGGACGTAGAACGCTGCACCGGCAACGCCGCCGCGAATACACTGCGCCAGATCTGAAAGGCCTGCTCGATCGCGGGCCTGTTCAGCGCAGCGGCGCCAACCCGGTCGAATGTTCGCCGATATTGCCGTCCCGATCGGCGTATACGATGTTCTCCGAAGGCACTCTCCAGTGCGGCATCGCACGTTCGAACTCCTGCCAGTTGTGTGCCCGGTCAAGCGTCAAGGAGCCTAGGTAACCAGCTGTTCCCGGTTCGGCGCCGATCCATCGCAGTGCGAGAGCCCGCTTGCCGTCGCCCACACTACGGGACCGTGATTCGTAAAGTGGAGGACAACCGGCACGTCAGGTGCGCCGCGTACGCGAATAGTTTCGTGCTCCTCGCGCATGGGCGCCCAGCCGTTCCTAGTCTTGTAGAGCTTGGGATCGCCCGGGTTCAGCGTCTCCAGATACAGATCCTCCTGATCTACTCCAAAGATGGTGAAACCCCAGCCAATGCGCTCATTGTGTCCCGCGGCGACACCTGGCAAACGTGGCTCTCCGGCACCAATGACGTTCCAGCCTGGCGCGTTCAAATGCACTATGTAGCGCAATGAGGGTTGAGCAATCACACGGTGAGGGTCATTCGCCAGCAAAGGCTTGCCGGTGGCCGTGAGGGCGCCTGAGACGGTCCAGTTGTTGCTTTCCTACTTCGTGACCGTTGACCCGCGACTGTCAGGTTTGCGGCGAGCAATTTGCGCGCTCATAAGGCCGGAATCGGCCTGTTCGGAGTGAACTGCGCCTGTTGACCCTTTCGGTCACAGAGCAACGAGAAAAGCTGTCGTTGGCCCGTTGGCACGTGGCAGTAATCCAAGCCAGGGATCTATCTGTCCACGGGGGGAACGGCATCCATTATCATCGCAACCGCTTTCCGCAGCGCCAGACCGCCAGCACTGGCACCTTTATAGTGTCCAAGCCGGACGATGGCGAGTTGGTACGAGGGGATAATGAGGACAAACTGCCCGCCGGCGCCGTTCATGTAGAACGTTTCCTTCGGCGCAGGGAATGTGCCGTCGCCGTTCAGCCAGAACAGCCCGCCATAGATTGGACGCTTGTCTGCCTCCCACGCAGGCGCGAGCGTGCTCACGAACTTCACGTAACCCTCGGGCAGAATGCGTTCCCCGTTCCAAACGCCATCCTGCAGGTAGAGATTTGCGAGTCTCGCCCAGTCGCGGCCGGAGCCTTGCTCATAGCCTTGCAGCAGGAAATTCCCGTACGGGTCGGTGTCGAGCACCATCGTGCGGATGCCGATTTTGTCGAATAGCGCGCGCTGGGGGAACGAGTGGTAGTCCTCATTGCGCTTTTCCACGGCGAGGCGGATCAGGTAGTTCGTGAGGACCGGGTCGGTATTGTGGTAGCGTCCAATGGTATTTGGCGGCCACTGCAGCGGACGAGTGGCGGCGTATTTGAAGGAGTCAACGCTGCCTGTGTAGAGATAGAAGTGATCGGCATACGGACCCTTCTCGTCGTAGTCCGGATCCTGTGGCGCGCGGATCCTCAGGCCGCTCGACATGTGCAGGAGATCGGCTATGCGAATCTTCGCGCGCGAATCGCCCGGAGTCTGCCACTCAGGAATTGGCGCCGGCTGCCATAGCTCGTACGCGCCTTGTTTGATGAGGATGCCCATAAGCGTTGCGCTTATGCTCTTCCCCATCGACCAGCCCTCGAGCGGCGTCGTGCGTGTGATGTTCTCGCCGTAGCGCTCGGCGATGATCCGCCCTTTGTACGTGACCACGAACGCCGCGGTCATGCCCGCGGGGTCGAAGGCCGCATCTACCGCCTGCTGAATCTTGGCCTGGTTGACTTCCGGCGGCAGAGTCCCGGAGGGAAGTACGTCGCCCATCGGCCACGGCTGTGTCTTTGGATCCGGCAGCGCGCTCTTCACAATCGACGGCTTGAAGAACACATCGGTTTGGCCGATCGGCAGCGTCACGCACCCCTGACTGGCAACCTGCTTGGCTGTGCGAACCTTCCCATTGGGCATGGTGACCTGCACCCTGCGCTTCTCGCGGTCGATCTTCGGTGTGCCGAGCTTCGCGCGCTCCGCGTACGGAGCTGTGAAATAGCCGACGTTCTCGGCAGCGAACGCGGGATCCAGGCCGGTGATGAACACTGACGAGCACATGATTTTGGCGTATCCCGACGCGTAGTGCTCCATCGGATCGCCGGGAGGCGGCACGTAAGGCGTGTTCAATTCGAGCGACTTTGCGCGTTCGATGACTCTCTGCCGAGCGTCCGGCTGACTCTGCGCGACGGGATTGGTCAGAGGCAGTGCAGCTCCAAGAAGCACGACCCAGAACTTCGTCATCTCGCCTTCTCCTTCGTCATTTCAACCTGCTGCTTAGATTCAATCGATCATCCTGCCTGGCCCCGCAAGCCGCGCTGGCCGATGACGCTGTGATCGCGGCGCTGATTAGTGCTTAAGCCCAATGCGGCGGAGCAGGTCCTCAAAGCGTGGATCCGAGCGGAGCGGGTCGAATCTGGGGTCCATTTTAAGGTAGGTGAGAAGAGTGGAGCGCTCTTGGTAAGCGTTCTCCAATTGTTTCAATGCCTCATCGTTCCGGTGCAGACCGAGATAAACCAATGCAATCTGGTAAGAGGATACGTAGCTCTTCTTGGCGCGTTCCTCTAATTCGAGGAGTATTTTCAGCGCCTCACCGCGCCGACCAGCCAGACCATATGCGTGGCCGAGAGAAGCAATACCATTCGCCCCTCTCCCCGAGAGGTGGATGGCTTTCTGCAACTGGGTGACTGCTTCTTCATACACGCCCATCTGTTCATAACAGAGGCCAAGGCCCCAGTAAGGTACAGAGAATTTCGGGTCCAGGCGATTGATCTGTCGCAGTTCCTGAATGGCTTGGTCGTATTGCCGCCCAAAATAGGAGATGACTCCGCTATTGGCCTGAACCAACAGGGAAAGCGGGTCGAGCTCCTGGGCGCGCTTGAGTTCGGCGCGGGCCTCCTCAACGCGGCCTAGCGAAACCAGGAATCTGCTGTAGGAGTGATGCGCTTCCGCATAATTTGGATCGAGTTCAAGCGCCCTTCTGAACTCTGCCTCGGCGCCCGGCCAGTTCCAATCGTAATAGGTTTCCACGTAAGCCATGGAAGCATGTGCCTCGGCCAGGGTTTGATCGAGCTGCAGCGCTTTCAGCGCGGCAGCTTTTGCTTTGGGAAAGGCCTCTGCCGGACGGGTTTCCGAGTAGAAGGGAAGATGGGCGTAGCAGTCGGCGAGTCCCGCGTAGGCCGGTGCGTATTGCGGATCCTTCTCCAGGGCCTGCCGGAAGTATTCAAAGGCCAATTTCAGGCCATCCTCGCTGCCCTCATCCCGCGCGTAGCGGCCCTTTAGATATAGCTCATACACCTCGTGATTTAGCGGTATCGCTTCATGCGGTGCCGGGATAGAGGATAGATTCCCACGGATCTGCACGGCAATCGCGCGCGCCACATCAGCTTGCAATGCCAGCACGTCCCGGACGTCGCGATCATAGGTTTCGGCCCACACATGCCGGTCCGCCGGTGCCTCAATCAACTGTGCCGTAATCCGGACCCTGTCTCCGGAGCGCATGACCGCACCCTCTACCAGCGCATCCACGTGCAGCTCGCGTGCAATTTCGGGAATGGATTTCTTTGTGCCCTTGTATTGCGCAGTCGAAGTCCGGGAAATAACGCGCAGGGCGCTGAGTTTTCCGAGATTGGTCGTCAGAGCTTCGGTTAGCCCATCCGCAAGGTAGTCCTGCCCTGGATCCTGAGAGAGATTCGCAAGCGGCAGGACCGCAATCGACTGGACGTGAGCCCGGATGCTCCTGTCCCGCAGCCAGTGGCGTGCGAACATCCCGCCAACGACTAGCAAAATCCCCGCTGCCGCAGCCGGCCAGATGAGCCGTCTCGTTCCTCTCGCAGCCGTAGTTTGCGCGTCCCCTTCCAACCTCTGGCGGCCGTTGTCCCACCACGCGTCGAGTTCAGATTTGTAGGCGAAGATCGCCGCGCGAGATTTGTGCTGATGCCGGTGGACCGGCAGGCCCTCGCTCTCTTCCCAGCGGCGCACAGTGCGCTGATCCCGTTTGAAGTACGCCGCGATCTCTTTCCAGGAGTCCAGACGATCCGACGTGCGGGACCCGGAGCGCTCTTCCCGGCTGTGTGGTTCGGGACCGTCCACGAGCGATCTGAGAGACCTACCGAAAAATTGCTTGAATTTGCACGAAACTTTACCGCAGTGCACCGTCCCCCGGCAATTACGCTCGTCCCGACGCGGTCACGAGCGGGCATCAGCGGACAGCCCGCAACTGCCTGTTGCAGGCCCTTCCCGGCTCATCGTAGCTTTCTCCGCGGATGCTGGCCGAGGGGATCAGGCCCCTCGAGAATCAGTTCAGAGGAGGTCCCCATGAAGACTCGAAAGTACTATGTGGTTCTCGCAGTTGGTCTGGTCGTTTCGCTCGCTGTGGTATTGCCTGCCAGGGAAGCGTCCGCAAACGGCGATGGCAGTCAGTTTGTAGTGGCAAGCTCCATGCTTTCCGGCCTGGCTCCGGGCGCTGTCTTCCCGTTTATTGACACGACTCCACACACAATCTCCAGCGCGCATATCGCCATTACCGACGATACGGCGAATTGCTCTCCTGGCGCTTCTGCACCCTCTAATGTGAAAGTCCTGGTGGGGCAAGCGGGGGTGTCTCTGGTTCCAGTGATGAACGCTTCGACCAATACCGGTATTTCCACGACATCCGGACAGTGCGTCTTTCACGTGACCATACATGCCGGGCAGGATGGCGTGCCTAGCACCGTGACCGACATTGTTGTTTTGAACGCAGGCGCAACGCCTCTCAGTGGCGTCAATACGGTTACGGCGTCAGCGACAGTTCGGGTCGATTGAGTTCTCTTCCGACTGATGACGTTTCTCGCGCCTCTTAGAGGCGGTGGCCCATGTGGATGAGATCGTCCGCTCGAGCGTCGCGGAGACGCGGAACGGGCTGCTGGGTGCGAGGTCCAGCCGGCTGGCGTCCGTCGTCAGGTTCCACACAATGGCGCGAACAAAGGAAAACGCAGCTCACCCGTCGCGTGCATTCGGTGCATCTCGGGTGTCGGCATCAGTCGGTCCGAGCTGTGCGCGAGCGGTGTTATCAATGTCTCATAGCGAAGCTAACGACGCGCCCTTTCGTGTCGAGGTGAAACCGGACAGGCACTGGTACTTTGTCGGTCTCGAGCACGGCAGCCCCTGCTCTCACGGTTTCGTCGGCGAGCAAATCCGCTTGTTCTTTGCGCCGAGCTTTGCTTCTCGCAACGCAAACGCAGACGAGAAGCTAAGTTTATCCCATCGAGCAGAAACTACGCTGCGTGATGCGTTTGGGTGCAGACCGTTGCAAGGCGTTGCGCCACCGTACGGGCGCCTCGGGCAGTCTTCGCGTGCGACAATCGGGTCCAGGCGATTTCATCCGTTGCGAAGGGCGACATACCGATCCGATGGGAGCGTGCTCCTGACTATGCGAGCGCACTCAGCCTGTCCGTTGCCCATCCCCAAATGCCGCAGCGCGGTCGTTACCACACCGTCGGCAGCGCCAGCGGCGTTCACGATGGTCTATTCGGACGTTATCGGGTGTGAGAGCGTGTCCGTTACAACAGTGGTTGGGAATCTGGACGGAGGAATTCTTGCGGCGGCGGTCCGCGCTCGTGAATGGAATGACGGTGGTGCTATAAGTCGGAATCGCGCCCCCGCTACCACGTTTGAAGTTGTCGATTCCGATGAGATAGGTGACGTACATGGTCGCTCCCGCCTTGCAAGGCGCTCCTCAGTAAGCGCAGGCGGAGGGGCGGAGGAACAGATTGAAGCCGTACATCCGGACTTTGATGAAGCGCTCTAGGCTCCGGTCGCCGAGCCGGATTCGCACTTCTTGCAGTCGGATGGGTGATTGCGCTACCGCCCTGCGCCGCGTCGCCGGCCGTTAGCACGCTCGCCCCCCTATTTCTGGCAGCGTCGGCTAATTCGCAATCTCACCGATGGCGCGACGCAACCAGGCGAGACCAGAGCGACGTTGCTTGGCTCGCAGCACTCTTGCGCCTGTCAGAGGGAGCCGCGCGCCTGTCAGAGGGAGCCGCGAGGCGGCGCTCTGCCGGAGGCGCCGGGGTCGCCAGTTCAATCACGGCGTGCATCGCTGCTGTACCGACATCCTTGCGAGCTGCCACGCCTGTGTCTGCAAAACGCTCACGCTCTGCGATGCTTACGCGCTTGATGACCGGGGAGTCGAAGTAGCTCCCGAGATAACCTGCCACCGCTTCCGCTGCGAGCTCGCTCGAGAAGAAGCCGACGCGCAGCGCGTGCATCACGCGGTCCTGCTCTAGACCTGTAATCGAGTACAGCCTGTATTCTGCAAATATGGGGAGGTTCGGCACCTGCTCGGCATCGATCGGCTCTTCGCGAAGCATGAGTTGAATGGCGAACCAGCAAGAGGCCTCGCCGTCCGCGAGCTCGAGGGGTGTGAGCGCACGCACCGTTTGAGTACGGTCCATCAAGGGAGCGCCTGCCCGCGCGTCCGCGGACTGCGGAGTGCCCGGCGGCGGGCTCGGGCCGATCGGCTCAGGTGCAATTAGCTGAGGCGAACCGGCGGGCGGCGCAGCCGCGACAGATGCCTTGGCATCGCTCTGAGGCGCGTTCGCACTGTTTTGGTGTGTTTCTGCCGAGTCCACGAGCGCGCCGATCTTTGCCACACGGCTTTGCAGTGCTTCCGAATCCGCATCCTCTGCGGCTGCGACGGGTAGCTTCCCCGGGGTATCAGCCGCCGGAGCGGGAGCAGCAATTACGGCGTGATGTTCTGGGCGCACGGAGTCGACTGCGGGGAAGTCCGCAATAATGACTCGTTTAGGCTCGGTTCGAGCAGAAGCATCGAGGTTACGCAAGTCCGGTTCCGGTCGCGCAGGCGCGGGCTTGGAAACGTCGAGAAGCTTCTGGTCGAGCCAAGACTCCGTGCTGCTCGTGCTAGCCGGTGGCAGCGGTGCTGCCGTCGCGGCACCAATTTGCCGCTCGCTCCTTGTGGTGAGCACCTCCACTTGATCGGTTACGGCATTCGGGTCCGATTCGATTTCCTCGACAACTGCGCTCTTCGGCGCCCCCTCAATGTGCGACACGCCGTGCGAGACCTCGACGGACAGCTGCGCGGTCTTCGCGAGCGGCGCTGCTGGATTGACACGTTCGCGCGGCTCGGTCGGAACTTGAGTGGGTGCGACCGATGGTAGTTCCCGCCGTTCAGCAAGAGATGTATTGGTGACGCGTTGAGAAGTCTGAGACGGTCGCGCCTTCTGCAACGGAGGAGTCGCGCCAGACCGTGCGCTCACTTTCGTGCTTGGCGCCGCCGCGGAGGATGGCGGCATCTGCGCTTTTGCGGAGCCGCGCGAGGCGCTCAGCTTGGGTGGCTTGCGCTCGCCTTTGGACGCTGTATAAAGCGGCAACGTCGGCTCGGGCGCCGACGGCGGCGGCCAAGCTGCGGCAAGCCCCGGCAACAGCTCGTCGATGTCCCACCGAAAATGCTCTGCTGATTCCACCGCGGCGTGTCGGGCTGGCGGCGGGGCGGCCCGCCGTGCTGCAGCGTGGGCGGGCTGTCGCGCTGCCGGCCGGGCGCCCTGTCGCGCTGCAGGCGGGGCGGTCTGTCGCGCAGCGGGCGGGGTGGGCTTCCGCCGCTCTTGAGCGACAGGTGCCTTTGCGTCCGCGACTGCGCTCGGCGGTTTCGCCGGCCCCGCAGCGCGCGCTGCACGCGCGATCGCGGCCTTGTCGTCGTCTTGTGCGGTTTCCTTGATAGCGGCGGGGTAGTGCTCGCGCACCATTGAGAGGAGCGCGTCGGCTTCCAGCTCGGATTCGATGATACCCAGGCGGAGCTGAAACTGCGGCCGCCCGTCGTGAGTTCGCTCGAGTTGGTATACATGCAGTCGATAGATCGGCAGCAGTCCTTTTGGCGGCGAGCCGATCGTGGTCGACGACGTCCTCAGGTTGATGACGAAGGGACCCGCGCCCGCAGCTCGCGCCGGTTCCCTCGAAGGAGCCAATAAGTCCTCGATGCTGAGATGCCAGATGTCGTCGGACGCCTGGTCTTTGACTACGCGAGCCACGCCTTCTTCATTCCCCACTCATGCGCCGGAACGGTCCGAATATCCTGTCGCACCTAGCGCTCGGGAACGACGGCCCGCATCTCTCTATCGACGACAACTATGTCGCAGATTTCGCGATAGGTAATCGCGGGCACGGATTATGTAAGGTGATCGGCTAAGGGTCGCAGCGAGTCCGATAGCACGGCTTACGCCACCGGCCCGCTGCGTAGGCATCCTAGGCGGGTTCGGGCGAGGGGCGCGAGTTTCGCTCGCCTGCTCCGGACGAATTCACCAACTGCATGAGGGAAGTTGGCTTAGATGCTGATGTTAAAGACCTCCGTGGGTTCTATATCCAGTCGGCGATCTGTGAGCATCAGCTCAATTGGGAAAAGCATATCGTGATCGAGGCGTGCATTAATCGCAACGGGAACACGGCGCCGCCCAGGGTCATTCAGGCATGCACAAAGTCGTTGGACCGCAAAATTCTCCAGGGCAACGAGCGCTTTTTTCTGTTTGCGAATCGTGCCGCCGCGTATTTTGCCCAGGGCGATAAGCAGCATGCACTCGGCGATTACAATGAAGCCGTTAAATCGGCTCCCCGTAACGCCGACCTCTACTACAACCGTGGGGTATTCTACGCAGCGCAATCTGATGACGACGCGGCCTTGCGGGACTTCGACACAGTCATAGGTATCAACTCTAAACTCGTCCGAAAACTGCTGCGTTGTGGAGCGAACGAGGCTACGTGTCCCTGCGTCAGCACGACTACGAAAGTGCCATAAGAGACGAGACCCAGGCGATCCAACTTGATCCAAGGCTGCCTCGGGCCTATTTCCTCCGCGGCGCAGCCTTCGGAGGGCTTGGCGACTCGCGCGAAGCTGTCAGCGATCTACAGACTGCAGTGCGCCTCGATCCTTCGCTGGACCGTTACGTGAAGAGCAAGGGCAAGACCGCTTTCCTTGCGCTGCCGCCTTTATGAACGTCCTGTCTATTCCGTGGTAACGGGGTTTCGTAGGTTCAGTGACCGGTCCTGGCCGGGAGGCGACGATCCACGCCATCCGGCGCCTCACAGACAGAACGGCATTCCGTTGTATCGAAGGCAATCTACTTGGAGCACCTCGATGCAAACCGTTGCAATGTGTCTCATCTCGTCGCAACGATGCTGGCCCGTACTGCCGACACCCGGATGGGATAGGCGCTATAAAGTCTCGAAGCGGCCCCCCGCTACCAACCACGCCTCGATCGGCTTGCGCGCGGCGCTCTCACGGGCTCGCGGCTACGCGAAGACTCTCGGGGCTCCCAGCCTCGCTCGCCCAGATCGACGGCGTGCGGCGGGTGCGCGGAGCTCATCGATGCCCGCGGTCGACCGGTGCAGTCCGATGATCAGCCTGCGGGCCGCTGCTGATATGAACCGTCGTGGAAAGCGAAAAGCCATGCTCGCCGCGATCGTGGAACACGGCTTCGGCGTACAGCGCCGCGTAGGCGTCGTCCGGCGTGCGCGCCTCGCATTCGTAGAGACCGCCCGAGCGGCTGCATCGGCGAGAGGTCCAGCG
>MNCZ01000007.1 GCA_001914695.1 Gammaproteobacteria bacterium 13_2_20CM_66_19 | reverse complement strand
GCAAGGGCTCGCAGGTCTACATCGAGGGGAGCCTGCGCACGCGCAAGTGGCAGGATAAGCAAGGAAACGAGCGCTATTCGACCGAGATCATCGGCAACGATCTGCAGATGCTCGGCGGTCGCGGTGGCGGGGCGGGCGCGGCTCCCATGGGCGGCGCCCCCGAGAGCGCGGCCCGCGGCGGGACCGGCGGCGGCGCCCCGGCCTTTGCCGAGGAGTCCTCCGGCGGGGGCGGCGGGAAAGGCGACGACTTCGACGACGATATCCCGTTCTGACCGTGCCCGGGGCGGCCGAGGCAGCGCCGCCCGCAGCCTAGACCGAGCCCGGCGCTCCGGATGGCCGCTGCCTGAGCGCGCGGATGAACTCGAACGCCTCATCGAGGCGCGAGCGCTCAGCGAGAGTCGCACCGCCCTCCCCAGCGCCGCGCTCGCGCATCGCCACGCGCTCCCGGTAAGCGGCCTCGATCTCGAGAAGGCTCGCATCCTGCGGGACTCCGAGTATCACGTGCCAGGTGCTGCCGAGCTCGGCGAGGCTGATGCGCCCCTGCGGCGCCGCGGCGGGTGCCGTCGCCGGTGGGGCGGCGCCTTCCTGCATCCCCATGGGCACGGGCGGCTCACGCTGCTGGCGCACCACGGTGATGATCCACGAGACGAGTCCCCAGCCGATCGCGGCGCCGCCGCCGATCACGATCCAGTCAGTCAGGCTCACGCGCTTCTCCCTCGAGCCGCCGCAGCTGCTCACTGAGCGCAGAATGCGCCGCGCTGTCCTCCGGCAGCACCCGCCGCGCCGCGCCGAGCGCTTCCTGAAGCTGCGCGCGCAGCGTCGCGGCCGGAATCCCCTCGAAGCCGAGCGCCGGCAGCTCCGCCGCGGCGACCGACCAGCGGCGCTGGGCCGCGACCGAGCGGGCCAGATTCCCCGCGCACGGCAGGCACACGAGCGCCACGAGGATGGTCGAGAAGAGCGGCAGGCCGGTGAGTCGGAGCTCCTTCCTGCGCGAGGCGGTGAGAGCGCACGCCGCGGCCGAGAGCGCGAGGCACAGGAGCGTCGCCGCCACGAACAGCGGCTCGCGCCCGAAGGCAAGGGCGAGCGGAGCCACGACCCCGATCAGCGCCGCACAGACACTCGCGATGCATGCGACGGGTCTGACCGCGGCCAGGTGCGCGCGCATCTCGGCGCCCACCGCCTCGGCCGCGCCCGCGCCGCCTGCCGACGAGGGGGTCCACACGAGGCGCAGCTCCGGCCAGAAAGGCGTCAGCGGATTCGGAATGAAGGGGCGGCGGCCCGCCAGCTCGAACGGCCAGCCGAAGGACAGCCCGGCCGTCCTGCCCGAGCGGGTGCGGATCAGCGCCTCCCCGATGGCGAGGAAGTGCGCGGAGTCCGCCACGTAGACCGCCACGAGCGCGAGCGCGAGCAGTGTCTCCGGGCTCACGGGCGAGGGCGCGGACTCAAGGCTCAGCGCTCGGCCTGACGGCGCTTGAAGAGCGACCTGAGGGCCGCGGCGACCGCCGCAGTCCCGGCAAGCAGCAGCTTCCAGAAGGCCGCGATCCCGGCCACGATGAATTTCCACAGTCCCTTCAGCAGTCCCGTCTTGACCGCGGCCGCCACCGCGCCTCCGACGATGAGCCCCGTGAGGCCATACTCCGCCACCTTGTCGCCCGGGCGCCAGTCCGCGTAGGTGTCTCCACCGTTGAAGCGATAGGCGCGCAGCACGCTGTCCACGTCCGCCACTGCGGCGGTGGTGTTGTCGGGGCGGGTGACCAGCACCACCGTGGTGTAGCCCTTCCGCCCGAGGATCTTCGTGAGGAAGTTGGTCGCTTCCCCGCCCTGGGCGCGTAACAGCGTGGCCCACTCGAGGCGCTTGGTGTTGCCGTTGTACGCGGGCGGAATCGTCCACCCTACGACGTGCAGCTCTTCCCAGCCGCGGCGCCGGCGGTCCGCGTTGGCTGCCTCGGCACCTTGCTTGAGCGTCTTGAGGATCGCGTCGGCGTCGATCTTCTCGTTGTCCTTGACGTAGCCCTCGTCCTCGAAGATCAGGTACGCCGTCCATGTCAGGCTCTTCGGCGCAATCATGACCTCCTTGCCCGAGGAGAGGTTCTCGTTGAGCTCCTCGAACTTGGTGGTGTTCGCCGCGTCGAGGTAGACGTAGCCCTCAGGCAGAGACAGCGTGGCGTTGCCGCTCATCGTGAGCTCACGCGGGCCCACCACCCAGTTGAGCGCGCGCAGCTTGTCGCGAAACTCCTCGGCGCGGGCATCGGCGCTGTCCTGGGCGGACAGCGTGCCGGCCGCGGCGAACAGCAACAGGGCCGCGAGCCGTGCGAGCCTTGACATGGAGCGCTCCCGGGAAGGCGAAGTGGGGCTGCACCCTACCGGTTCTCAACCGGGGGCGCAAAAAGCACGCGGCGCATCCGGGGCGCTTCTTCGGATGAAAACGGCCTCTTCGCAAGCCCATGAGCAGCTTAGGTTTTTTACTTATCGCGGGCAGCCGGCCGTGCGGCCGAGGCCCCGAGGCCGTAAGATTTCACTCCGGCTCTCTATGCCCCGCCGCTACTTCATCAAGACCTTCGGCTGCCAGATGAACGAGTACGACTCCGCACGGATGGCGGACGTGCTGAACGCGGGCGCGGGTCTCATCCCCACCGACGATCCGGCCGAGGCGGACGTGCTCCTCATGAACACCTGCTCGGTGCGGGAGAAGGCCGAGGAGAAGGTGTTCTCGCTCCTCGGGGAATGGCGGCGGCTCAAGGCCCGCCGGCCGCAGCTGATCATCGGCGTCGGCGGCTGCGTGGCGAGTCAGGAGGGCGAAGCCATCACCGAGCGCGCGCCGTTCGTGGACCTCGTGTTCGGTCCGCAGACGCTCCACCGCCTGCCCGAGATGATCGGCGAGCTGCGCCGCACGGGCAGGCCGGTAATCGACGTGAGCTTCCCCGAGATCGAGAAGTTCGATCGCCTGCCGCCGCCGCGCGCCGAAGGCGCGCGAGCCTTCGTTTCCGTCATGGAGGGGTGCAGCAAGTACTGCAGCTTCTGCATCGTGCCCTACACCCGCGGCGAAGAGGTGAGCCGCTCCTTCGACTCGGTGCTGGAAGAGGTGCGCCGGCTCGCAGCCCAGGGTGTCGCCGAGGTGACGCTCCTCGGCCAGAACGTCAACGCTTACTCAGGTCCCATGTCGGACGGCGCGCGGGTGGATCTCGCCACCCTCATCCATCACGTCGCCGCAGTCCCGGGGATCGAGCGCATCCGCTTCACGACCTCTCACCCGCTCGAGTTCAACGACAGCCTGATCGAGGCCTTCGCGAGCGTCGACAAGCTCGCCAACCACCTGCACCTGGCGGTCCAGAGCGGCTCGGACCGTGTGCTCTCGCTCATGAAGCGCGGCTACACCGCGCTCGAGTTCAAGGAGAAGGTGCGCAAGCTCCGCGCAGTCCGGCCCGACATCTCGATCTCCTCGGACTTCATCGTCGGCTTTCCCGGCGAGAGCGAGCGCGACTTCGAGGCGACGCTCGCGCTGGTGCGCGACGTGGGCTTCGATCAGTCGTTCAGCTTCATCTACAGCCGCCGCCCCGGCACGCCCGCCGCCTCGCTCCCGGATGACGTTGAGCCGGAGGCGAAACAGCAGCGGCTGGCGCGCCTGCAGGCGCAGCTCGAGACCGAGGCGCGCACCATCAGCCTCTCGATGGTCGGCACGCGGCAACGCCTTCTCATCGAGCGTGCCGCGAAGAGGAACGCGCGCGAGCTCGCCGGCCGCACCGCCAACAACCGCTGGGTGAACTTCGCGGGTCCCGCGACGCTCATCGGTCGCTTCGTCGACGTCCTCATTACCGAAGCGCTCCCGCACAGCCTGCGCGGGCGCCTGGCGGACCTGACCAGCAGTGCCTGCGCGCCGCCGGCCGCCGCCATCGCCGGCGGCTGAGTGCCAGTGGCCGCCTCACCTCCCCAACCGCAGCGGGAATTCGCACTCGGTCCATCGGACAACGCCCGGCTCGCGAATCTGTGCGGGCCGCTCGATGAGAACCTGCGGCTCCTCGAGACGCGCCTCGACGTACGCATCCACCGCCGCGGCGGAAGCTTTCGCGTGAGCGGCGCCCAGGCCGAGGGCGCGGAAGGGGTGCTCCGGGAGCTCTTCGACCTGACCCGCCACGAGGAGGTCACCCCGGAGCGCGTCCACCTCGCGTTGCACGAGCGCGAGTCGGGCCCGCTGCCGCTCGATGCGGACTCGCGGGAGCATGGCGTGCACGTGCCGAGCGGCGGGATCCGGGCGCGCGGCTCCCACCAGCGCGACTATCTCGCGCACATCCGCAGCCGCGACCTGACCTTCGGCATAGGTCCGGCGGGCACCGGCAAGACGTATCTGGCGGTCGCCTGCGCGATCGAGACGCTGCAGGCGGATCGCGTGCGACGGCTGATCCTGGTGCGACCGGCGGTGGAGGCCGGGGAGCGTCTCGGATTCCTTCCCGGGGACCTCACGCAGAAGGTCGATCCTTATCTTCGGCCGATGTACGACGCCCTCTACGAGATGATGGGCTTCGATCGCGTCGCGCGCTTCATCGAGAGGAACGTCATCGAGGTGGCGCCGCTCGCCTTCATGCGTGGCCGCTCGCTGAACGACTCCTTCATCATTCTCGATGAGGCCCAGAACACGACCATCGAGCAGATGAAGATGTTCCTGACCCGGATCGGGTTCGGCTCCAAGGCCGTCGTTACGGGCGACATCACCCAGACCGATCTGCCCGCGGGCAAGCAGTCGGGCCTCTCGCACGTGGTCGATGTGCTGCGCGCGGTGCCGGGCGTCGCGTTCACCTTCTTCGACGCCCAGGACGTCGTGCGCCACCCGCTGGTGCAGCGCATTGTTCAGGCCTACGAGTCGCGCGGGGGCTCCTCGTGAGCTCCGCTGCGCGGCGGGCGAGCCGGGCGCAGGCGCACCGGGCCGGGCTCGGGGCGCGCGGCCTCGAGGTCGAGCTCCGGCGCCGGGTACGCGCCTGGTCGCCGACGCGGCGCGACCTCGCGCGCTGGGCGAGCGTTGCGGCGGGCCGGGCCGCCCGCGGCCGCGAGCTGGGCGTGTGCGTGGTAGGGGCGGCGGAGAGCGCCCGGCTGAATGCGCGCTTCCGCGGCCGCGACCGCCCGACCAACGTGCTGTCGTTCGCATCGGGCGAGGCGCCGCACCCGGACCGGAGAGCGCTCGGGGAGCTCGTGATCTGCGCCGGCGTCCTGCGGGCCGAGGCGCGCGCGCAGGACAAGCCACTCAAGGCGCACTGGGCGCACCTGGTGGTGCACGGGACCCTTCACCTCATCGGCTACGACCACGCGCGGGAGAAGGATGCACGGCGCATGGAGCGGCGCGAGATCGCGGTGCTCCGACGCCTCGGATTTGCGAATCCCTACCGGAGCAGCTAAGAGCCATGCCGAAGGATCTCAACGCCACCGGCCGCTGGCTGAAGCGCCTCACCCAGGGACTCGCGCCGGAGCTGCACGACCGCGAGGATCTGCTCGCGGTGCTGCGCGAGGCCGGTGAGCGCGGCATCATCGACAGCGATGTGCTCACGATGCTCGAGGGCGTGCTCGAGGTCGGCGACCTGCAGGTTCGCGACATCATGGTGCCGCGCGCGCAGATGGTGTTCGTGCGGCGCGACCAGGGGGCGGCGCGCATCCTGCCCGTGGTGGTGGAGTCGGGGCACTCGCGCTTTCCGGTGATGGACGCCGATCGCGACGACATCGTCGGGATCCTGCTGGCGAAGGATCTGCTGCGTCTCACGACCGCCTCGGCGCGCGAGCGCTTCGACATCCGCGAATACATGCGTCCGGCGGTGTTCGTGCCCGAGTCGAAGCGCCTCAACGTGCTGCTGAAGGAGTTCCGCCGCAATCGCAACCACATGGCGATCGTGGTCGACGAGTACGGCGGCGTCTCGGGGCTCTGTACCATCGAGGACGTCATCGAGCAGATCGTCGGCGAGATCGACGACGAGTTCGACGTCGAGGACGACCAGAACATCCGCCGCGACGCCGAACGGCACTTCACCGTGCGCGGCGTCACGCGGATCTCGGAGTTCAACGAGTACTTCGGTGCGCGGCTCTCGGAGGCCGAGGGCGTCGACACGGTCGCGGGGCTCCTCATGAAGCACCTCGGCCGGCTGCCGCGGCGCGGTGAGAGCGCGAGCATCGGCGGCTTCGAATTCCGCGTGCTGCGCGCCGATCGGCGCCGCATCGAGGCGCTGCGCGTGGTGGCCCCGCGCGACGTGCTGCCGCCGGACGAGCGCCCCGCCGGCGCCGCGTAAGCCCATGAAGCCGGAGTCCGAACCCGCCGCCGCTGCGCCGGCGGCAGGCCGCTACCGCCTGCCGCGACTTGAGTTCCCGGCGCTGCGCGCGGCGCTGGCGCTCGCCGCGGGAACCGCGCTCACGGCCTCCTTCGCGCCGTTCAATCTCTGGCCGCTGGCGCTCGTCTCTCCGGCGGCGCTCATGTGGCTGTGGCAGGACGCCGGGCCGCGCGAAGCCGCGCGGCTGGGATTTCTCTTCAGCGCGGCGACCTTCGCCGCCGGCACCTACTGGCTCTACGTCAGCATCCACGTCAACGGCGGGGCGCCGGTGTGGCTCGCCTTCGTGCTGATGGTGGGGCTGGTCGCGATCATGGGCCTCTATCAGGCGGCGCTCGGGTACGCGGTGGCGCGCTGGCTCCCCGAGCGCGGGGCGCTGCGGACGCTCGCGGCGCTGCCGGCCGCGTGGCTCCTGGTCGAGTGGTGGCGCGGCTGGTTCCTCACCGGCTTCTCGTGGCTCTCGCTCGGGTACTCGCAGACCGACACCTGGCTCGGCGCCTTCGCGCCGCTCGTCGGCGTCTACGGGATCAGCGCACTGCTGCTCCTCGGCGCGGGTGCGCTGCTCGAGCTCGCCACCGGAGGGCCCCGCGCCCGGATCCCGGCGGCGCTGCTGCTGCTTGCGCCGTGGGCGGCGGGGGCGGCGCTCCACGGGCACTCCTGGACGCGTCCTGCGGGAAGCCCGGTGACGGTGGCGGTGGTGCAGGGCGCGATCCCCCAGGACGAGAAGTGGCTCGAGAGCAACCGCGACACGACGCTCGAGCTCTATGAGTCGCTCACCGAGCAGGCGCTCGGAACGCAGCTCATCGTCTGGCCGGAATCCGCGCCCGCCGATGTCGCCAACGACATCGTTCCCTACATCAGCCACCTGTACGGCGAGGCGCGCGCTCACGGCTCGGCGCTCGTCGTGGGCGTGCTGCGCGCGGATGGCGGTGCCGCCGAGGACGATCCGACGCGCTACTTCAACTCGGTGCTGGCGCTCGATGAGACCGTGAGCTGGTACGACAAGCGCCACCTCGTGCCGTTCGCGGAATTCTTTCCCGTGCCGCGCTTCGTGCGCCGGTGGCTGCGCCTGATGAGCCTGCCGTACTCGGACTTCACCCCGGGAGGGCGGGATCAGTCCCCGCTCCCGGCGGCGAAGGTGCGACTCGGCGCCACCGTGTGCTACGAGGACGCGTACGGCAGCGCGATGCTGCGGGTATTGCCGCACGCCGACGCGCTGGTGAACGTGACCAACGATGCGTGGTTCGGTCACTCGAGCGCCCGGCATCAGCACTTCCAGATCGCGCGCATGCGCGCGCTCGAGGAGGGCCGCTATCTGGTGCGGGCCGCCAATGACGGCATTTCGGCGGTCATCGGGCCGCACGGCGAAGTCGTCCGGAGCGCCCCGGAATTCACCCCCGTGGTGCTGGTCTCAGCCATCGTGCCTTACAGCGGCCTCCCGCCCTACGCTCATGTTGGAAACTGGCTCATCGTGAGCCTGGCGGCGCTGGCGCTGGCATACGGGCTGTGGGTGCGGAATGATAGGGGCCGGCGCGCCCGCACGGGGTGAAGCCGGCGGTTCCCCGATTTTGTTGCTGGAAGTGTTCCCATGAATCCCAAGTTCGAGCCGAGTCTCACTCCGCTTCGGCGCGGGGCGGCCCTGTGCGTCATCGCGATCGCGCTCGGGGCGTGTTCCCGCCGGGCCCGGCGCCGGCCGCCGCACCGCCTACCCCCGCCCTGCAGGCCGGGACCGCCGAGCTCGCGCTCCGGGGGCTGCCGGATTTCTCGGCGCTGGTCGATCGCTACGGGCCCGCGGTGGTGAACGTCGAGGTGGTCGAGAAGGCGCAGGCCGGGGCCGGCGGGTTGCAACTCTCGCCGAACGATCCCTTCTACGACTTCTTCCGCCGCTTCGGCATTCCCGCTCCCGGGGAAGGGCAGCGCGGCAATGTACCGCCGGCGCGCGGCGCGGGCTCGGGTTTCATCATCAATTCCGACGGCTACATCCTCACCAACACCCACGTAGTGGCCAACGCCGATGAGGTGACCGTGCGCCTCACCGACCGGCGCGAGTTTCCCGCCAAGGTCATCGGCGCGGACGAGCGGACCGACGTGGCGGTGATCAAGATCAACGCGAGCAATCTGCCGATCGTCAAGCTCGGCGATCCCGCGCGCATCAAGCCGGGGCAGTGGGTGCTCGCGATCGGCTCGCCCTTCGGCTTCGAGAACAGCGCCACCGCGGGCATCATCAGCGCCACCTCGCGCTCGGTGCCGGGCGAGAACAACTACGTGCCCTTCATCCAGACCGACGTGGCCGTGAATCCCGGCAACTCCGGCGGGCCGCTGTTCAACATGGCCGGCGAGGTGATCGGCATCAACTCGCAGATCTTCAGCCGCACCGGCGGCTTCATGGGAGTCTCGTTCGCGATCCCGATCGACGTGGCGCGCAACGTCGGGGAGCAACTCATCAAGACCGGCCGCGTGGTGCGCGGCCGCATCGGCGTCACGATTCAGGACGTCAACGCGCAGCTCGCCGAGTCCTTCGGTCTCGCCCGGCCGCACGGCGCGCTCGTGTCATCGGTGGAGAAGGACGGCCCGGCGGCGCGCGCCGGCATCCTCCCGGGCGATGTCATCCTGAGCGTCGGCGGGCATGCGATCGAGCGCTATGGGGAGCTCTCGGGGGCGATCGCGGCGATGCGGCCGGGCGCCGAGGCGAGCCTCACCGTGTGGCGCGAGGGCAAGGAGCAGAACGTCGGCGTGAAGGTGGCGGAGCTCAAGGAGCAGCAGCAGCTCAGCGCCCGCTCGGGCAAGCCCGTGCCGCGCGGCACCGAAAAGCCGGGCGCGCTCGGCCTCACGGTGCGGCCGCTGTCGCCCGAGGAGAAGGAGCAGGCGAAGACGCAGGGGAGCCTGGTGGTGGAGGATGTCGCAGGTCCCGCGCAGGCTGCGGAAGTCGAGCCCGGCGACATCATCCTCGGCATCAACGGCAAGCGCGTGCACACGGCGAAGGAGCTGCAGGACGCCACCCAGGCCGCCGGCAAGAACGTGGCGCTGCTGATCCAGCGCGGCGACGCCCAGATCTTCGTGCCGCTGCGGTTGCCGTGAGACACGGCGGCCCTCACCGCCAGACCACGATGCAGGAGGGCTACGATCCCGCGGCCGTCGAGCGCGCCGCGCAGGCCTACTGGGCCGAGCGGCGCGCGTTCGAGGTGGGCGAGGACGCCTCGCGCCCGAAGTTCTACTGCCTGTCGATGCTGCCGTACCCATCCGGGCGGCTGCACATGGGCCACGTGCGCAACTACACGATAGGCGACGTGCTCTCGCGCTACCTGCGCATGCGCGGCTACAACGTGCTGCAGCCGATGGGCTGGGATGCCTTCGGCCTGCCGGCCGAGAACGCCGCCATGAGCAATAGTGTGCCGCCGGCGAAGTGGACGCGCGAGAACATCGCCCACATGCGCGCGCAGCTCAAGTCGCTCGGCTTCGCGATCGACTGGCGGCGTGAGATCGCCACCTGCGACCCCGCTTACTACCGCTGGAACCAGTGGTTGTTCCTGCGCATGCTCGAGCGGGGCATCGCGTACCGCAAGACCGGGGTCGTGAACTGGGATCCGGTGGACCAGACGGTGCTCGCGAACGAGCAGGTCATCGACGGGCGCGGCTGGCGCACCGGGGCTCCGGTCGAGAAGCGCGAGATCCCCATGTACTACCTCGCCATCACGCGCTACGCGGAGGAGCTGCTGGCAGCGCTCGGGGAGCTCGATGACTGGCCGGAGCGCGTGCGGGTGATGCAGGCCAACTGGATCGGCCGGAGCGAGGGCTGCGACATCGCCTTCCCCTACGCCCCGGATACGGTGAAGGCGGTCGGCGCCGCTGGGGCGATCAGAGTGTTCACTACGCGCGCCGACACGCTCTTCGGCGCGACCTTCATGGCGATCGCCGCCGGGCATCCGGTGGCGCTCGCCGCCGCAAGGCGCGATCCCAGGCTCGCCGCTTTCGTCGAGGAGTGCCGCCTGGGCACCGTGATCGAAGCCGACGTCGCCACGCAGGAGAAGAAAGGCATGCCGACGGGGCTGCACGTCCTGCATCCCTTCACCGGCAAGCCGCTCGAGATCTGGGTCGCGAACTACGTGGTGATGGCCTACGGCGAGGGCGCCGTCATGGGCGTGCCCGCCCACGACGAGCGCGACTTCGAGTTCGCGCTGAAGAACCATCTGCCGATCGTCACGGTGGTGCGCTCCACCACCGGGGCCTACGAGAAGGTGCGCGCGCCGTGGATGGCGGCGTACGCGGAGTACGGGGTGACCGTGAGCTCGGGCGAGTTCTCGGGGCTCGACTTCCAGGGCGCGGTGGACGCGATCGCCGCGGCGCTCGAGAAGAAGGGTCTCGGCCGCAAGCGCGTGCAGTACCGCCTGCGCGACTGGGGCATCTCGCGGCAGCGCTACTGGGGTTGCCCGATCCCGATCATCCACTGCGGCGCGTGCGGGCAAGTGCCCGTGCCCGATGAGCAGCTGCCGGTGCTGCTGCCCGAGAACCTGGTGCCGGACGGCAGCGGCAACCCGCTCGCGAAATCCCCGGCCTTCTACGAGTGCGCGTGCCCCAGGTGCGGGAAGCCCGCGCGGCGCGAAACCGACACCATGGACACCTTCGTCGACTCCTCCTGGTACTTCATGCGCTACGCATGCCCGGACGCGCCGACGGCCATGGTGGATGAGCGCGTCGATTATTGGCTTCCGGTGGACCAGTACATCGGCGGCATCGAGCACGCGATCCTGCACCTGCTCTATGCGCGCTTCTGGACCAAGGTGATGCGGGACTTCGGCCTCGTCAGGTTCGGCGAGCCATTCACCCGGCTCCTCACCCAGGGCATGGTGCTCAACCACGTCTACTCGTACCAGGTCGAAGGCGGTCGCAAGCGCTACGTCAACCCCGCCGACGTCGACACGCGCCGCGGACCCGACGGCGCCGAGTTGTATGAGGCCGCGCTGCCCGACCTCGGCACCGTGCTTGTCACGCACGAGGGCCTCGGGAAGATGTCGAAGTCCGAGGGCAACGGCGTCGATCCCGAAGGTCTGGTCGAGCGCTTTGGCGCCGACACCGCGCGGCTCTTCATCATGTTCGCCTCGGCCCCCGAGCAGACGCTCGAATGGTCCGACGAGGGGGTGCAGGGGGCCGCGCGCTTCATCCGCCGGCTTTGGAATGCGGTGTACGAGCATGTGTCGGCCGGCGCCGCCCCGCCGCTCGACCGCGGCGTGCTCACCCCGAAGCAGCGCGAGCTGCGGCGCGTCGCGCACCAGGCGCTCGCCAAGGCGACCGACGACATCGGCCGCCGGCGCAACTTCAACACTGCGATCGCCGCCATCATGGAGCTGCTGAACGCCGTCGGGCGGTTCGACGACCCCAGCCCGGCGGCAAGAGCGGTGCGCCACGAGGCGCTCTCGATCGCGACGGTGGTGCTCGCGCCCATCACGCCGCACGTGTGTCATGCGCTGTGGCTGGCGCTCGGGCACACGAGCGCGCTGATCGACGAGCCCTGGCCCGAGCCGGATGCGGCCGCGCTCGCGCAGGACATGCACACCATGGTCGTGCAGGTGAACGGCAAGCTCCGCGGACACATCAGCGTTCCGGTGAACTCGGATGAGGCCGCCGTACAGGCAGCGGCGCTCGCCGACGACAAGGTGCGCAGATTCGTGGCCGACAAGCCGGTGAGACGCGTGATCGTCGTGCCCGGGAAGCTCGTCAACGTGGTCGTCTGATGAGCCCGCGACGCGCTGCCGCGCGCGGGGGCCCGCAGGGCGGGGTGCGGCCGCAAGGCGCGAGGCCGCCGGTCGTCGGGGCGCTGCTCATCGTGGCGGCGGCGCTCGCGAGCGCCTGCGGCTTTCACCTCCAGGGTCGCGTGCCGCTGCCCGACCCGGTGAAGACTCCGTACCTGGAGGCGCCCGACCGGCAGAGCGAATTCGTGCAGAGCCTGCGCCGCGCGCTGCTCTCGAACGGCGCGCACCTGGCGCGCGAGAAGGACCAGGCCTCCGCCGTGGTCAGCATCGTGCGGGACAGTGTCACGCGGCGCGTGCTGTCGGTGTCCGGCACGAATCAACCGAATCAGTACGAGGTCACCTATACGATCGGCTTCGTGGTCACGGCCGGGAGCAGGGAGCTCCTCGCCCCGCAGGAGATCTCCGCCACGCGCAGCTACAGCTTCGACGAGCGGCTGCTCCTCGCCAAGGGTCACGAGGAAGACATCCTGCGCGAGGACATGGCGCGCGACCTCGCCGACATGGTCATGCGGCGGCTCGCGAGCCTGTAACGCGAGGGCCTACAGCGCCCGCCCGCACCCGTGACCGCAGCGCCCGCCGTGCTCCTGCTGAACGCCACCGATCGCGTGGCCCTGGCGCTGCTCCTCGCCCGCTACGGGATGCAGCTGACCCTCGTCGCCCCCGGGGAAGGCATTCCGGGATCCTACTGGGGGCACAGCGAGGCGGGCCTGAAGGCCGATCGCCTGTACGCGCGGCTCGACACCCCGGTGCATTCCGTGCTGCACGAGGCGAGTCACTACGTCTGCATGACTCCCGAGCGGCGCGCGGGCCTCGATCGGGATGCCGGCGGCGACGACCTCGAGGAGTCGGCGGTGTGCTATCTGCAGCTGCTGCTGGCGGACCAGTTGCCAGGCATCGGGCGGGCGCGGCTGCTTTCTGACATGGACGCCTGGGGTTACAGCTTTCGTCTGGGCAGCACACGTACCTGGTTCGAAGGGGATGCCGCGGACGCGCGCCAGTGGCTGCGCGATCACGGTGTGATAGACGACGAGGACCGGCCGACCGGCGCCGTGCGACCCGCGCCGCACCGCCGTCAATGTCTGGCGTTGCCCGGCTCCTCGCGGCCGCCCAGATGAACCAGCACGGCGATGAGCGCCATCGCCCACACGATGACAGCGCTCGAGGGCAGGTCGACCACGGCCGAGAGCGCCAGCCCCACGAGGTAACTCGCCAGCGCCAGCATGTAGCCGAGTAAGAGTTGGCGGCGCGGGGGATAGCGATAGGTGGCCACCGCCGGCACGATGAGACTCGTGAATACCAGATACACGCCGACCAGCTGCACCGAGATGGTCACCACGAACGCAAACAGCACGTAGAACCCGACGCGGCCGAGCCGCTCCCGATACCGGAACCAGGCGAGCAGGAAAATACCGGTCACGATGGCGGCGTGGACGAGCTGCCGAGGCGTGACCCACAGAATCTGGCCGGCGAGCAGATCCTTGAGATCCTCGCCGCCGTGCGGATCGTTGGCGAGCAGCAGGATCTGCGCGGTCGAGGCGAGCACGAACAGCACCCCGATCAGCGCTTCCTGCGCCTCGGGGCGCTTGCGCTCGGTCCAGGTGAGGAGCAGCGCGCCCAGCAGCGCGGCGGCGGCTGCGGCGACCTGCGTGATCCAGCCGCCCGCGCCGAGGCCGGAGACGTGCGCGGCAATCACGCCAAGGCCCGCCACCTGTGCGATCGCGAGGTCGATGAACACGATCCCGCGCGCGAGCACCTGCTGCCCGAGCGGCACGTGCGACAGCACGACGAGAACGCCGGCAATGAAAGCCGGCCACAGGATGCTCAGATCCGCTTGCAGGGTGCTCATCGATTGGCCGCCAGCAGCCGCTTGAGGGTGTCATCGAAGAGACCGAACAGGTCTTTGGCCTCGGGCGTGCCGCCCACCGTGTAAGGCAACAGCACCACCGGCACGTGGATGCGTTCCGCGAGCCACTCCGCAGCCCGCGGGTCGTTGTAGGCGTTGCGCAGGATCATCTTCGGCGGCGTGGCGGTGAGCTTGGTGACGAGCTCGGCGAGGTAGCCGGCGCTCGGGGG
>MNCZ01000047.1 GCA_001914695.1 Gammaproteobacteria bacterium 13_2_20CM_66_19 | reverse complement strand
CGTCCCGCCCGCCCCACCCGCGCTGGCCGAACGAGGCCCGGATTGCGGTCTCCCTGGTGCTGAACTACGAGGAGGGCGGAGAGGCCTGTGTGCTGCACGGGGACGCTCACTCCGAGTCGGTGCTCACTGATCTCGGAGCAGTCGAGGCTCTGACTGGGGCGCGCAACCTGAGCGTCGAATCCAACTTCGAATACGGGAGTCGCGTCGGATTCTGGGAGATCATGCGACTGTTGAAGAGCGTCCATGCGCCGGCGACCGTGTACGCCGTCGGCATGGCGTTGGAGCGCAACCCCGAGGTCACCGCCGAGCTCGCACAGAGCGGCTTCGAAGTCGCCTGCCACGGACAGCGCTGGATCGATTATCAGCTCGTTCCGGAGGCAGCGGAGCGTGCGGACATGCTGCGCAACGTCGACACCATCACGCGCCTCATCGGCCGGAGGCCCTTCGGGTGGTACACCGGCCGCCCAAGCCCCAACACGCGGCGGCTGGTGGTGGAGATCGGCGGCTTCCTCTACGACAGCGATGCCTACAACGATGATCTCCCCTACTGGACGGAAGTCTCGGGCCGGCGACATCTCGTCGTTCCCTATAGCTTCGACACCAACGACAGCCGCTTGCAGCGCGGCGGGGATTTCAGCACCGGGGAACAGTTCTTCACATACTGCCGGGATGCGTTTGACTGGCTCTATCGCATGGGAGAGCAAGGGCGACCGCGCATGATGAGTATCGGCCTGCACGGTCGGATCATCGGTCGCTCCGGCCGGATTGGAGCGCTGGCGCGGCTGCTCGAGCACATCCAGCGTCACGAGGGCGTGTGGCTCTGCAACCGGGCGGCCATCGCACAACACTGGATCACGCATCACGCGAAAGGCTGAAAATATGGACCCGAATGCGCCGCGCAAGGTGGCGCTGGTCGCCAACTGCCTGTTGAACCAGAACGCGAAAGTCTGCGAGGGGGCTCACTATCGGGGACTGGTCAGTCCGGTCGTGGAGGCGCTGCGCTCCCGCGGATACCTCCTGCAGCAGCTCCCCTGCCCCGAGCTGGCCTTCGCCGGTGTGCGGCGTTGGTGGGCCGTGTATGAGCAGTATGACACTCCGGCCTATCGAGCCCACTGCCGGCGCCTGGCGCAAGCCATCACGCCGCTGATCGAGCAGTATCTGCGCCGTGGCGACGAGGTGATCCTGATCGGGCTCGACGGCAGCCCCTCCACCGGCGTGCGCTTCACTTCCAGCAAGCCGGATTGGGGCGGGCGACCCAACCGACCCGAAGATGACTGGGAGATCGTGCCGCGCCGGGGCATTTGGATCGAGGAACTGGAGGCTGAGCTGGCGCGCCGGGGGCTGCCACCCGTTCCCGCCACGGGCTGGGCTCTCGACATGGGCCGCTTCGATGAGGCCGGCTCGCGCCGTGACCTGGAGCAGTTCCTCGACAGTCGCGAGAAGGCCGTCGGCTCGCGGGGCGACGATTCGGTGCCGTCGTGAACGCCGACGCGCGCGGCTGGCGGATGGCGCTGGTGCCCGACGCGCTCATCAATCCGCCGCACCGGCTTCGCACGGCGCTGCCCGACGTGCTGCGCGTGCTCGAGTCCAGCCACTACGGTGTGCTGCAGCTGCCCCCGCCGGGCGGGCACAGCCTGCTGCTCGCGGTGATCGCCGATCAGGTCGCGGAGTATGCGCACCACGGCTACGCGGTGGTGGCCATCGGCGTGCGCGGGGAGCCGGGGGACGGGCTCCACTGGCGCCGCCTGGCGCCCCTGCTGCGACACCGGGCCGTTGCGCTGCCGCCTCGCCATCTCCTCCGCCCGGACATGGACGAAGCGGCGGAGGGCCAACGGCTCGCAGCGTTCCTGGCCGGCTACGATCTGCCGGCAGAGGAGCAACGCCGCTGGCGCGTGTAGCGGCCTTGCGCGCCGCGTGCGACAGGCTGTTACCGGGTGCAAAATCGTCGCGGCGTCGAGCCACACGGCTGAACGGGTCTTGCATGGATTACATCCGGTTCGGGCAGACGGGCCTCAAGGTGTCGCAGCTTTGCCTCGGCACGATGTCGATGGGCAGCTCCGCCTGGAAGGGTTGGGTGCTCGAAGAGGACGATTCGATTCCCATCCTGAGGCGCGCCCTCGATCTCGGCATCAACTTCTTCGACATGGCGGACTGGTATTCAACCGGCCGCAACGAGGAGGTTGTCGGCCGGAACCTGCTCCGGATGAGCGCACGCGAGCGACTGGTGCTCGCGACCAAGGTGTTCTATCCGATGAGTGACGACCCGAACGATCGTGGCCTATCGCGCAAGCACATCGCGAGTGCAATCGACCGGTCGCTGGCGCGCATCGGTACGGACTATGTCGACCTCTACGTGATCCATGCCTTCGATGCGGAAACGCCCGTCGAGGAAACGATGGAGGCGCTGCACGACACGGTCCGTGCCGGCAAGGTGCGTTACCTCGGCGCGTCCACGATGTATGCGTGGCAGTTCGCGAAGATGAACCACGTGGCGGCGATGAACGGCTGGACGGCGTTCGTCAACATGCAGTGTCAGTACAACCTGCTCTACCGCGAGGAAGAGCGGGAGATGCTCCCCTACTGCCGGCACCAGGGCGTCGCCGTCACGACCTTCAGTCCCCTCGCGCGCGGGTTCCTCGCGCGCGACTCCGGTACCCCGCGCACGGCGCACGACGTCTACCAGGAATACTACGGCGACGACATCGATCGCGAGATCGCACGCCGCGTGCGCGAGGTGGCCGCGCGCAGGGGCGTGAGCGCGGCACACGTGGCGATGGCCTGGGTCGCCGGCAGCCCCAACCCCAACGTCCCGGTCGTGGGGGCTGCGAAGACGGCGCACCTCGAGGTCGCCGTGGAGGCGCTGGCGCTGCGGCTCGATGCCGCGGACAGGGCCTTCCTCGAGGCGCCCTACCGCCCGCGGGATGAGATCAACGATCAAAACCCGGTGCGACGTCCCCGCGCGCTGCATCCGGGCTGAAGCGGGCCAGCCGCTAGCCCCTGAGCCACGGGCTGTCCTGTCGGACTTCGATCAGGGTCGGACGATCCGCGCCGAGCGCATCCCGCAGGAACTGCGCCAGCTGTTCGGCGCTCGCGGCGCGAACGGCATGACAGCCGAGGCTCTCCGCCAATCGCACGAAGTCCGGGCTCCTGGGCTCGACGCCGATGCGTGGAATCTGCCGCTCGTCCATCCCGTCCGCAATCGCCATCAGGGCATCGTTGTTCCACACGATGACCGGGAGCGCGAGGCGTTCCTCCGCCGCCGTGGCGAGCTCATTGATCGTGAACATGACCCCGCCGTCGCCCGCGACGGCGATCACCGCCCGATGCGGCGCGCCGATCTTGGCGCCAATGGCCATCGGCAAGGCGAAACCCAGCGCGCAGTACGAGCCGGAGTAGAACCAGCAGCGCTCGGTTTCCATCGGCATGGCAAAGCTGCCCGTGTACACGATCTGCGTGGCGTCGCCCATCACGATGGCATCCGCGGGAAGGGCCGAACGCAGGATTTTCCAGGCGCGCGCGTGCAGCTTTTCGACCGGGGTCAACTTCGCGGCATTGTGCCCGAGGATCTCCCGGACCCGGCTCTCGCCTTCGGACCGCTGCGCCGTCGGCTTGCGGCTGGCGAGGGCCGACGACAGCGCGAGCAGCGCGGCCCGGGCGTCGGACTGAATGGGCACCGCAGCGGCATACATCGATGTCAGTTCCGTGGGATCGATGTCGATCCGGATGATGTCGCCCGATATTTCGAGTTTCGCCACGAAGTGATCCCCTGCCGCGACTTCCGAGCCCACCAGCAGCACGACATCGGCGTCGGCGAGCGCCTGCTTGCTCGCCTCCTGCAGCACCGAGCAGCCGAGCGACAAGGGGTGGGAATCCGGCAATATCCCCTTACCGGCATTGGTGGCCAGAACCGGAGCCCCGATGCGCTCCGCGATCTCGGTCAGTGGCTTGCGCGTGCCGACGGCGCCGCCTCCGACGAGGATCAATGGGTGCCTGGCCTGCGCGAGGCGATCCGCGGCCTGGTCAATCGCGACGGGATCCGGCATCGGCAAGGTGGGAGCGCGCCGGATCCTCCACTCCGCCTCGACGGGTGTCGGGAGGACGTCCCGAGGCAGCGACAGATGCACCGGACGCGGCCGGCTGCCGCGAAACACTGCAAAGGCACGGGCAATCAATTCCGGCAACTCTTCCGGATAGCGGACCATGGCGCTGAAGGCGGTGAACCCGGCCGTGACCGCCGCCTGATCATTGAGCTCATGGATCGCTCCCCAGCCCTTACCCTGCGTCGGCGCCGGAGACGCTCCGGACAGCACGAGCACGGGTTGCGAGTCGCAGTAAGCCTGGGCAATGCCGGTCGCGGCGTTGGTGACGCCGGGGCCGCCGATGATCGTGCAAACGCCGGGCTTGCCGGTGGCGCGCGCATAGCCGTCGGCCATGAAGGCGGCGCCCTGCTCGTTGCGACACTGCACGTGGCGGATACCGGTGCGGGCGATGCCGCGGTACAGCTCGAGAGTCATCGTCCCAGCCATGCCGAACACGGTATCCACCTCATAGGCCGAAAGTAGCTTCATCACGGCCTCACCACAGCTCATGGCTTGCACGTGCTCCCCCCGTTCGGATGATTTGCTTGGGCTCGCTGGGCGGTCGTCGCGACGCGCCAAACGTTATCACATGGGATTCCTGTTCGAACTAACGCCCCGGCGCGTGAACTTTACAACGCACTGTCGCGCGTCTCCAGGAGTAATTCCTTTATTTTTCAATGCCTTCCTTAGCTTTCCTCGATCTCTTCTTGTCCGCCGCCCCCGCGGTGAATCAGAAATCGACGCAGGACGGCATGCTCGTCGACGCGGGTGGTCTGCTGCCGACCGCGGACGGCGTTCGCGTGCGGCTTAAGCGGCCTCGAGTAACTTCGCAGCCCGGTTGTAGTCGCGGGGCGCGACCCAGAAGAGCATTGCGAACCGCCGCTCCCCCGCTGCGACAGCGTCGGCCGCGATCACGTTGATCTTCGCCGCGGCCAGCCTCGCCAGCGGGGGCAGCGCGGCCCCGACCTCGTCCGTGCCCTGCGCGAGAAAGGCGCGCTTGGTCCGGCTCAACTTCCACTTGTGCCGCTTCGCGGCTGCCATCACGCGGTCGATGTCGTCGGTCACGATGTCGACCTGCGCGCGGTTGCGCCCCTGTGGAAACCCGGAAAAGGCGAGCAGATTGGCGCCCGCGTCACGCAGCGCCTCGAGGATCCGAGCCGCCTCCCCGGACTTGTTCACCACCGTGACATACGCGTAGCTCACCTTGCGAATGGTGGTTGGCATTTATTGTGGCTCCCAGATCGATCTAATCAGCGCAACGGTGTTCCGGCTGGGTCGCGTACCGACCTCGGGACAAACAAAGACCCTCGGTCAGTGGCGACCCACGACTCCCAGGACTTCGGTTATTGCGATCGTCAGACGATTTCTTCCAGCTCGCGCTCCACATCCCTGCGCCGATTCGTCTCCGGGGTCGGCGCCGGGGGACCGGGCATTACCTGCGATCGATCGGGCTCGCTTGCAGGCCGGTCCCTTTCACGCTTCTGCGCCTTCTTCGTCGGCCACGATCTGAAGAGTCTCTCGTCATAACACATGGCAGCTCTCCTTCCGCCGAGTCCTTTACGGACTCCCGGACCGCGGAGGATACCGCCAGGGCGGCGGGATGGCATCTGGCATTGCGACCGCCGTCACCGCCAGCGGGGCTGCCTCGATTCAGGGCACGCTACGCGGCTCGCGCACTGAACTGGATCTATTTTTTTGAAGCCGGCGCAGGCCTGACGTCGAACCAGATGATAGCCCCTCCGGTCTTCCCCTCCCCCGGGGACACCGCGACGTACAGACGATGCAGCTCAGGCACCAGGATCGCGGTCTTCGCGCCGACGGAGCTCGGCACCTGCGCCAGCTCGGCGAAATGACCGGCGTCGACCTCTGCGTAGACGCCGATGTAGCCCTCGCCGCCGGGGGCGTATATGCGCCGGTTCGCGACATCGAAGATTTCCGCATCGACGCGCTTCGGTGCGGGGAGACTCGCGACGTACGCACCCGTGTCCGCGTCGAGCACGATGAACATCCCCGGATCGCGTGCGACGATGAACAACCGCCGGCTCGACTCATCGAGCTGTGCGAGCGCGTTCTGTCTGGCCTTGCGAATCGGCCACTGGGCCACGATCCGGCGCGCGCTCTTGTCGATCACGGCCACATAGTTCTTGTCGGTGACATTGATATAGAGATGCGGCCCATGCTGCTCGATCGCCATCGCCTCGACGTGAGCGGCGTCCAGGTGCACCTCGCCGATCTTGCGTGTCGAGACCGGATCGATCTCTTCCAGCCACGACTCCTTCAGCTTCACGTCCTTGCCGCCCGTGACGACGTACAGATGGCCGCTACTGCGGTCGAACCCGATCGAGTCGGCGCCGGGGTGCAGCTTGAGGGTTCCCGCCTGGGCGAGCGACCCTGCATCGAGGAGCTTGATGCTGTCGCTCCCGTCGGTAATCAGCACGCGGTGCGTCTGCGGGACGAGAAAGATGCTGTGGGGCGTCTGCAAGCCACTGACGCTCTTGAGGTGCTTGCCGGTACGCAGATCGAACACCTCGAGCGTGCCGTGATCCTCGGCCGCGAGGAACAGACGATTGCCCGGGAGGTCGACGGCGAAGTGATCGAAATCGCCCGTGTACCCCGGCAGCTCCGTGCGACCCTGCAACACCAGAACCGTGTCCGCCCGCGCGCCGCTCACCGGCGGGGGGCCTGTGCTCGGGCTGGCTGCGGCGGCGATCGCGCTCACCGTACCCAAGACGAACGCAAGGCCCTGCCCCCTCACGATGCGCCCTCCTTCTCAGGCGGCCGGACGGAACAGGCTGGCCGCATCGGGAATGCTCTTCTCGAGCTCCGCCTTGATTTTCTCGGCGTGCGCGTGGAGCGCTTCCTTGTCGTCGCCTTTCTTATAGGCGACGACTATGCCCACAGCGCCGATCACGTGGCCGGCTCGGTCGTGCAGCTGCAGCTCGCTCTCGAAGCGCTTGCCCGTGGAATTGATCTCCAAATTCGGCTTGCCGGTAAACACGCACCGCATGTCGTCGTTGTCGGCCTTCTTGCCGAGGCGGCCGATGTTCGAGCCGGCGATGATGTTGTAATCGCTGTCGGGCGGTGTGGCGTGTATGGCGAGAATCTCGACCTCGGGGTAGCGCTCGATGAACTCCTCCACCAGCTTCTGCGCGTAAGTGTTGCTCGCCGCGTCGGGCTCGTAGGGGTAGGGGTCGAAGAGATTCGCAGCGTGCGAGATTCTACGGTGGAGCCGGTCACGAATTCCCTCGGCGCTGCGCTCGAGCGCGCCACGATCGAGGCCGGCGTGGTACGCATACGTCAGGCGCAGCGTTCCGACGGTATCGTTCGATACGTCGTGGAGCGGCAATCGGATCTCGAGGCGGTCGCCGACCGCGTTGAGCACCGCCGCGGGAGCGCCCGTGCGGCTGGCGGCAACATCCGCGGGATCGGCCTGAGCGCTTGCCGCCCCGGTCCCGGTCGCTGCGACCACCACGGGCGCAGTCCCCTTGGGTGGTGTGGCGACGATCGCTGCCACCACCACCTGCGGACTCGCGTGCGTCACCTCATCGAGGAGTCTCGCGGCGTAGGTGCCGGACGCAAGCGGCGCGCCCAGGCCTGTCGCTGACCACGCGAGCCCGACGCAGCCCATGAACCCCCAACGCCCCATCGCTCCCCCCTTGGCTCGATCGTGAAGCCTGCCAGCCCGACTGCTGCGGATCCTCAAGCGAAGTTCTAACTCAGGACTCTGAAGCCAGCCTGAATTTCGTCGCGCGGCATCCAGGCCGCAGCGACCTCAGGGACCCGCCACGAGGAGCGTGAATGTCTGCGGCAGCATCGGAGCGCTGCCCCCGCCCGCGGCGGCAGGTCCGGACCGTGCCGTCGGCATGTCCGGCGAGACCTCCTTGAGCACGCTGAGCGTCCCTTCCTTGTTCGAAGTGAAGATCCGCTCGGTTTTCGGATCGAACACGGCCCCGTCGGGGTCCTTGCCGATCGCGGGTGTTGCGACCACGCGGCCGCTGTCGGCGTCCAGCACCGCGAGCTTCTCGTTGCCGCAGGCGGCGAACACGCGGTGATGCGGGCGATCGACCGCCATGCCGGTGGGCTCCTCGCACGGAGCGAGTGGCCACTTCGCCAGCGCCTTGAGGCTGTGCGTGTCGAAGACATGGACCACGCTCTGGCCCTCGTCGTTCACGAACGCGCGGCCCCGCCCATCGAAGCCAATCTGCTCGAGCTTCGAGCCGCCGAGATCGAGCGTGTCGACGATCGCATCGCTCACGGGATCGATGACGGTCACATCGCCGGTCGCGCCCCCGTTGACCACGAACAACCGGCGGGTCTCCGGGTCGTACTGGATCGCATCCGGCTTGACTCCGGTATAGCGGATCACCTTGCGGATCTTGAGCGTGTCGCGATCGAACACCGTCACGCTCCGATCGAGACCATTGCTGGTATAGCCCTTACCGAGCTCGGGAATGAGCTCGATGCCGTGCACGCCGTGCAGGCCGGCGATCTCGCCGACCTTCTCTCCGGTGTCGACGTTCAGAACCTCGACACGGCTCGCGTGCGCCACGAACACGTGCCGCGTCGGCGCATCCACCCGCAGGTAGTCGTAACCCGTATCGTTGCCGCCGATCGGATATTGCGCAATCATGTGGTAACTGCTCGCCGCTGCCGCCGTTGCGGCCTGCGCACCTCCGGCCGGCAGCGCGGCAGCTGCAATGAGAGCCGCACAGAAAAGTCTACGATGTCCCACTGACCTGCCCCTCGCTTTATGAACGGCCGGCAGTCTGCGGTCGCAACCTGAAGCCAATATGAAAATCCTGATCGTCGAGGACGAACGCAAGCTCGCGCTCCTGCTCAAGCAGGGGCTCTCGGAGGCCGGTTACGGCGTCACGCTCGCCGCCGCCTGCGCCGCGGCGCGCGACGCGCTGTGCGAGACGAGCTTCGACGCCATCGTGCTCGATCTGGGCCTCCCGGACGGCGACGGGCTGGAGCTGCTGCGGCAATGGCGGCGCAGTGGCTTCAATGAGCCGGTCATCATTTTGAGCGCGCGCGATGCGGTTCAGGACCGCATCAAGGGCCTGGACTTCGGTGCCGATGATTACCTGCCCAAGCCCTTCAGTCTCCAGGAGCTGCTGGCGCGGCTGCGGTCGCTGCTGCGCAGGCAGGCGAGCGTCAAGGACACCGTGCTCGAGCACCGGGGCATGCGACTCGATCTGGTGGGGCGCACGCTGCATTTCAACGGCCAACCGGTGGACCTGACCAACCGGGAATTCGCGCTGCTCGAGATCTTCATGCAGAACCCGGGACGTATCCTGCCGCGTACCCTGATCTGCGAGAGAGTCTGGTCCTCGCCCTACGACGTCGATGCGAATTTGCTGGACGTCTACATGAGCAAGCTGCGCTCGCGCCTTGAGACCGAGGGGGACAAGCCGCTGTTCAAGACCGTGCGCGGGGTCGGCTATAAGCTGCAGTGAAATCGATCGGCGCAAGACTCGCCTTGTGGTACGCCGCGGCCAGCACGGTGACGCTCGCGTGCCTGTTCCTGGTCGGTTATTACCTGCTGCGCGGCTATCTGATTCACGGCCTCGACCTGCTGAATCAGTCCGAGTTCGAGCAGATCAGGGCGCGCCTCGGCCCCGACTACAGCGCGCTCAGCAGCGCGGTCATCGATCAGCGGATCCGCGAGACCACCGAGTACGCCTCGGTCCTCTTCTACATCGACATCCACAGCCGCGACACCGGCACGATCTTCTACTCGAGCAATCTCAAGGGCCGGCCCATCCCCGACATCAAGGGTGCGCGCCGTTTCGACGTCGACTGGGACGTCGGGCCGTTGCGCGTCGGCGAGTTCATCATGGCGCCTTACGACGTGATCATCGCCACTCCCGAGGCGCAGGTCGAGGACGTCATGGAGGGATACGCCGAGGTCTGCGCCGCGCTCCTCGTCCTGATGCTCGCCATGAGCGCGGCCATCGGGCTCGGCCTGAGCCGCCTGGCGCTACGCCCGGTGCGCCTGATAAGGGCCACCGCGAGCCGCATCGGCTCCGAGAACCTGAGCGAGCGCATCCCGGTGCCCGCAGTCGCCGACGAGATTTCCGATCTGGCGCGGCTGTTGAACGCGATGTTCGATCGGCTCGAAGCCTCCTTCAAGAACGTGCGGCGCTTTGCGGCAGATGCCTCCCACGAGCTCAAAACGCCGCTGTCGCTCGTTCGATTGCACGCCGAGAAGCTCCTGGCCGGCGGCACCTTGAGTCACGAGAACGAGGAGGGAATGCAGACGCTGCTCGAGGAGCTGACGCGCGTCAACAGCACGATCGACGAGCTGCTGTTCCTCTCGCGCGCCGAATCGCGCAGCATCACGCTCGAGCTGGCGCCGCACGATCCGGCCGGGCTCCTCGCCAACTTCAACGTCGATGCGCAGGTACTCGCCGAGCACCACGGCGTGCACTTCTCCTGCTCGCACGAAGGCGCGGGGCTCGCGCTCTGCGAGCCTCGCTGGGTACGCCGCGTGCTGCTGAATCTCCTCAGCAACGCCATCAACGCTTCGCCTCCCGGCGGCGACGTCCGGCTGCGCTCGTGCCTGAGCGCTGAGCTGTGGCGCGTCGAGATCGAGGACGAGGGCAACGGCGTGCCGAGCTCCGAGTACCAGCACATATTCGACCGCTTCGTGCGACTGAAGTCGGAAGACCGGCCGAAGCTCGAAGGCAGTGGGCTGGGCCTCGCGATCTGCCGCGGCATCATCGAGCTGCACAAGGGACGAATCCTGGCGGAGACCGGCAGCAACGGGCGCGCGCTGCGAGTGGTGTTCGAGATCCCGGCGCAGCCGCCGGCGCCGCGGGCGCCGACCCTCACCCCTGATGAGCTAGAGCCAGCAACGTCAAGGTGACCGTGATCGCGCCGCCGATCCTTGTCGCGATCTGCGCAAACGGCATGAGCTGCATGCGGTTGGCGGCCGTCAGGATCGCCACGTCTCCCGTGCCACCCTGCCCCGCGCGGCAGGCGATCACGATCGCGGTGTCGATCGGAAAGAGCCGTATCCAGCGGCCGACGAAGAAGCCCGTGGTCACGAGCGTCACCACCGTGGCGACGATGGTGAGGAGATTCCGTGGCGCGAAGGCCGCGGCGAGCCGATCCCAGGGTGTCATGGCGACCCCGATGGCAAACAGCAGCGGATAGGTCACCGCGCGGCGGAAGAACTCATAGACCACGTGCGCGCCACGCTGGAGCGATGGGGGCACCCCCTGCACCAGCTTCAGCGCCACCGCGAGCAACAGCATCGCCACCGGCGCCGGGAGGCGGAAGGTCTGGAAGCAGATCAGACCCAGCAGGTAGAGCGTGACTACCAATAGCCCCGCGCCGGCGATGTGCGTGACGTCGAGGTCCACCGGCTCATCCCGCTCGTGGGTGGCGAGCTCCTCGCTTTCTTCAGCTTGAAGGCGGCCTTCTCCGGTCAGCTCAGGGAATCGGCGGCCGAGGAAGCTCAGGACCCCGGAAAGCAGAATCGCGGTGAGGCTCCCGAACATTACCGGCGGCAGCACCTGCGCGAACAGCTCGCCCTGCGGCTGATGCCACAGCTGCCCGTAGCCGATGGAGAGCGGTATGGCGCCCTCGCCCACCCCGCCGGCCATGACGGGAACCACGATCATCAGCAGTGTGTGGCGCACGCCGAGCCCGAGCGACGCGCCGACCGCCGTGCCGACGAGCAGGGCCGCAACGGATCCGGCTGCCATGGGCACGAACAACCGAACAAACCCCCTTATCAGCAGCACGCGGTCCATGCTGAGAATGCTGCCCACGATCACCGCGGCGATGAAGAGATAGAGGAAGTTGGTCGACTTGGTGAAATCCGTGACGACCTGGACTATCTGCGCGGGAATCCAATGGTGGTAGTTCAGGAACGAGGGCACGAAGGTGGCGAAGATCGCCGCGCCGCCGATCTCTTTCAGCAGCGGCACGCGATGGCCGAGCTCGGCGCACGTGAAACCGAGCACCGCCAGGAGTGCGATCATCATGTTGATCTCGGTCGGCACCTTGCCGGAGCTCACGAAGTAAGCGATCACGGCGAGGAGCGTCAGATACACCGGCAGCGGAATCACTCCGGCGCGCATCTCCATGATCCGCCACCAGACCCTCGGCCAGTAGCGCCCCGCTGCAGGCATCTCATTGTTCATGGCTTTGCTCATGCGGCCCCCTCGGGCTGCGCCACTGCCTTCGCGTCGGCGCGCGGATGCAGTTGTACGTAGCGCTCTGCCAGCGCCGGCAGGACCACCAGGTTGAGCAGCGTCGACGACACGAGCCCGCCGAGCACCGTCACCGCCATCGGCCCCTCGATCTCCTGCCCCGGACGGCTGAGCCCGAAGGCGAGCGGCGCGAGCCCGAGCGCGGTCACGGCCGCGGTCATCAGGATCGGGATCAGCCGCTCGTTGGCGCCACGCAGCACGAGCTCCGCGTTCCACGCCGCGCCCTCGACCTCGACGAGGTGCTCGTAGTGCGCAAGCTGCAGAATCGCGTTGCGGGCGCTCACACCGAACACCGTGACGAGTCCCACCACCGCTCCCAGGGAAATTCCCACACCGGTGACGGCAATCGCCAGCACGCTGCCGATCAGGCTGAAGGGCAGATTCGCCAACACCAGCCAGCTGTTGACCCGCCAGCGAAACGAGACGAACAGGATGATGAGAATGAGGCCCATGGCGAGCGCCGAGTAGAGCACGAGCTCGTTCCGGGTCTGCTGCTCTGCTGCGGCGGCACCCGTGTAGTCGAGGTACACCCCTTGAGGAAGCTTGACGGAGGCGGCGATGGTCCGCTGCGCCGCCTGGACGATGCGCTGGAGCGAGCCGCCCCCGGTGTTGAAGGTCACGGTGACCAGGCGCTGCCCGCCGTCGTGCTGGATGCTGTAGCGGTCCTGCGTCACGTCGATCCGAGCCACTTGCGCGAGCGGCACGGGGCCGAGGGGGCTCGCGATCATGAGGCGCGCGAGCTGCGCCGGCTGATGCCGCCAGCTCTCGGGCAACAGCACGTCGACATCGACGGTGCGCGTGCCGTGGAAAGCCTGTCCGACCCGAGCGCCCGCATAGGCCGTCTCGATGGTGTCGAGCACATCCTGCGCCTTGAGTCCTGTGGCGGCCAGCGCCTGCGGCGCGAGCTGAATAGCGATCGTCGGTGTGCCGCTCTGCCGCTTGAACTGCAGGTCCAC
>MNCZ01000006.1 GCA_001914695.1 Gammaproteobacteria bacterium 13_2_20CM_66_19 | reverse complement strand
CGACGTTGGACGTGAACGTCAGCTCCGACTCGTCGAGATTGAAGCTGCGATTGCCCGGCCCTTCGCCCGTGGGCGGCGGAATGAAGCCGGCGATGCGGTAGCTCGCCGGATCCTGCGTGAGACTCGCATAGTTGCCCGTCAGGATCACCGAAACCGCGGGGTTGAAGGCCGTGAGATTGCTGCTGCGTGCCGGAGCCGCCGCATAGGGCGGCGCCGGCGCGGGCGTGGGGGCAGCGAGCGAAGCGGCGGAGGCGCCCGCGGCAGGGGCGTTGCGGGCCGCCAGGTTACTCTCCAGCTCCCGAATGCGCGCCTCGAGCGCCTGCACGCGCGCCGAGTAATCCGCCTTCAGCGCCTCGAGCTCGGTTCGCAGCGCCGCGACGTCATTGGGGGCGGCCTGTCCGGTATCGGGCCACCCCCAGCAGAACAACAGCAATGCCCCGGCAACGGGCGTGAGGTGCGGAGCCGCAGGTCCGCAGCGCCGCCCGGCGTCAGGAGCGACGCGCACAGCGGGGAAATGAAACGTGAACATCAATCGGCTCCTCAAGAAATCCACGACGGCCGGCAACGCCGGTTTCGGCGCGGTTCACGCGCCGTGATCCCAAGTTGGAAACCCGACGGTCCGAAGGCGCGCTCCGCGCGGCCTGCGCAGGGAGTGCGCCGGACCGTCAGCTCATGCTGGAAGCTAAGGGAGGGCCGCGGGGCAGGTGAATGCCCACGGGGGAGCGCGTGGGCAGGACGATCTCGCGTCGCGACGGAGCAACGCGGACGACGAGCACGGGCTTGCCGACGACCTTGGGCTGCGCCGGGGACCCCGTGCTGCCTGAGAAGTGCACGCACAGGTCGCAATGCGAGTGCTCGTGCGAGCGGTCGGTGAATCCGTGCACCGAATACGCGGCAGTGCACACGATCAGCGCGCAGGCGGCCAGGAGGGCCAGCCGGCGATTGCGACGCAAACCCGTGCGCAAGTCGTTGAATCTCGGCGAAACGAGGCGCTACAGGGTAGCCGTCGCGGAGCAGGTCGGCAACTGCGGCGCGTATGCGCAACACTCAGGGACGCTCCCGGGACCGGGAGGGGGTGCTCGCTGGACGTACCGCTCGTCCGTCAGAAGTCGTGCATCAGCATCAGCTTGACGACGAGCGAGTCCGTAGCGCGGGTGATTCCCCGACCGACCCCGAATTCGATCCCGTCGCCGCGTTCGCCGTAGTCGAGCACGGCGAAGAGCGTCTGCGAGCGCTCGGAGTGAGGGAGGAAGCGCTCGAGGAGTCCGAAATCGGCGTAGTGCTCGAGCGCCACGGCGAAGCGCTCGCTGAGTGCGTACGCGGCGCGCGCCGCGGGAGCGAAGTCGAGCTTGCCGAAGCCGTTGAAGTCGGTTTCGAGGATCGGGTTCGCAATCAGGTCGACGCGGCCGAGGTGCACGCCGACGATCGGCCGGATCTCGCCCGCAAAGCGGCTCGTCGCCCAGTGCGGCGTGTTGTAGCCGAGCTCGAAGTTGACGCCGAAGAAGAGCCGGCGCTCGTGAGCGTGCGGGCTGACGAAGAGCGCCCGGAGCTTCACGCCGTCGAACAGCAGCCGGCCATCGCGGGTGAGCGTGTAGATCGGGAGATAGGTCCCCGCCTCGAACCATTCGGTCACGCCGTAGGCGAATTCGGGCACTCCGTTCAGCGCGTGCTCCGGCACGACGCCTCCCGGGATAACCGCCCGGGCGCGGCCCGCAGGGGTGAAGTTGTTGTGCCAGGTGAGGTTGATCCGGCCGGGGGCGGTGATCTCGGCGTCGTAGACCTGAATCTCGTCAGTCTGTGCATGCGCCACGGGCGCCCACGAGAGCAGGCAGACGAGCAGAGCTGCGCACGGTGGCACTCCGCGGTACCCGGGCGTCTGCGGCCTACGCAGCGGCGCGACCCTTGCTTAAAGTGGCTCGAGGCATGATGCTGTCATTCTCACCCGTCCCACTCGCCCCACGCCATCATCGTCATCCGAGTGCATACAGGAACGACTGTCCGCTCCGCAGCGCGCCGCGCCCGCGCGGCGCCGGCCGCCGCACCGCATCCGTTCGTTCTGAGCGTCATGCCACACGGGATCTATGTCGGGATCGGTAGTCATCTGGGACGCTGACGCACTGCCAGGCCTTCGCGCGCGTCGCGGAGAGCACGCTTGAAGCTCACGCCCGAGTCGCTCCGGGGCCACCTCGCTGAGAGGCTGCTGCCGGTCTATCTGATCTCGGGCGACGAGCCGCTGCTCGCGGGTGAGGCGGCTGATGCGGTGCGCACCGCGGCCCGCAGCGCCGGCTTCAGCGAGCGCGAGGTGTACTTCATCGAGCGCGCCGGCGACTGGGATGAGGTACGCGCCGCCGCCGCCGCCCGCTCGCTCTTCGGCGCGCGCCGCGTGCTCGAGATCCGCCTTGCGAGCGCGAGGCCCGGAACCGCTGGCAACGCGACGCTCGTGGCGCTCACCGAGGCGCACGATCCCGACACGTTGTTCCTCCTGCTCGCGCCCCGACTCGATCGGGACGCCCAGGGCGCGGACTGGGTGCGCGCGGTCGAGGCGCACGGCGCCTGGGTGCCGGTCTGGCCCGTGGACCCGGAGCGCCTGGTGGCGTGGCTCCGCAGCCGCTGCCGCAAGCTCGCGCTCGAGGCCAGCGATGAGGCACTCGAGCTCATCGCTTCCCGCACCGAGGGAAATCTGCTCGCAGCCCACCAGGAGCTCAGCCAGCTCGCCCTCCTCGCCGGCGGGGCGAGGCTGACGCCCGACACCGTGCTCGGGAGCGTGGCCGACAGCGCGCGTTTCGATGTCTCGCGCCTCGGCGAGGCGGTGCTCGCGGGCGAGACCGCGCGCGCGCTGCGCGTGCTCAGCGGGCTGCGAGCCGAAGGCACGGAGCCGACGCTCGTGCTGTGGGCGCTGACCCGGGCGCTGCGCGAGGTGTGGAGCGCCCGCGGGGGCGGCGCGGCGCCTCCCTGGCAGCGCCGCGGCGCGGCGCTCGGCAAGGCGCTGCGGCGCGCATCATCGTCCCTGCCGTTCACGGCGCTCGCGCAGCGCGCGGCGCGCACCGATCGCGTGATCAAGGGCCGCGTGCCGGGGGAGGCGTGGGACGAGCTGATGCTGCTCACGCTCGCGCTCGCGGCGCCGACCGACGGGCGCACGCTCACGCTCGCGCGTGCGCCGGCGGTCTGAAGCCATGCAACCGATCGGCGTCTTCGGCGGCACCTTCGATCCGATTCACTGCGGGCACCTCCGCACCGCCTATGAGCTGTGGCAGGAGCTCGAGCTCGCCGAAGTGCGTTTCGTGCCGACGGGCAGCCCGCCCCATCGGCCGCGGCTTTATGCGAGCCCCGAGCGGCGGCTCGAGATGGTGAGGGCGGCCGTGGCCGACCAGCCAAGCTTCGTGGTCGACGACCGCGAAGTGCGCCGCAGCGGCGTGTCGTACTCGGTGGACACGCTCACGGAGCTGCGCCGCGAGTTCCCGAACCGCTCGCTGTGCCTGCTGCTCGGGATGGATGCCTTCCTCGGCCTCCCCAACTGGCACCGCTGGCGGGAGCTTCTGAGTCTCGCCCACATCGTCGTGGCCCGCCGCCCGGGGTGGCGGGCGCCGAGCACGGGTCCGCTGGGCGAGGTTATGGTGGATCACGGCACCGGCACGATCCGGCTGCTGCACGAGAAGCCGGCCGGACACCTGTACGTGCACGCCGTGACGCAGCTCGAGATCTCATCGACCGAGCTTCGTTCCCTCATCATCGCCGGCCGCGACCCGCGCTACCTGGTCCCCGACGAGGTGAGGCGGATCATCCTCGAGACGAGGTGCTATGCTGCGCAGCAGGACCGTACCGCCCCTTGAGGCGCGACTCCAGGAGAACTCGCTTAAGCACATGACCACCCGCACACGCCTGCGCCCCCCCGAGGAGCGCGTCTCGCCGCTTCAGCTTGCCGTGACGACCGCGCTCGATGACATGAAGGCCGTGAATGTCAGGGTGCTGGACGTGCGGGAGCTGACCGATGTCTTCGACACCATGGTGATCGCCAGCGGCAACTCCGACCGCCACGTGCGCTCGCTCGCCGAGCGCGTGGTGGAGAAGGCCAAGGCGGCAGGCTTCCGCCCGCTCGGCACCGAAGGCGCGCGCGACGGCGAGTGGGTGCTGGTCGATCTGCAGGACATCCTCGTGCACGTGATGCTCCCGAGGGTGCGCGAGTTCTACGGGCTCGAGCGCCTGTGGGAAGGCGGGCCGGCCCTCTCCGCCGTGGCCGTTTCGGCCGTCTCGGGCACGCGCCGGCGGCGAACCTCGCGGTAGAGGCCCGCTCGTGCGCGTGCGGGTGATCGCCGTGGGCACGCGCCTGCCGGCCTGGGTGCGCAGCGCCTGCGACGATTACCTCACGCGGCTCGCCTCGCGTCTCGCCGTCTCGCTGGTCGAGATCGAGCCCGGCCTGCGCACGGCCGGCGGCAGCGCAGTCAAGGCCGTCGCCGCCGAGGGCGAGCGGCTCCTGCGGGCGCTGGGACCTCGAGATCACGTGGCCGCTCTCGACGAGCGCGGCAGGGAGCTCTCGACGCGCGAGCTCGCCGCCTGGCTCGAGGGACGCATGCGCGAGGGGGAGGATCTCGCGTTCCTCATCGGCGGGCCCGACGGACTTGCGTCCGAGGTGCTGACACGGAGCGATTTCACCCTGTCGCTCTCGCGCCTGACGCTCCCGCATGCGCTGGCGCGCGTGCTGCTCACTGAGCAGCTCTACCGCGCGCACAGCCTCCTCACCCATCACCCTTACCACCGCGACTGATGCCAGCCGAGGACGACCCGACGCCGCTCCTATGCCTCGCCTCGGGCTCCCCCCGGCGCCGCGCGCTGCTCGAGCAGATCGGCGTGCCGCACGTGGTGAGGGCTGCGGACATCGACGAGACGGCGCTGCCCGGGGAGAGCCCGGCCGACTACGTGCGGCGCCTGGCGCTCGGCAAGTCGCTCGCCGTGCGCGCGCTCGGCGTGGCGCTCCCGGTGCTGGCCGCCGATACCGTCGTGGTGGTCGACGGCGAGCTCCTCGGCAAGCCCGCCGACGAAGACGCGGGTGTCGCCATGCTCGAGCGACTCTCGGGCCGGACCCATCGGGTGCTGACCGCGGTGGCGCTCGCCCGCGCACACGGCGCGCCGGGTGTGCGCCTCAGCGAGAGTGCGGTGCGCTTCCGCACCCTCACCCGCGCGGAATGCCTGGCCTACTGGCGCACCGGCGAGGGGCGCGACAAGGCCGGGGGCTACGCGATCCAGGGGCGCGGCGCGGTGTTCCTCGAACACCTCTCCGGGAGTTACTCCGGCGTCATGGGCCTGCCGCTCTTCGAGACGGCGGAGCTGCTCGCGGAAGCGGGCATTCCGTACTGGCCGGACGAGCCGCATTCCGGAGCCTGAAGCGTTGAGCATCGAGATCCTGGTCAACATCGCGCCGCGCGAGTCCCGCGCCGCCATCCTCGAGAACGGCGTGGTGCAGGAGATCCACATCGAGCGCTTGAGCCGCCGCGGGCTCGTGAGCAACCTGTACAAGGGGCGCGTATCGCGCGTGCTGCCCGGCATGCAGGCGGCGTTCGTCGAGATCGGTCTCGAGCGCACCGCGTTCCTGCACGCCGCGGACATCGCCGGGAGCGCCGCCGACGACACCGTGGTGGGCGCGCCGCTCGCGAGCGCGCCGCCGGTCGATGACATCCGCCGCCTCGTGAGCGCTGGCGACGACATCCTCGTGCAGGTCATCAAGGACCCGATCGGCACCAAGGGAGCGCGGCTCAGCACCTTCATCGCCCTGCCGTCGCGCTATATGGTGTACCTGCCCCGCGGCGAATCGATCGGCGTGTCCTCGCGCATCGAGGACGAGGCCGAGCGCACGCGGTTGAAGACGGCGGTGGCGGAGCTCGTCGCCCCCGGCGCGGGCGGTGGCTACATCGTGCGCACCGCGGCGCAGGGCGCCACGGCCGAGAGCCTGCGCGAGGACATGGCCTACCTCGCCAAGCTCTGGGAGCACGTGCGCGGGCGGGCCGTCGGCGCCCCTCCCGGCACGGTGGTGCACGAGGACCTGCCGCTGAGCCTGCGCGTGCTGCGCGATGAGCTCGCCCGCGGCGTGAGCCGGGTGCTCGTCGATTCGCCGCACGAGCACGAGCGCATGCAGGAGTTCGCCGCCACCTTCATGACGGGGACTGCGCCGGTGATCGAGCTCTACACGGGTCCCCGCCCGCTGTTCGACCTGAACGGCGTCGAGGAGGAGATCGCCAAGGCGCTCGATCGCAAGGTGCCGCTGAAGTCGGGAGGCCACCTGGTGATCGACCAGACCGAGGCCATGACCACCATCGACGTGAACACCGGCGCCTACGTGGGTCACCGCAACCTCGAGGAGACGATCTTCCGCACCAACCTCGAGGCCGCGGTCGGCATCGCCCGGCAGCTGCGGCTGCGCAATCTCGGCGGCATCATCATCATCGACTTCATCGACATGCGCGACGAGCCGCACCGGCGCGCGGTGCTCGCCGCCCTCGAGCGCGCCCTCGCCGGCGATCGCGCCCAGACCCACATCGTGAGCCTCTCGCCCCTCGGGCTGGTGGAGATGACCCGTAAGCGCACCCGCGAGAGCCTGGAACATGTGATGTGTCAGCCGTGTCCAAGCTGTGAAGGGCGCGGCTTCATCCGCACGCCCGAAACCGTGTGCAACGAGATTTTTCGGGAGATTGTGCGACAGAGCCGACAGTTTGCCAGTCGCGAGCTGCTGATACTGGCCCACCAGGACGTCGTGGATCGCCTCCTGGACGAGGAGTCCGCCACCCTCGGCGAGCTCGAGGCACAGGTCGGACGTCCGATCCGCCTGCAGGTCGAGGCCCTCTACGGCGTCGATCACTACGACGTAGTACTCGTTTGAGGAATTGGGTTTGGATGTTGCGCCGCTCACGGCTGATGCCGGGCCGGTCGCCCCTGGCGCCGGAGACGCCGAGGAGCGCCCGCGCGGACGGCGGCTGCGCCTGGTGGCGTGGGCGGCGGGCGCTGTCGCCATCCTCGGCGCGGTGGCGCTCACCGCGTGGGAGCTGGCCGCGGCGCGCGTGCCGCAGCACCGCGCCGCACTCGAGGCGCTGATCCGCGAGCACACCGGACTCGACGTCGGCTTCAGAGAGCTCACCGTCCGCTGGGGCTGGTACGGTCCTGAAGCCGTGTTCCACCGCGTCGTGCTCGGCGAGCCGCGGGGGGGCGGTGTGCTGCTGCGGGCCCCGAGACTCGTCGTGGGGCTCGACACCTGGCGGATGCTCCGCAGCGGCGAGCTCGCGGTGGCGCGCATCACGCTCGTCGAGCCCGACATCGATCTCGGCACCGGCGCCGCGCTCCGCCCGGGCGCGCATCGCCCGCAGGCCGGTCACGACTCGGTGCTCGCCGCCGGTGCGCGGCTCTTGTCGCGCTGGCGGGGCGGCCGGATCGAGCTCGAGGGCGGGACGCTCCATTGGCCGATGCCGGGCGCGCTGCCCCTCACGGTGGGTGTGCAGCACGCGCAATTGCGCCGCCTCGCTGAACTCTGGGACGCGGACGTGCAGCTCCTGCTGCCGGCGAGTCTCGGCGAGAGCCTGCACTTGAGCGCGCAGATGCGCGGCGATCCCGCGGAGCCCCATGCCATGAGCGGGAGCCTCGGCTTCGATGGGCGCAGGCTCGAGTTCGGCGGCTGGCGTGAAGTGATCCGCGACCCGGGGGCCGAGCGCTATCTGCCCGGGGGCGGGCTCGGCAACCTCGAGCTGCACGCGGAGTTCGCGGACGGTCGGCTCCTGCGTGCCGACGGCAAGGTGCTCGCCGAGGGACTCGCGTGGCGGGGGCCGGCCGTCGCCGCCGAGTCGCTCGGCATCGGGCGGCTGCGTGGCGACTGGCAGCTCGCGCGTCGCGGCGAGGCGTGGCGCCTCGAAGCGCACGCGCTCGAGTCGGGCGAGCGAGCGCCGGCCGCCGTCAGCGCGAGCGTCGATGTGGCATCCGACGCGGAGAGTGCGCAGGGGCGCGTCGAATCGGTGCCGCTGCCGCTGCTCGCTGCCGTCGCGCGCTCCTTTGCGCCGCAGCTGCCGCTCGGGCAGCTGTCGCTCGAGGGAGTGGCGCACGAGCTCAGCTTCGACTGGAATGCGCGCCGCCCGGCGGGCGAGCGCCTCCGGACCTCCGCACGGCTCGAGGAGCTTTCGATCGCGAGCCTCTCGCACGAGCTCACCCTGACCGGGCTCACCGCTCAGCTCTCCGGAGTCGACGCGCGACTCACCCTGGACCTGCACGGTGAGCGCGCGCAGCTGCACGCGGTGCGTGCCGAGCCGGTCTCGCTCGAGGGTCTCGTGGTCGCCGCGCGCTTCGCCCTCGCCGCGGAGCACGGCGGCTGGCAGCTGCGCACCGATGAGCTCGCGATCTCCCGCCCGGACCTCGCCCTCGCGGCGAGCGGCACGCTCGCGGCGGATGGCACCGGCGGCAAGCCCCGGGTCGCCGCACACGTCGCTCTCAAGCAGGCGGATGCGGTCCTCATCGCGAAGCTGCTGGGTCCCGGCGCGCTCGCCGCGCTCGGCGCGGCCTCCGCCGCGCAGCTCTCCACCGGCCGAATCGAGAACGCCGATCTCGAGTGGCGCGGTACGGTCGATCCCGCACGGGCGCCCTGGAGCGCCGCGGGGAGCGTATTCCGGGGCGCCTTCGAGCTGCGCGACGCGTCACTCGGCGGACTCGACCCCTGGCCCCAACTCGAGCATCTCGATGCGCACCTCGAGTGGCGCGGCCCGCGCGTTCACGCGGCCATCGCGGCGGGACAGGCGGGCACGTTCACACTCGCCGGCGCGAGCGCCGAATGGGACGCGCTCGGTGAGCGCCCCACGCACCTCGCGGCGCGGCTCACCGCGAGCGCGCAGCCGGCGCTCGCGTGGTTGCGCGCACACCGAGAGCTCGCCGCCTACGCACCGGGGATCGAGGACCTGGATCTGCGCGGGGACACGCGGCTCGATGTGGACGTGCTCGTGCCCGCCGCCGGCGGATCCTCCACCCGCGCGAATCACGCGCCGCGCCCGCGCACCCGCATCAACGCCGTGCTCGACGGCGTGCGGCTGCGCGCGGTCGCCGGCCTGCCGCCGATCGATGCACTGCACGGCACGCTCGGCTTTGCGGACGGGCACCTGCAGCCCTCGCAGCTTTCCGGGCAGTGGCTCGGCGGCCCGGTCGCCTTGAGTGTCGCCGAGCGGCGCGACTCCGGCGCCACGGCACTCACGATTGCCGGGCGGGGCCTCGCGGAGACACGTCAGGCGCTGCTCGCGGCCGGGGCGAGCGACGATGCGATGCTCGAGGGCCACGCGGAGTGGACCGCGCTCCTCACGCTGTTGCCGGGCTCCGAGGGCTCGGGCCTGCGCTGGCGGGTACGTGCCGATTCGAACCTGATCGGTGTCGCCAGTCGCCTGCCGGAGCCCTTCGCCAAGAGCGAGAGCGTCCCGCTTCCGCTGCGGGTCGAGCTGCAGGCCGGCGCCGATACCGGCCAGCTGCGCCTCGCCCTCGGTGAGCGGCTGCGCGCCACGGTGGCGCTCCATCGGAGCGGGGAGCTGTGGCGCATCGAGCGCGGCGCCGTGCATCTCGCGTCCACCGCGCCGTCGCTGCCCGAGGAGCCGGTCCTCACGCTCGAGGGCCGCATCAGCCGCCTCGATCTTCCGGCCTTGCTCGCGCTGTGGCGGCAGGCCGCGCGGGATGCCGCACTCCCCGCGCTGCGCGCCCGCCTGAGCGCGGCGCAGCTCGCGGTCGGCGCCCGCACCTATGACGAGGTGAGCGTGACCGCTGAGGCGGCACCCGGAGGAGGAACGCTCGAGCTCGAATCCGAGGGTCTCGCCGGCAGTGCGAGCTGGCCGGCGACGGTGGACGATTCGCATCCCGCGCTCGTGCACCTCTCGAGGCTCGACGTGCCGCAGCTCGGTGACGGAGCGCGGAGTGGGGGACTCGCCGCGGCCTTGGGTCCCGCCGCCCGGCTCTCGATCGACGATCTCGAGTGGCAGGGCCGCTCACTCGGCAGCCTCGCCGCCCAGCTCACTTTCCGCTCGGACGGCTTCGATGTCGGCGAGGCGCGGCTCGCCGGCGAGAACGAGGACTCGCGCGGGAGCCTCCACTGCCAGGACGGGGGCGGTTGCCGGGCCGAGTTCAGCCTCGACAGTCGCGACGCCGCCTCAACGCTCGCCGCCTTCGGCTTCCGGCCCGAGCTGGCCGCGAACCGTGCGCGCCTCACGGGCGAGCTCGAATGGCCGCAAGCCGCGAGCCCGTCCCTTGCAACGCTCGCCGGGAGCCTCCATATGCGGCTCGAGCGAGGCGTCACCCGTACGGCCGCGGCGGCCGAGGGCGGGGTCCCACTGGCGCTCCTCACCGTCCCGGCCCTGACCGCCGGGATGCGCGCGGAGAATCGCGACGGGGTGCTGCCGGCCCTGGGCTTCTCGCGCCTCACGGCGGACTTCGAGCTGCGCGACGGGCAGGCGATGGTGGACCTGCACTTCGACGGGGACGCCGAGATCCTGGTGCGCGGGCGCACGGGACTGCTGGCGCACGATTACGACGAGCAGGCGTGGATCCTGCGCGGCGAGCAGCGCCTGCCCGCTGCCGTACGTCGCCTGGGGCCCACCCCGAAGGTGGCGGCGGTGTGGCTGTCGCTGCGCGAGCTCTTTGCCGGGTCGGCGGACCGCACGCGGGCGGCGCTGCGCCTGCGGGGCACCTGGGAAGAGCCCATGGTGACGAGCGCGGATTGAGGTGACGGATGAAGGTTGCCGCCATACAGATGACCTCCGGACCCGACGTGACGGCGAACCTCGAGCAGGCTCGCGCGTTGCTCGAGGACGCGTCGGCGCGCGGCGCGCGCCTCGCCGCACTCCCTGAGAACTTCTCCTTCATGGGACTGAAGGACTCCGACAAGCGCGCCGTGGCGGAGACCGACGGCTCGGGTCCCGTGCAGGAATTCCTCGCCGCGACCGCGCGAGGGCTGCGCCTGTGGATCGTCGGCGGCACGGTGCCGCTGCGCGCCGGCGGCGACGGGCGGGTGGCCGCCGCCTCGCTGGTCTACGACGGCGACGGACGGCGCGTCGCGCGCTACGACAAGATTCACCTGTTCGACGTCGACATTCCCGGGCGTGAGGAGAGCTACCGCGAGTCGGCACACGTCGCTCCCGGCTCCGCGGCCACCGTGGTCGATACCCCGGTCGGAAGGCTCGGGCTCTCGGTGTGCTACGACGTGCGATTCCCGGAGCTCTACCGCCACCTGAGCGCCGCCGGCGCGCAGCTGCTCGCGGTGCCTTCCGCCTTCACCAGCCCCACCGGGCGGGCGCACTGGGAGCCGCTGCTGCGGGCCCGGGCGATCGAGAATCTCTGTTATGTTGTGGCGCCGGCCCAGTCCGGCTTCCATCCGAGTGGACGCGAGACCTACGGCGACACCATGATCGTGGACTACTGGGGACGGGTCTTGCAGCGCGTGCCGCGCGGTCGCGGCTGTGCCGTGGCGGAGGTGGAGCTGGAGCGTCAGATGGGCGTGCGCGAGAGTTTCCCGGCGCTGCTGCACCGCGCCTTCACTGAGGGTTCCGCGGATGAGTGATTCGCCGCTTGCCGATCCGCTGCACCTCGCCCGCGAGCTGATCCTCCGGCCGAGCGGCCTGGACGACGGGCGCCTCGATCGGGTGTTCGGCGAAGTGCTCACGCACTCGGTGGACTTCGCCGACCTGTACTTCCAGCTCACGCACCAGGAGTCCTGGTCGCTCGAGGACGGCATGGTGAAGGACGGCACCGCGAGCATCGAGCAGGGCGTGGGCGTGCGGGCGCTCGCCGGGGAGAAGACCGGATTCGCCTACTCGGACGAGATCGTGCTGCCCGCGCTCGAGGAGGCCTCGCGGGCCGCGCGCGCCATCGCGGTGTTCGGGGGGCCGCGGCGCGTCAGCCCCTGGCACCCGCAGACCGGGCACCGGCTGTATCTGCCCGCGGACCCCGCGGCCGCGCTCGCCACGCACGACAAGGTCGCCTGGCTCGAACGCGTCGATCGCGAGGCGCGACGCATCGATCCGCGCGTCGTGCACGTCACGGCGAGCGTGGTCGCGGTGCACGAGGTGGTGCTCGTCGCCACGAGCGAAGGCAAGCTCGCCGCGGACGTGCGGCCGCTCGTGCGCTTCAACGTCTCGGTGCTGGTCGAGCAGGGCGGCCGCCGCGAGCAGGGTTACGCCGGCGCCGGCGGTCGCTACTCGCTCGCGGAGCTCGTGGCGGACGACCGGCCGCTCGCGCTCGCCCGCGAGGCCGCGCGCCAGGCGCTCGTCAATCTCGACGCGCGCCCGGCGCCCGCCGGCACCACGACCGTGGTGCTCGGCCCCGGCTGGCCGGGGATCCTGCTGCACGAGGCGATCGGCCACGGGTTGGAAGGCGACTTCAACCGCAAGGGCACCTCGGCATTCGCCGGCCGCATCGGCGAGCGCGTCGCGGCGCCCGAGTGCACCGTGGTCGACGACGGCACGCTCTCGCGCCGGCGCGGCTCGCTCAACATCGACGACGAGGGCACGCCGACCCAGTGTACGACGCTCATCGAGAACGGCGTGCTGCGCGGCTACATGCAGGATCGCCTCAACGCCCGCCTGATGGGCGTGCCGCCGACCGGCAACGGCCGGCGCGAATCGTTCGCGCACATGACGCTGCCGCGCATGACCAACACCTACATGCGTCCAGGCCCCCATGCACCCGAGGAGATCATCCGCTCGGTGCGGCGCGGCATCTACGCGGTCAACTTCGGCGGCGGGCAGGTGGACATCACCTCCGGCAAGTTCGTGTTCTCGGCGAGCGAGGCCTACGCCATCGAGAACGGCCGCGTGGGCGCTCCGTTGAAGGGCGCAACCCTCATCGGCAACGGTCCGGACGTGCTGACGCGGGTGTCCATGGTCGGCAACGACCTGAAGCTCGACGACGGAGTCGGAACCTGCGGCAAGGACGGACAGAGCGTGCCGGTCGGCGTCGGGCAGCCGACGCTCAAGATCGAGGGACTCACGGTCGGCGGCACCGCCTGAGCCGCAGCATCGCTCGCACCACTGCGGCGCTACCACCGCGGAGCACTGCTCTCGTGCGCTGTTCGGCGCATGGTCGCGGCGCGGCTCGCGTCACATCGTTGTCGCAACATCCACACTGTCGCGGCGCGGAGTCATGTACAGACTCCGCACTCGCGGCTACATAATCGATTCACGATCGAAGCTGTGAATCTCCACACACCCGCGAGGGTCGCGAGTCCGTAACGTGCATCGTGAGTCGCCCACACAAGGAATTCTGATGATGATGACCGCCGACGACGCCACTCTCGAGTCCCCGCAGCTGAAGCTCCCTGCGGAGCTTCTCGCCGAAGTCAGCCGTCGCAACGCCGCGCAAAAGACTGACTTTCGCGTCGAAGGCTGGAAGCCGACCCTGCTCGAGCGCATCGCGAGGCTCTTCGGTCTGGTCTGACCGCACGTTCGTGAGCTCGGCCATTCCAACATGGGGGCCGGGCGCGATACACTGGGAGGATGGCTCGCCGCCACTTCTCACGGCCCGTTTACGAAGGATTGCCGTGGTTTTACATAAGCTTCGGCATCGTAGCGCTCATCGCGAGCTATCTGCTCGCCGCGCGCGGCGCGCTGAGTCTCACGGTCGGCCTGCTGGGATTTCTGACGCTGCTCGGCGGGATCGTCGTGCTGCTGCGGCGACGCGACTACCGACAGCTGCGATCCGAGTACGCGAATCCCGATTATCTGAGCGGGAACGATCCGCCCTGAGAGCTACTTGAGGGGCGCCGGCTCGTCCGCAGGCGCCGTACGCTCGGTGACGGCGGTCCGGTCCGCGGACGGCGGCCGCTCCGCACGCTTGCGATCCGCGCCCGCGGCCGCCGCGGGGGCTCCGGCGGGGGTGTGCCGCCCGGGTGCCGTGTCGCTGAACGAGACGCCGCCCGATGCCGGATCGGCGAAGGCGCCACGGCCGCGCGCCGCACGCTCGTCCACGTAGATCAATTCATGCTTGCCGACCAGGACGACATCGCCGTCGTTCAGGTGATGGCGGCGCACGCGAGCGGCCTTCACGTAGATCCCGTTGGTGCTGTTCAGGTCCTCGATGTGGCACGAATGGGCCGTGGTGATCACCTGGCAGTGATGACGGCTGATGAAGCGGCTGTCGATCTGCACGTCGTTGTCGGGCGTGCGGCCGATGATGACCCGCCCGATCCGTAGCGGGATCTCCTGCACGGTGCGTCCCTCGGTCGCCACCAGCAGCCGTGCAACCGTGGTGCCGGGCTCGGCGCCGGAGGCGGCGGCGGCGAGTGCGGTCTCGGGCTCGGACTGCGGCGGCTGCGGCGGCGGCTGCTGCTGCTGCGGCGGCGTCGTCGGCGGCCGGGGGCGAGCGCTGTACTCGACCCACTGGAGCTCCCGCACGGCACTGATGATGTCGGCGCGCGTGACGGCGCCGCGGTCGGCGGTGTAGGCCGCCATCATGGCCGTGTCGCACAGCGTGTTGATGAGGCGCGGCACGCCGCCGCAGTAACGGTACACCTCCGTGTATGTATCGGGCGCGAAGATCTCGCGGTCGCCGGCCCCGGCGACGTCGAGGCGGTGCTGGATGTAGCTCTTGGTCTCCGCCTCCGAAAGCGTCTGCAGGTGAAAGCGCAGCCGCACGCGCTGCATGAGCTGTGCGAGCTCGGGCGCGTCGAGCTTGTCGTTGAGCTCGGGTTGCCCGGCGAGAATGATCCGCAGCACCTTGTCCTTGGTGGTCTCGACACCCGACAGCAGGCGGATCTCCTCCAGCACGCGCATAGTGAGGTTTTGCGCCTCGTCGACGATCAGCAGCACCTTGCGCCCGGCGGCGTACTGCTCGACGAGGAAATTATTGATCGTGCTGATGAGCTCGGCCTTGCGCATCTTGAAGGGCGAGAAGCCGAACTGCAGGAGCACCGCCTGCAGGAAATCGATGGCCGAGACCTGGGTCTGATTGATCTGCGCCACCACCACATCCGCCGGCACTTCCTTCAGGAACGACTCGATCAGCGTGGTCTTGCCCGAGCCGATCTCCCCGGTGATCACCACGAAGCCGTCGGTGAACCAGAGGGTCGACTCCATGTACGCCTTGGCGCGGGCGTGCTGCTTCGAGAGGTACAGGAACTGGGGGTCCGGGCTCAGCCGGAACGGCAACTCCTTGAGCTTGAAGGGTTCTAGGTACATGCACTGGCTCGCAACCGATGTTACGGGATGCGAACGCCGACGGCCAAATCCTCGAGCAGCCGCGCGGTGCGCGCGTCGCGCCGCGCGGCGCTCGGCTCGACCAGCGTGCAATGGCCCACCTTGCGGTCCGGGCGCGGCCGCTTGCCGTAGTCGTGCAGGTGCACACCCGGATGGGCCAGGAGCGCCGCGCGCGGCGGCATCAGGCCGATGAGGTTGATCATGGCGCTGTGGCCGAGCGCGTGCGTGGCGCCAAGCGGCAGGCCGAGAATGGCGCGCAGATGATTCTCAAATTGACTCGTCGCCGCGCCCTCGATGGTCCAGTGACCGGAGTTGTGCACGCGCGGGGCCATCTCGTTGGCGATCAGCCGCCCGCGCCGCACGAAGAACTCGAGCGTCAGGATCCCGGTGTAGCGGAAATGCTCGAGCACGCGCGTCAGGTACGCCGCCGCCGCGCGCTGCCAGCGGCGCGGCCCGAAGGGCGCGCAGGTGAGCCGCAGGATGCCCCCGCCGTGAACGTTGCCGCACAGCGGGTAGATGCCGAGCTCGCCGCCGCGGCTGCGCGCGCCGATGATCGAGGCCTCACAATCGAACGGCACCCACTCCTCGTAGAGCAGCGGCGCCCTGCCGAGCCGGTCCCAGGCGCGCTCCGCGTCGGCGCCCGTGCGGATCACCGCCTGACCCTTGCCGTCGTAGCCGAGGCGGCGCGTCTTGAGCATGCCGGGCACGCCGATCCTGGCGATCGCGCGCGCGAGCTCCGCGCGCGAGCTCACCGCTCGCCAGCGCGTGGTCGGAATCTTCAGCCGCTCGAACAGTCGTTTCTCCGCCACCCGGTCCTGGCCGGCCGCGAGTGCCGCGATCGGTGGACAGATGCGCGCCCCGTGCAGCCGCGCCACCTCGCGCAGGCTCGCCGCCGGCACGTTCTCCCAGTCGAAAGTCAGCACCTCGCAGCGGCGCGCGAGCACGCGCAGGAGCCTCAAGTCGGTGAAGGCACCGGTGAGAAGCGGCGCCACGGCGCCCGCGGGCGCCTCGCGCGAGGGATCCAGACACAGGAAGTCGAGGCCGAGCGGATAGCCGGCCAAAGCGAGCATGCGGCCGAGCTGGCCGGCGCCCACGATGCCGACGGTCATGAGCGCGGGGTCGCGCGCGGGTCGGGATTGCGGAGCACCCCAAGGGTCTGCCGCTCGCGATAGGCCTCGAGCGCGGTGGCGATCTCGGGGTGGCGGTTGGCGAGGATGGCCGCGGCGCAGAGCGCTGCGTTGGCGGCGCCGGCCGCTCCGATCGCGAACGTCGCGACCGGAACTCCCGCCGGCATCTGCACGATCGACAGCAGCGAGTCGAGTCCCCCGAGCGATTTCGACTGCACCGGCACCCCGAGCACCGGCAGGAGGGTCTTGGCGGCCGTCATGCCCGGCAGATGCGCCGCACCGCCCGCGCCGGCGATCAGCACTTCGAGGCCCCGCGCGCGCGCTCCGGAGGCGTATTCGAACAGCAGGTCGGGCGTGCGGTGGGCGGACACGACGCGCACCTCGTAGGGCACTGCGAGCGTATCCAACAGCTCGGCGGCGGACTGCATCGTCTCCCAGTCGGACGATGAGCCCATGATGATGCCGACCAGCGGTGTCATCGCGGCATTGTATCGAACAATGCGCGCAAAGCGCGAAACAGCTCCCGCGCCGCACCGGCGCGGCTGCCGGGGCGCACGTGCTCGGCGCGGGCGGCCTCGATGCGCCGCGCCCATTCGTCCCGGTCGATCTGCGGGTGCCGGCGCGAGAGCTCGGTGAGCGCGGGCGGCCCTTCCGCGATCAGTCGCTCGCGCCAGGCGCTGATCTGCCTGAAGCGCTCGGCGTCACGGCGGGTGCGCGCATCGCGGGTAGCGAGCGCGGCGCGGATCGATTCGAGGTCGACCTCGCGCATGAGCCTGCCGATATACTGACGCTGGCGCACGGCGGCGGCGCGGCTGGTGATGCGCCGCGCCGCGCGAATCGCATCAAGGAGCGCTTCCGGGAGTTCGAGCGCTTCGAGCTCGGCATCGCGGAGCGCCGTGAGCGCCTCGCCCAGATCCTGGGCGGCGTGCGCGGCGCGCTTGCGCGCGCTCTTGCTCGGAGGCTCTGCCCCGGCCTCATGGGCCTTGCGGTCGTCGTGCGGCATCACAGGCTTGCACAGCTCGGGCGTGAGCTACAATTTAAGCCCAACGCCCCCATCAATCACCCACGATGCAAACGCAGTCCGTATCCCGTGAAATCCAGCCGCTCGCCGACGTGGCGAGCCTCGCGCTCGAGGAGGCGCGCCGCCAGGGCGCGTCCGAGTGCGAGGCCGACGCCTCGCTCGGCCGGGGGCTGTCGGTGAGCGTGCGCCTGCGCGAGGTCGACACCCTCGAGTACCAGCGCGACCGCGGACTCGCGGTGACGGTGTATTTCGGCAAGCGCAAGGGCTCGGCGAGCACCGCGGATCTCTCGACGAGCGCGGTGCGCGAGACCGTGGACAAGGCCTGCGCCATCGCCCGCTACACGGCCGAGGATCCGTACGCGGGACTCGTGGAGCCCGAGGCGCTGGCGCGCGAGATTCCCGATCTCGATCTCGATCATCCCTGGGACGTCACGCCCGAGCGCGCGATCGAGCTGGCGCGCGAATGCGAGGCCGCCGGACTCGCGGTGGATCCGCGCCTCGCCAACTCCGAGGGCGCCGCCGTCAACAGCCAGCGCCAGACCGGGGTCTACGGCAACTCGCTCGGCTTCCTCGCCGGTTACTCCGCCACCAGCCACTCGGTGAGCTGCACGCTGATCGCCGAGGCGGGTGAGGACATGCAGCGCGATTACTGGTTCACCGTCGCGCGCGACCCGGCCGACCTCGAGGCTGTCGCCGGCGTCGGCCGCGCCGCCGGTGAGCGGGCGCTCGCCCGCCTCGGCGCACGCCGGCTCACGACGCGCAAGGTGCCGGTCGCCTTCAACCCCGACATGTCGCGGGGCCTCTTCCGGCACTTCATCGGCGCGATCAGCGGCACCAGCCAGTACCGCAAGTCGTCGTTCCTCCTCAACTCCGCCGGCGAGCAGATCTTTCCCGCGTTCCTCGAGATGCTCGAGCGGCCGCACATCCCCAAGGGCCTCGCCAGCAGCCCCTTCGACCAGGAGGGCGCGGCCACGCGCGATCGCGAGCTGGTGCGCAACGGCGTGCTCGGCGGCTACGTGCTCGGGAGTTACTCCGCGCGGCGCCTCGGGCTCAAGACGACGGGCAACGCGGGCGGCGTACACAACCTCCTCGTCAGAAGTCAGGAGGGAGCGCTCGATCCGAAGGCCTTCCTCGGGCGCCTCGGCACCGGGCTCCTGGTGACGGAGCTCATGGGCCACGGGGTGAACGGCGTCACCGGCGATTACTCGCGCGGCGCGAGCGGCTTCTGGGTGGAGCAGGGTGCGATCGCCTACCCGGTGCACGAGATCACCATCGCCGGAAACCTGAAGCCCATGTACCGGCACATCGTGGCGCTCGGCGATGACGTCGACGTGCGCGGTGGCATCCTCACGGGCTCGTTGCTCCTCGACGAGATGACAGTCGCCGGCGAGTGACCGACAGCGACGCGCCATCGCCGCCCCGTCCGCCTACTTCGATACGCCCGATTGCCGCGCCGCGAGCTGCAGCGCCGGACGCGTGGCCTCATCGACCAGCTCGCCGAGCGTCAGCTCGCCGCAGCGGTGACGGCGCGCCTCATCGAGCCCGGCGAGCAGGCGGTCGACCGCGGGGATCGGCAGCTGGCGCGGGGCGACGTGCCCGCTCCCCTGACGGCGCGCGATGTCGAGGATCTCCTGCACGCGGATGTTGCGGATATCGCGCGCCGGCAGCAGCTCCCCCCGCTCCGTGACGACCAGGAGCCCGGCGCGCTCGAGGGATGTGGCCATCTGCGCGACCGCGATGCCCGGCAGCCCGAGCTCGGCCGCGAGTCGACTGACACTCCAGAGCCGGGAGCCGGCGGCGTGCGCACGGCCCACGAAGTACATGAGCCGGAGCGAGAGCTCCTCGAGCTCCGCGGCCGAGAGCCGCAGCGGCTGCAGCCCGAGCCGCAGATACGCGGGGTTCTGCACGTAGAACGACAGCTGCGCGCCCGCGAGCAGGATCAGCCAGCCGAAATAGGTCCACAGCAGCGCCGCCACCACCACCGCGAATCCGGCGTACACCAGCGTGAGGCGCGTCGAGTAGACGACGAACGCCGTGAACGTCTTGCCGACCGCGGCCCACAGCACGCCGCCGACCAGCGCCCCGGTGAGCGCCGCGCGCCACTGCACGCGCGTGTTGGGGATCATCAGATAGGCGGCCGTGAAGAACGCCGTCACCATCACGTAGGGCGCGAGAGCGATGCCCGTGCCGCGCAGGCGGTGCAGCAGCGGCAGGCGCGCCATCTCCTGCAGCGGCGCGCTGGAGAGCGCCGCGTGCGAGAGCCCGATGAAGCCCACCAGCAGCACCGGGCCGGCGATGAGAAGGCTCGTGTATTCGGCGAGGCGCCGCGCGAAGCCGCGCGGCTGCTCGACGTGCCAGAGGAAGTTGAAGCTGTCCTCGACTTTCTTGATGGTCCCGACCAGTGTCCAGGCGAGGAGAGCGAGTCCCACGGAGCCGACCAGGCCGCTGCTCACGTGGCTCGCGAACTGCACCACGCGGTTGGTGAGCTCGGTGGCCGCAGCGCCCCCCACCGGGCTGAAGAACTCGTAGACGATCGACTCGAGGTCGTGGTGGCCGCCGAATGCCTTGAGTATCGCGAAGCTGAAGGCGAGGAGCGGAATGAGCGACAGGAGCGTCGTGTACACGAGACTCATGGCGCGCAGGTTGATCTCCCCGCGCGCCAGGTCGCGCACCACCGCGTACGGATAGCGCAGGAGGCGCCGGCACTGCCCCAGCAGGCCGGCGCGACCCGAGGCCGGCCCGAAGAGCCACCTGTCCAGCAGTGCCCAGATGCGCGTCCACATGCCTTAAGGATACAGTGCCCGGCGCTTGCGGTGCGGTACCCATGACGGCAGCTCCAGGATTCCCACAACGGATCGTATGCCTGACCGAGGAGACGACCGAGACGCTCTATCGGCTTGGCGAGGACTGGCGCATCGTCGGCATCTCCGGCTTCACCGTGCGCCCGCCCCGCGCGCGGCGCGAGAAGCCGCGGGTGTCGGCGTTCACCAGCGCCCGCATCGAGCGCATCGTGGCGCTCGCGCCGGATCTGGTGCTCGGCTTCTCGGACCTGCAGGCCGACATCGCCGCCGAGCTGGTGCGCGCCGGAATCGAGGTGCACGTCTTCAACCACCGCAGCGTCGAGGACATTCTGCGCATGATCCGCACGCTCGGCGGCATGATCGGCTGTCAGGTGAAGGCGCAGGCACTGGTCGATGAGCTCGAGGCGGGCCTCGAGCAGGTGCTGATGCGCGCCGCGCGGCTCGCCCGCCGTCCGCGCGTGTATTTCGAGGAATGGGACGATCCCCTGATCAGCGGCATCCGCTGGGTGTCGGAGCTCATTGGCCTCGCCGGCGGCGAGGACTGCTTTCCCGAGCTCGCGCACCAGGCGCTGGGGCGCAATCGCATCATCGCCGATCCGGGCGAAGTGCCCCGGCGCGCGCCCGACATCGTGCTCGGCTCCTGGTGCGGCAAGAAGTTCCAGCCGCAGCGCGTCGCCGCGCGCCCGGGGTGGGACGCGATCCCCGCGGTGCGCGGGGGTTACGTCCGCGAGATCAAGTCGTCGCTCATCCTGCAGCCGGGACCCGCGGCGCTCACCGACGGGGTGCGCGCGATCCAGGGTGTCATCGAGGAGTGGGCCGCGTCGCCCTAGCGGGGTCCCCGCGAAATCAAGCGTCTTGATGGACGGCCGTCACCTGCGGTTCGTGTAATGCTTGATTTCGTGGGGTGCATCAGGTCATGCCGCGCCGCTCGCGGATCAGCTCATAGGCTTCGATGATCTGCTGCGTGCGCTGCTTGGCGTGCGCCATCATCGACTCCGGCAGGCCGTTCGCTTTCAGCTTGTCGGGATGGTGGCGGCTGAGCTGTCGGCGGTAGGCCTTGGCGAGCGCCTCATCGCTCGCACCGGCGTCCGTCCCGAGCACGCGGTAGGCCGCCTCGAGCGCCCGGTTCCGCGCCGCCGGGCTGGCGGGCGCCTCATCCGCTCGAAAGGCGCCGCGCCGGATGCGCGCCACCGCCTCGACGTGCACGAGCTCCAGCGGCGAGACGCCGAGGGAGGTCGCGACCCGCCCCATGAGCGGCCGCACCGGGCCTTCCAGGTTGTTGCCCTCGAGCGCGGCGCGCACCTGGATCTCGAGGAACACCCGCAGCAGATCCGGCCGCCCGCGGCAGGCGCCCCGGAGTGCGGCGAGCTCGCCACGGGGGTCGAAATCCGGCTGCTTGCCCGCGGTGAAGCAGGCGATCGCCTCGCGCACCTGTGCGCCATCGAGGTGCAGCTCGTCCATGACGGCACGCGCGGCGCCGATCTCCTGCTCCGACACGCGCCCGTCGGCCTTGGCGAGATAGCCCATGACGCGGAAAGTCGCGCGGAAGAAACGCTCGCCGATCGCGGCGGCGTCCCCGGATCCCGACCAGCGCGCCTGCAGCTCCTCGGCGTGCTCGTCGAACTGGTGACCCAGCAGCACCCCGAGCGCCGCTCCCATCGGGCCGAGAGCGACCGCACCCAGGAGGCCCCCGGTGAGTTTGCCGATCCATTTCATGATGCGCGCTCGAGGGCCGACGGGTGTGGGGATCCGAAAGCCTCGTTATAGTACCCAATGCATGCCGGCACCCGTCGTCTACCGTACCGAGCTGAAGGGACTCGAGCGCCTCCACGAGGGCAAGGTGCGCGACATCTACGCCGTCGACGAGCAGACGCTCCTCATCGTGACCACCGACAGGCTGTCGGCTTTCGACGTCGTGCTGCCCGACCCGATCCCCGACAAGGGGCGGGTGCTGAACGGCATCTCCAACTTCTGGTTCGCGCGCACCCGGCGCCTGGTGCCGAATCACCTGACCGGGCGGGAGCCCGTAGAGGTGGTGAAGGACGAGCGCGACCGCTCGCTCGTCGCCGGGCGCGCCGTGGTCGTGCGGCGCCTGAAGGCGCTCCCCATCGAAGCAGTGGTGCGCGGTTACCTCATCGGCTCGGGCTGGAGGGACTATCAGGCGAGCGGGCGGCTGTGCGGCATCGCGCTCCCTGCGGGACTCGAGCTGGCGGGGCGGCTGCCGCAGCCGCTGTTCACGCCCGCCACCAAGGCGCGAGCCGGCGCCCACGACGAGAACATCAGCTTCGAGGCCGCGGCGGCGCTCATCGGGCCCGAGCTCGCGGCCCGAGTGCGCGACGCCGCGCTCGAGCTCTATGCGTTCGCCTCCGAGCATGCGAGGAGCCGCGGCATCATCGTCGCCGACACCAAGTTCGAGTTCGGGGTCGACGCAGAGGGCAGCCTCACGCTCATCGATGAGGTGCTGACCCCGGACTCCTCGCGCTTCTGGCCGGCGGATAGCTATCGCGAGGGCGTCAGCCCGCCGAGCTTCGACAAGCAGTTCGTGCGCGACTATCTCGAGAGCCTCGACTGGAACAAGCAGGCCCCGGGGCCGAGGCTCCCGCCCGAGATCATCGCGCGCACGAGCGACAAGTACCGCGAAGCCCTTGCGCTGCTGACCGGCTGAAGGAGCATTCCCATGATGCCCGCCTGGATCGCGCCCTCGATTCTGTCCGCCGACTTCGCCCGGCTCGGGGCGGAGGTCGACGCGGTCGTCAGCGCCGGCGCCGATCTCATCCACTTCGACGTGATGGACAACCACTACGTGCCGAACCTCACCATCGGCCCGATGGCGTGCGAGGCGCTGCGCAGGCACGGCGTCAAGGCGCCGATCGACGTGCACCTCATGGTCCGTCCGGTCGATCGGATCGTGCCGGACTTCGCCGCCGCCGGCGCCACCTTCATCACCTTCCACCCGGAAGCGACCGAGCACGTCGATCGCACCATCGCACTCATCCGCGAGCACGGTTGCCGGCCGGGTCTCGTGTTCAATCCGGCGACGCCGCTCGATTATCTCGACTACACGCTCGAGCTCCTCGACATGGTGCTCATCATGTCCGTGAACCCCGGTTTCGGGGGCCAGCAGTTCATTCCAACCAGCCTGCGCAAGCTCACCGAGGCGCGCGCCCGAATCGATGCGGCAGGGCGGGCGGTGCGTCTCGAGGTCGACGGCGGGATCAGGGTCGACAACATCCGCGCCGCGGCGGAGGCCGGGGCGGACACCTTCGTGGCGGGATCGGCGATCTTCGGCAGCCGCGACTACGCGAAGACCATCCAGGAGATGCGCCGGCAGATTGCGACCGGGCCGGCGAGCGCGGTCAACCCGCGCGCGCGCCGCGCCCGATCCTGAGGGCGCGGCTACTCGTCCTCGTCCTCGTCGTCATCGTCCTCGTCGTCGGGCTCGACGGAGCTCGTGGCCTTCGTGGCGGCGGCCGGCTTCGCGGGCACGATGACCGGCCGCGTCTTCATCTTCGGCCGCGCGTTGAAGACGACGATGGTCTTGCCGGTGGCGCGCAGCAGTCCCTGCTCTTCGAGGACCTTGAGCACACGCCCCGCCATCTCGCGCGAGCAACCGACCAGGCGCGAGAGCTCCTGCCGGCTCACCTTGATCTGCATGCCTTCCGGGTGGGTCATGGCGTCCGGCTCGCCGCACAGGTCCATGATCGCGTGGGCTACGCGCCCGGTGACGTCGACGAAGGCGAGATCGCCCAGCTTGCGGTTGGTGCGGTCGAGGCGCGTCGCGAGCTGCGTGGCGAGCTCGAACACGAGCCCGGGGCTCTCGGCGGCGATCTGGCGGAAACGCGGATAAGTCATCTCGGCGAGCTCGCACTGATTGCGCGTGCGGACCCAGGCGCTGCGCGTCGGCTGCTCGTAGAACAGGCCCATCTCGCCGAAGAACTGCCCGCGGTTGAGGTAGGCCAGCACCATCTCGTTGCCTTCCTCGTCCTCGATCATCACTTCCACCGAGCCGCTGATGATGTAGTAGAGCACGTCGGGCAGGTCGCCGGCGTGTATGACCACGGTCTTGGACGGCACCGCGCGGATGCGGCAATAGCTCAGGAACCGGTTGATCGCCGGAATCTCGCTCAAGGGCTTGATGTTCTCTTCCATACCGGCTCCCCAGAGGTCACTAAACCCAGTAGGCGGCGCCTGTCATGACACGGGCGGTGTACCGCATGAGCGCGCGCACCGGTGCGGGCAGCTGGGTGCCGCCAGCCGCCGCGGCGGCCGCGCCGTGTGCGATCTCCTCCCCCCGCATAGCCTCCAGTATCGCACGGCTGCGCGTGTCGGCTGGCGGGAGTCTGCCGAGGTGATCGTCGAGATGCCCCTCGACCTGACGCTCGGTCTCGGCAACGAACCCCAGGCTGGCCCGATCGCCCAGGAGCGCGGTAGCGGCCCCGATGGCAAAGGACCCGGCGTACCAGAGCGGATTGAGCAGACTCGGTCTCGCCGCGAGCTCCTTCAGGCGCGTCTCGCACCACGCCAGATGATCGGACTCGGAGCTCGCCGCCGCCAGCAGCATCTCCCGCGTGGCGGCCGAGCGCGCAGCAAAGGCCTGGCCGTGATAGAGCGCCTGCGCCGCGAGTTCGCCTGCGTGGTTGACGCGCATCAGCGCGGCGCTGGCACGTCGCTCGGCCTCCGGCAGGGGATCGGGTGACCGTTCCGGCCCGCCGGGGAGGGGTCGCCTTGCCCGGGCGGGTGCGAAGACGGATCGCAGTCCACGGTCGAGGGCGACGATCGCAGAGTCGAGAAGGCGACCGGACTCCATATACGTATGGCCTCTATTATAGGGGCATTTAAGCTGCGCCAAGCCCTTAGCCCGGGGACGGCGGCGCGCCACGCACCGCCTGAGCAGGCCGCTTTGCAATGCCGTACCCGCTTGAGTACACTTCCCCGCCTTTTTTTGGCCCCGACCGCGGGGCATCGCCTTAGATTGGGCCGACCGCCACGAGAGAGCTATGAAGACCGTCTTTGCCAAGGCCGGTAGCGTCCGAGGTGACTGGTTCGTCGTCGACGCGAGCGACAAGACGCTCGGCCGGTTGGCCTCGCAGATCGCGCATCGCCTGAAGGGCAAGCACAAGGCTGACTACAGCCCGCACGTGGACATGGGCGACCACATCGTGGTGGTGAACGCGCAGAAGATCCGTGTCACGGGACGCAAGCTCTCCGACAAGATCTACTATCACCACACCGGCCACATCGGCGGCATCAAGTCGATCGCGCTCGAGAAGCTTCTCGACGAGCACCCCGAGCGGGCGATCCAGTTCGCGGTCAAGGGCATGCTGCCGAAGAACCCACTGGGCCGGCGCATGTTTAGAAAACTGCACGTGTTTGCGGGAGCCGAGCATCCCCACAAGGCGCAGCAGCCGAAGCCCCTCGAGATTCGATAGGACCGCGCATGGCAACGACCCAGCAGACTCACTACGGCACCGGACGTCGCAAGACCGCAACCGCGCGCGTGTACCTGAAACCCGGGAGTGGACGCATCACGGTGAACGATCGCTCGCTCGATGAGTTCTTCGGCCGGGAGACCGGCCGGATGATCGTGCGCCAGCCGCTCGAGGCCGTGAAGCTCTTGAGTCGCTTCGACATCGCCGTCAAGGTGGATGGCGGCGGCACCACGGGCCAGGCCGGAGCGATCCGCCACGGCATCACCCGCGCGCTCATCGAGTTCGACGAGAGCCTGCGCAAGCCGCTGCGGGATGCGGGCTTCGTGACACGCGACGCCCGGGAAGTCGAGCGCAAGAAGGTCGGTCGCCGCAAGGCCCGCCGCGGGACGCAGTACTCGAAGCGCTAGCTCGATCGGGCCTCGCTTGACGGTGGATTCCGTTTAAGCATGATTATTGAGGCTCGGTTTCGTGGGTCGTCTTTGGGGGATCGTCTAGCGGTAGGACAACGGACTCTGACTCCGTTTACCTAGGTTCGAATCCTAGTCCCCCAGCCAATTGAAGGGGGCCTGTCCAGATCGGCAGGCCCCTTTGTTTTGCCCGGTGCGAGCAGGGACGGCGTGCCAGGCCTGCGGCCAGGCTGTCCAGTCCGCCCGTTCCCGTTCGTCTTAAGGTGCACGCATTAGCGTGCTCATGGCGGGCTGGAGATAACGATGTGTCCCGCGTGCGTTTCGGTTGCGGCACTTGCCGCGGCCGGGAGCGATCTGATCGATTCGCTCGCGGCGCGCTCCGAGATCAGCGGGTACCACCTGCTGCACGCGGTGCGCGCGAGACTCCTGCAGCAGCTCGGCAGGACCGGCGAGGCGCGTGCGGCGTATCAGGCAGCGCTCGCCGCCGTGGCGCCCGAACCGGAGCGACGGCTGCTGGAACGCCGCCTGAGGGAGCTGCCCCCTGACGACTAGCCACTAGCCGTCGCCGCGCTCGTCGCGCGCCTCACCGGTCCACGATGATGATTGGATCGAGGAGCTAGCGGGTCTCGACGCCGTCCGCGGTGCCGATGAGCAGCAGGTCGGCGGGGCGCACGGCGAACAGCCCGACCGCGACCACGCCGGCGATTTGGTTCAGCTCGCGCTCGAGCGTGACCGGATCCGTGATCTCGAGATCGTGGACATCGAGGATGTGGTTGCCGTTATCGGTCACGAAGCCCTTGCGCCACACGGGGCGGCCGCCGCGCGCGCCGAGCTCCCGGCCTACCAGAGCGCGCGCCATGGGAATGACCTCGATGGGGAGGGGAAAGCGCCCGAGCGTCGCGACCATCTTCGAGTCGTCGAGGATGCACACGAAGCGCTGCGCGGCTGCGGCGAGGATCTTCTCGCGGGTGAGGGCGCCGCCGCCGCCCTTGATGAGCTGCCGGGCGGGGGTCGCCTCGTCGGCGCCGTCGACGTACAGGCCGATTCCACTCTGCTCGTTCAGATCCGCTATCTCGAGTCCCGCGGCGCGCAGCCGGGCGCTGGTCGCCTCCGAGCTCGATATCGCGCGGCGCACGCTCCCGGGCTGCGCCGCGAGGGCGTCGATGAAGAGGTTCACGGTGCTGCCGGTGCCGACGCCGATCGTGACCTCGCGCCGCGCCAGTTCCAGCGCCGCCAGTGCTGTGCGTCGCTTTTTGGCGTCGGCATCAGTCGCCATCGTCGTCCCCACAAACCTCATCAGCTCCAGAAACGACTGTGCCCGCATCGTGAGCGGGCACAGTTCTCGAGAATCCGACTCGGCGGCCACTCGCGTGACCGCCGAGTTAAGGCCTATTTCTTCTTGGCAGCTTTCTTCTTGGCCTTCTTCTTTGCCTTCGCCATGTTGGCTCTCCAATTAACGGGTTAGTCCGAGGTCCGAGTATATACACGCGAATCGAAATTACAAGCGAGCACATGCGAAGTGTGATAGGCCGAGAGCGCGCGACGACTCGCGAGCCGCGCGCGGCGCCGCGCCTCGCGAGTCACTCGAGCGAGAGAATGAACTTCCAGTGCGCCTCACTCACCGGCGTGATCGACAGACGATTGCCCGGGCGCAACAGCAGCATCCCCGCGAGCTCCTTGCGGGCATGCGCGCGCAGCTCTTCCAGCGTGATGGTGCGCGCGAGGCGGCGCTTCAACTGCACGTCCACCATGAACCAGCGGGGATCGGCGCGGTCGCTGTCGGGGTCGTAGTGGTGGTGCTTGCGATCGAAGGCGGTGGGGTCGGGGTAACCCTCCTTCACGATGCGCATGATGGCGACGACGCCCGGCACCTCGGTGCTCGAATGGTAGAGAAAGGCCTCGTCACCGCGGCGCATCTCGTCGCGCAGCATGTTGCGCGCCTGGAAATTGCGCACCCCGTCCCAGGCGGTGGTACGGCGGGGGGCGGCGGCGAGATGCTCGACGCCGAAGGTGCTGGGCTCGGTCTTCATCAGCCAGTGCTGCATCGGATGATCCCCTCATCGGTCACGACCGCGTCCAGCAGCACATCGTGCGCGGCGGGCGCGATCCGCTCGACCTGCTGGAAGGCGTAGGCGAGGCCCACCAGGCGCGGCACGTGCCAGGCGCTGCGCCAGCGGCGAAAGGCGAACGCGCGATCGTAGTAGCCGCCGCCGGTCCCGAGGCGCACGCCTTGGGCGTCAAAGCCCACCAGCGGCAGGAACACCACGTCCAGCCAGCGCGCGCCGAGGCTCTCCCCCGTCTGCGGCTCGGCGATCCCCAGGCGATTGCGCTTGAGCGGGCCGCGCATCTCGACGAACTGCATGGCGCGCGAGGCGCGCCGCCGGTCGATGCGCGGCAGGTAGATGCGGCAGCCGCGGCGGCGCGCCAGCGCGATGAGCGGCGCGGTATCGAGCTCTTCGGGGAGCGCCGCATAGACGGCGATGCGCCAGCGCGAGCGCAGGTGCACCTCGCGGTCGACGTTGCGTGCTACGCGGAGCGCGGCCTCGGCGCGCTCCGCAGCCGGCGCGCTCCTGCGCCGCGCGGCGAGCACGGTGCGCAGCTGCCTGCGGGCGTTGCCCGGGATGGATTCAGGTAGCGTCACCCGCATGTGCCGGTGCGAACCGTTGCTCTCGAACCGGAGCAACAAGTGGGACGAGGTGCGGCAGGTAAGGCTTTCCGCTCACAGGCGGACCTGCACAGCGCTGCGCGCAAGCCACGAGTCCCGAGGGTGTTTCAATTAGGGTCCGAGGTAACCCGGCCCGCTTGTCGAACACCGCAGGCGACGCCACGAGCACTCTACACCAAGGACCGTTCGCGCGCCTGGGGCCGATCGGCGGGTCGCGGCCTGCGTCACAGCTCGAGCTGCTGGCCCTTGCCCAGCACACCCTCGACGCGCTCGCGCAGCGCGCGCACCCGCACGCCGACGCCGCTGTCGACGCGCGACTCGCGGTCCCTGATCCGCAGGAACTCGTGGGCCAGATTGAGCGCCGCCATCACCGCGATGCGGTCGAGGCCAACCACCTTGCCGCTGTCGCGGATCTCGCGCATGCGGCTGTTGAGGAATTCGGCCGCATCGAGGAGCGCCGAGCGCTCGTCGTACGGACAGGCGACCACGTACTCCCTCTCCATGATGCGTACGCTGACCCGCGCCTGGTCCTGATGGCTCACGCCCCGTGCTCCAGGGTCTTCAGCCGGCCGATCATGGCCTCGACGCGCGTGCGCACCTGCTCGTTCTTGTGCATGAGCGCGGCGCGCTCCCCGGCGAGCGACTCGTGCCGGGCGCGCAGTGCGCGATTCTCTTCCTTCAGGCGCTCGAGGGTCGTGATCAGCTCTTCGATGCGTTTGGTCAGGCGGGTGAGCTCGAGATCGAGTTGTGTTTTTGTCGTGTCGCTCATAAAAGCACTATAGGGCCGCGCTCTTCTCACGGTCAATTATAATGAGCGTTGCGCGCATGCATCTTCCCGACTACATCCGCATCAAGGAACTCCTCGCCCGGGCGCGCTCGCTCGCCGACGCCGCCGAGGCGCACGGCACGCTCGCCGGTTGTCTGTGCGGCGCGGCGGGCTACGGCTTCGAGGACTGGCTGCGCGAGATCCTGCCCGAGGGACGCGCGGAAGCGGGCGCGGTGGGCTCGCTCCGCGAGCTGTACACGGGCACCGTGCAGGCGCTGCTGGAGCCTGACATGGAGTTCGAGCTGCTGCTGCCCGGGGACGAGGAATCGATCGATGCGCGCACCGCGGCGCTCGCCGAATGGTGTCAGGGTTTTCTCTACGGACTGGGCGCCGGCGGCATCCCGGACGCCGCCGGGTTGCCGGGCGAGGCCGGCGAGATCGTGCGCGACTTCGCCGAGATCACGCGCGCCGGCGTCGACGCCGGCGAGGATCTGGAGTCCAACGAGAGCGCGTACGCAGAGCTGGTCGAGTTCGTGCGGGTGGGGGTGCAGCTCTTGTTCGAGGAGCTGGCGGCGGCCCGTCGCCCGGCGGCGCCGTCCGCGGCGCCGCTGCACTGAGGGGCGCTGGTGCGATGACGAGAGAGGAGTTCGCGCGCCGGCGCCGCCAGCTCATGCGCCTGATGGGACGCGACTCGATCGCCGTTCTGCCGGCGGCCCCGGTGCGGCAGCGGAACAACGACGTCGAGTATCCCTACCGCCAGGACAGCGACTTCCATTACCTCACCGGCTTCGGCGAGCCGCAAGCCGTGGCCGTGCTGGTGCCCGGGCGGCCGCAGGCCGAGTACATCCTGTTCGTGCGCGAGCGCGACCGGGTGCGCGAGACCTGGGACGGGCGCCGCGCCGGTCCTGCCGGCGCCGCGCGCGACTACGGCGCCGACGACGCCTTCCCGATCGGCGATATCGACGAGATCCTGCCGGGGCTGCTCGAGAACCGCACCAGCGTGTTCTACACCATGGGGGTCTACGCCGATTTCGATCAGCGCGTGGTGGGGTGGGTGAATGGACTGCGCACCCAGGCGCGCAACGGCCGCCACCCGCCCCAGGAATTCGTCGCGCTCGATCACGTGTTGCACGACATGCGGCTCTACAAGTCGCGGGGCGAGCTCGAGCTGCTGCGCGCCTCGGCGCGCATCGCCGCCCAGGCGCACCAGCGGGCGATGCGCTTCTGCAGGCCCGGCGCCACCGAGTACCAGGTGATGGCGGAGCTGCTGCACGAGTTCCGCGGCCACAATGCCGATACCGCCTATCACCCGATCGTGGGCGGCGGACGCAACAGCTGCATCCTGCACTACCGGGACAACAACCAGCCGCTCGCCGACGGCGACCTGCTGCTGGTGGATGCCGGATGCGAGCTCGAGTGCTACGCCTCCGACATCACCCGCACCTTTCCGGTCAACGGGCGCTTCACGCCGGAGCAGCGCGCCGTCTATGAGGTGGTGCTGGAGGCGAACCGCGCCGCGATCGCCCGCGTGCGCCCCGGCAATCACTGGAACGATCCGCACGAGGCGGCAGTGCGGGTTATCACCCAGGGACTGGTCAAGCTCCGCCTCCTCGAGGGCCGCGTCGCCACGCTCATCAAGAGTGGCGCGTACCGGCGCTTCTTCATGCACCGCACCGGCCACTGGCTCGGCCTCGACGTGCACGACGTCGGCGACTACAAGGTGGGCGATGAGTGGCGGGTGCTCGAGCCCGGCATGGCGATGACCATCGAGCCGGGGATCTACCTGCCCGCCGGAGCCCGGGGCGTGCCCAGGCGCTTTCGCAACATCGGCATCCGCATCGAGGACGACGTCGTGGTGACGCGCGGCGGCGCAGAGGTGCTCACCGCGCGCGCGCCGAAGGATGCCGATGAGATCGAGGCCCTCATGGCGCGCGGCTGAGCGCGTGCCCAGTCGCATGACCCGTCCAGCTGCCGCACCGCCCCTCGATGTCGACGTCGCGATCATCGGCGGCGGACTCGTGGGCGCGAGTCTCGCCGCCGCGCTCGCCGGTACGGGAGTGCGGCTGCTCCTGGTCGAGAGCGCACCCTTCGGACGCAGCGGCCAGCCGAGCTTCGACGAGCGCACCACCGCGCTCGGCAACGCGAGCCGCCGCATCTTCGAGAGCCTCGGCTGCTGGAGCGCGCTCGCTCCCGAGGCCGCCGCCATCCGGGTCATCCACGTCTCGGAGGCGGGGCGCTTCGGGTTCGCGCGGCTCGACGCCGCCGAGCAGGGGATCGATGCCTTCGGTTATGTCGTCGCCAACCGCGCAATCGGGGCGGCGCTCTGGGAGAGGCTGAGGGGCGCGCCGGATCTCACACTGCGCGTGCCGGCACGGGCGGAGGAGGTCGCGATCAACGCCGCCACTGCGGAGCTGACCGTGGCCGGGGAGGGCGGAGAGCGCCAGCGGGTCACCGCACGGCTCCTGGTCGGCGCCGACGGCGCGGACTCGCAGGTCCGCGCGCTCGCCGGGATCGGGGCGCGCGTCGAGGATTACGATCAGGTGGCCGTCGTCGCCAATGTCGCAGCCGATCGCCCGCATCGGGACATCGCCTACGAGCGCTTCACGCGCGGCGGGCCGCTCGCGGTGCTGCCGCTGCACGACGGCAGCCTCGCGGTGATCTGGGCGCGCCGTCCCCGGGAGGCGCAGGAGCTGCTGGCGATGGATGACGCCGCGTACCTCTCGTGCCTGCAGCGCGAGTTCGGTTGGCGGGCCGGGCGATTCGTGGGCGCCGGCCGGCGCGGCTCCTATCCGCTGAAGCTGACTCGCGCCACGACCACGGTGGCGACGCGTGCGGTGCTGATCGGCAACGCCGCCCAGGCGCTGCACCCGGTCGCGGGCCAGGGATTCAATCTCGGCCTGCGCGACGCCGCGATGCTCGCGGAGGCGGTCACCGGGGCCCCGGGCGATGCGGGCTCGACGGAGCTGCTGCGCCGCTTCGAGCAGTGGCGCTCGCGCGATCGCAGTGCGCTGGTGCGCTTCACCGACGGCCTGGTGAGACTGTTTGCCGACACACGGCCCGGCGCGGGCCTGCTGCGCAACCTCGGACTCCTCATGTTCGATCTGCTTCCGCCGGCAAAGAGCGCGCTGGCGCGCGTCAGCGCCGGCTTCGGCGGGCCGGCGCCACGGCTCGCCCGCGGTCTGCCGCTCAAGCATGTTTGACGTAGTCGTCGTCGGCGGGGGCCCGGTGGGAGCGTGCGCGGCGGCGTTGCTGGCGCGCGGCGCCGGCGGCGCCGCGTTGCGCGTGGCGCTGCTCGAGCCCGCCCCGCCCGCGCCGCTTCCCGCGGCGGCGCCGCTCAGGACCCGCGTGGTCGCCCTCTCGCGGGCCAGCGAGCGGATTCTCAAGACCGCCGGCGCGTGGTCGCGCATGCCGCCCGAGCGAGTATCGGCTTACGAGCGCATGCGGGTGTGGCACGAGAGCGTCGCGCCAGACAGCGATGCGGTGCTCGAGTTCGACGCGGCCGATGTCGGTGAGCCGAACCTGGGCTACATCGCCGAGAACCAGCTCCTGCAGTGGGCGCTGCTCGGGGCGTTCGCGGAGGCCGGCGGGCATCTCGAGCCCGCCTCCCTCGAATCGCTCGAGATCACCGACGCGGGGGTCGGCGTCCTCACCGGCCGCGGCCGGCTCGCGGCGCGCCTGGTCGTCGGGGCCGATGGCGCCGAGTCGCGCGTGCGCGAGGCGGCGGGCATCGCCGCCGACATCGCCGGCTATCGCCAGACGGCGATCATCGCGACGGTCGCTACCTCCCGGCCTCACGAGGCGACGGCGTGGCAGCGCTTCATGCGCGACGGCACGCTCGCCTTTCTGCCGCTCGCCGATGGCACTAGCTCCATCGTCTGGTCGGCGGACGATGAGGTGGCGGCGCGGCTCGTGGCGGCGAGCGAGGGCGCCTTCACCGCGGAGCTCGACCGCGCCTCGGATCTCGCGCTCGGCGCCACGCGGCTGCTCGGTGCCCGCGCGTCATTCCCGCTGCGGCGGCTCGAGGCGCAGCACTACGTCGTGCAGCGCGTGGCGCTGGTCGGAGATGCCGCGCATGTGGTGCACCCGCTCGCCGGACAGGGCGTGAATCTCGGCCTGGCGGACGCCGCGGCGCTGGCGCAGCTGGTGCGGGCGGCAAGCGCCGCGCGCGAGGATCCCGGCGCCCGCGGAGTCCTGCGCGCCTACGAGCGCTGGCGACGCAGCGAGGTTGCGCTCATGAGCACGGCCATCGACGCCTTCGACCGCTGGCTGGCCCACGGCGCAGGTCCCGTGGCGCGCGTGGCGCAGCACGGGCTCGCCTGGGTGAATCGGAGTCAGGAGCTGCGGCGCTTCTTCATTCGCAGAGCGCTCGGCACGAGCGGGGAGCTGCCGGAGGCGGCGCGCTGAAGCCGGCTCGCGTGGGTCAGCTCAACGGGATCAGGTCCACCTTGGCCGCGCACACGAAGTCGTTCTCCGAGAGCCCGCGGATCGCGTGGGTGGTGAAAGTGACGCGGCAGTAGTTGTAGCCGACCTCGAGGTCCGGGTGGTGGTCCTCGATGTTGGCGATGTGCGCGAGCGCGTTCACGAAGCTCATGGTGCGGTAGAAGTCGCGGAAGGCGAACTCGCGGCGGATGGCGCGCGCGCCCTCGGTCAGCGCCCAGTCGCGCGAGACCTGCGCGAGGAGTCTCTCCGCCTCGGCGCGGGCGAGTGGGGCGACCCCGCCCTCACAGGGCTTGCACTTGCGCGCGGCGAGCTCGCTCATGCCTCACCCGAGGCGCGCATAACGGCGCGCCACGTAGCGTTCGACGAGCTCCTGGAACTCCTCGGCGATGCGCTCGCCCTTCAGGGTGACGGTCTTCTCGCCGTCCTCATACACCGGCGCGACGGCGCGCTCGCCGGTGCCGGGCAGGCTGATGCCGATGTTGGCTAAGCGGCTCTCCCCCGGCCCGTTCACCACGCAGCCCATGACGGCGACGGTCATGTCCTCGACGCCGGCGTATTCACGCCGCCACTGCGGCATGCGCGTGCGGATGTGCGACTGGATGCTCTGCGCGAGCTCCTGGAAGTAGCTGCTGGTGGTGCGCCCGCAGCCGGGGCACGCCACCACCAGCGGCGTGAAGGCGCGCAGCCCCATGGTCTGCAGGATCTCCTGCGCCACGATGACTTCCTGGGTGCGGTCCCCCCCGGGCTCAGGAGTCAGCGAGACCCGGATGGTGTCGCCGATGCCCTCCTGCAGCAGCACCGCCATGCCGGCGGTGGACGCGACGACGCCCTTCGAGCCCATACCGGCCTCCGTGAGGCCGAGGTGCAGCGGATAATCGCAGCGCGCGGCCAGGTCGCGGTAGATGGCGATCAGGTCCTGCACGGCGCTCACCTTGGCGGAGAGGATGATGCGGTCGTGAGCCAAGCCCAGCTCCTCGGCGCGCTGCGCGCTGCCGAGCGCCGACAGCACCACGGCGCTGCGGGTCACCTCCTGCGCCGTGAGCGGCGTGGCGCTCGTTGAGTTCTCGTCCATCAGCCGCGTGAGCAGATCCGTGTCGAGACTTCCCCAGTTCACGCCGATCCGCACCGGCTTGTCATGACGGCACGCGACCTCGATCATCTCCGCGAACTGCGGGTCGCGCTTGGCTCCCCGCCCGACGTTACCCGGGTTGATGCGGTACTTGGCGAGCGCCGCGGCGCAATCCGGATGCTCGCGCAGGAGCTTATGGCCGTTGAAGTGGAAGTCGCCGATCAGCGGCACGCCGACACCGGCGCGATCGAGACGCTCGCGAATCGGCGCCACCGCCGCCGCAGCCTCGCTCGTGTTGACCGTGAGGCGCACGAGCTCCGACCCCGCGCGCGCGAGCGCCTGCACCTGCCGGACCGTGCCCTCGATGTCCGCGGTGTCGGTATTGGTCATCGACTGTACGACGATCGGCGCGCCGCCGCCGACGCGGACGGGGCCCACCGAGACCCGCGCCGAAGCGCGGCGGGCGATGTTTCCGGAGGTGCTCATGGTGCGCGGATTCTACCGTTGCCGCGCTTGGGCGGCACCGACGGGGACTGGTATCATGCCGGGGCCCGAATCGGTCTGTTCGGAGAGAGTCCGGCGCGAGCCGGAACGCCGAAGGCGCAATTCCGCCCGGAAACGCTCAGGCACACGAACGGCAGACGGCGGAGCGCTTGAGCTTCCGCGGGGCTTCTGGAGAGCGGTGGGCCCGCGCTCGGGTCCACCCACCGAAGGGGAGCGGCGCCAACCGCGCCTTATCTCTCAGGTCACAGGACAGAAGGGCGGCAGGCGCGGTGCCACACGGCCGGGGCGTCTGCCGCTCTTTGTTGTTTTTGGCCGGAGGCAAGCTGTGGGACGACGGACCGCGTTATTCAAGCTGCACCAGGAGCTCGGCGCCCGCATGGTCGACTTCGGCGGCTGGGACATGCCGGTGCAGTACAGCTCGCAGATCGGCGAGCACCACGCCGTGCGCCGCGCCGCGGGCGTGTTCGACGTCTCGCACATGTGCATCGTCGACTTGAAGGGCGCGAAGGTGCGGGCCCTCCTCGAGCAGCTGCTCGCCAACGACGTGACGAAGCTCAAAACGCCCGGCGGGGCGCTCTACAGCTGCATGCTGAACGAGCGCGGTGGCGTCATCGACGACCTCATCGTGTATTACCTCGCGGAGAGCTCCTTCCGCGCGGTGGTGAATGCCTCGACGCGCGACAAGGACCTGCTCTGGATCCGACGCCACGCGGCGCCACTCGGCGTCGAAGTGGCCGAGCGCACCGATCTCGCCATGCTCGCGATCCAGGGCCCGGAGGCGCGCGCCAAGGCGGCGCAGCTGCTCGAGGGGCCGGGTGCCGCCGCGGCGCTCGCGCTCGGCGCCTTCACCGCGCGCGGGCTCGACGGCTGGTTCGTGGCGCGGACCGGCTACACGGGCGAGGACGGGTTCGAGATGATGATGCCGGCGGCGGATGCGGTGCCCGCGTGGCGCAGGCTCAATTCCCTCGGGGTCGCCTCCTGTGGCCTCGGCGCCCGCGATACGCTGCGGCTCGAGGCCGGCATGAACCTCTACGGCAACGACATGGACGAGACGACGCACCCCTTCGAGTCGGGCCTCGCCTGGACGGTGGCGCTCGAGCCGCGCGAGCGCGCCTTTATCGGACGCGAGGCGCTCGGGGCCATCGTGCGCGCGGGCCTCGCGCGGCAGCTCGTCGGCCTCGTGCTCGAAGGCCGCGGCGTGCTGCGCAGCCACCAGCGGGTGCTCCTCCCCGGCGGCGGCGAGGGCGAGATCACGAGCGGCACGTTCTCTCCGACACTCGAGCGCTCGATTGCGCTCGCGCGCCTCCCCGCCGGCGGCGTCGATGCCGTGCAGGTCGACATCCGCGGCAAGCTCCTCGCCGCGCGCGTCGTCAAGCCGCCGTTCGTGCGCTTTGGCAAGTCACTGATCGGCTGAAACGTCGAGGCCCACCATGAGCAAGGTTCCCGCGGATCTCAAGTACACCAAGTCGCACGAATGGGTGCGCGCGCTCGCCGACGGTACGGTCGAGGTGGGCATCACCGATCACGCCCAGCACGCTCTCGGGGACCTGGTCTTCGTCGAGGTGCCCGAGGCGGGACGCGCCGTGAAGGCGGGCGAGCCCTGCGCGGTGGTCGAGTCCGTGAAGGCGGCGTCCGACGTCTACGCGCCGCTCGCGGGCGAGGTCACCGGCGGCAACGGCCGGCTCGGCGGCGAGCCGCAGGTGGTCAACTCCGACCCCTACGGCGAGGGGTGGCTGATGCGGCTGAAGCCCGTGGCGGGGGCGCTCTCGGGCGCGGCACTCCTCACGGCCGCGGAGTACCAGCGCGTGCTGGAAGCGGAGGGCGGCTGATGGCCTTCATTCCCCACACGCAAGCCGATGTCGCGGCGATGGTCGACGCGATCGGCGTCGCCCGCATCGAGGATCTCTTCGACGAGATCCCGCAAGGGCTGCGCATCAAGTCGCTCGCGGGCGTCCCCACGGCGCTCAACGAGATGGAGATCGGACGGCTGATGGGCGCGCGCGCGCGCGCCGACGGTGCGCCGCTCAGCTTCATCGGCGCCGGCGCCTATGAGCACCACATTCCCGCCGCCGTCTGGGGCATCACCACCCGCGGCGAGTTCTACAGCGCCTACACGCCCTATCAGGCCGAGGCCAGCCAGGGCACGCTGCAGATGATCTACGAGTTCCAGACCATGATTGCGCGGCTCACCGGGATGGAGGTCGCGAACGCCTCGATGTACGACGGCGCGAGCGCCACCGCCGAGGCCGCACTCATGGCCGTGCGCGCCAACCGCAAGTCGAAGGCGGCGCGCATTCTGGTGCCGGCGACGGTGCATCCGCACTATCGGCGGGTCGCGGTCACGACCGCGTCCAACCAGGGACTGAAGTTCGAGGAGCTCCCTTACTGTACCGCGGAGGGCATCACCCCAAGCGCGTCCCTCGCCCGCTACGAGGGGCAGGACATAACGGCGCTCATGGTGCAGCAGCCGAACTTCTTCGGCCGCCTCGAGGACGTCGATGCGCTTACCGACTGGGCGCGCGCGCGCGCCATCCTCGTGATCGCGATCGTCAACCCCACATCCCTCGCGCTCCTCAAGCCGCCCGGGGAGTGGGGTGCGCGCGGCGCGGACATTGCGGTCGGCGAGGGCCAGCCGCTCGGCGTGCCGCTGTCATCCGGAGGACCCTACCTCGGCTTCATGACGGCGCGCATGGAGCACGTGCGCCAGCTCCCCGGCCGCATCGTCGGCCGCACGCTAGATGTGGCCGGCCGCGAGGGCTTCACGCTCACGCTGCAGGCGCGCGAGCAGCACATCCGCCGCGCCAAGGCGACTTCCAACATCTGCACCAACCAGGGCTTGGCTGTGACCGCCGCCACCATCTACATGTCGCTGATGGGTCCACAGGGCCTCACCCGCACCGCGGCCGCCGCGCACGCGCGCACCCGCGAGCTCATCGCCGCGCTCACGCGGGTGCCCGGCGTGCGGCTGGCGTTCCCCGGTCCATACTTTCACGAGGCGGTGCTCACCCTCGACCGCCCGGTGGCGCCGGTGCTCAAGAGTCTGAGCAACCGCGGCATCCTCGGTGGGCTGGACCTCTCGGGATACTTCCCCGAGCTCGGCAACGCGCTGCTGGTGTGCGCGACCGAGACCAAGACCGCGGCCGACGTCGAGCGTTACCGTGCGCAGCTCACCGAGGCGATGCAAGCGGCGCGTGCCGCCTGAGGAACGCACACGAGCGAGACTCCAGCCCATGCCGCAACGCGAACAGTTGATCTTCGAGTACTCGCGTGCCGGGCGCGGCGCGAGCGACCAGTGGCCGCACGAGGCGGACCCGGCGGCGCTCGCGGACCTGCCGGCCGCGCTCCGGCGCGCCGCGCCGCCGCAGCTGCCGGAAGTCGGGGAGCTCGAGGCGGTGCGACACTTCACGCGGCTGTCGCAGCTCAACTTCTCCATCGACACGCACTTCTATCCGCTCGGCTCGTGCACGATGAAGTACAACCCCAAGGCCTGTAACCAGTACGCGATGCTGCCGGAGTTCCTGGCGCGGCATCCGCTCGCGCCCGAGTCCTCGGGCCAGGGCCTGCTCGCGTGCCTCTACGAGCTGCAGGAGATGCTGAAGGCGGTGTCCGGCATGGAGGGGGTGGCCTTGAGCCCGATGGCCGGCGCCCACGGCGAGTTCGCCGGTGTCGCGATGATCCGCGCCTATCATCGCGCGCGCGGCGACCTGAAGCGCAACGAGATCATCGTGCCGGAGGCGGCGCACGGCACTAACCCCGCGACCGCCACCATGTGCGGCTGCGTGGTGCGGGAGATTCCGATCGAGCCCGAAGGCGACGTCGACGTCGCGGCGCTCGAGGCGGCGGTCGGCCCCAACACCGCCGGCATCATGCTCACCAACCCCTCGACGCTCGGGTTGTTCGAGCGGCGCATCGAGGAGGTCGCGCGCATCGTGCACGAGGCGGGGGGGCTCCTCTATTACGACGGCGCGAACCTCAACGCCATCCTCGGCAAAGTCCGTCCCGGGGACATGGGTTTCGACGTCATCCACATGAACCTGCACAAGACCTTCTCCACCCCACACGGCGGCGGCGGTCCCGGTGCCGGCGCGGTCGGGGTGGGCGCGCGCCTCGTGCCGTTCCTGCCGGTTCCGCTGGTCGGCCGCGAGGGCGAGCGCTACCGCTGGCTGACGGAGGCGGACCTGCCGCAATCGATCGGGCGGCTGTCGGCCTTCATGGGAAACACCGGGGTGCTGCTGCGCGCCTATATCTACATGCGGCTCCTGGGACGGGAAGGCATGCAGAGCGTGGGCGAGTACGCGACGCTCAATGCCAACTACCTCATGGCGCGCTTGAGGGCCGCGGGCTTCGACGTTCCGTATCCGCGCCGCCGCGCGGGACACGAGTTCATCGTGACGCTCAAGCGCCAGGCGCGCGAGCTCAACGTCACCGCCATGGACTTCGCCAAGCGGCTGCTCGACTACGGCTTCCATGCCCCCACCACCTATTTCCCGCTGCTCGTGCCCGAGTGCCTGCTCATCGAGCCGACCGAGACCGAGAGCAAGGACGTGCTGGACGCATTTGTGTCGGCCATGTCACAGATCCAGAAGGAGGCCGAGCAGGAACCCGCGCGCGTGACCACCGCTCCGCATACCATGCCGGTGCGCCGCCTCGATGATGTGCGGGCGGCGCGCCAACTGGACCTCACATGGAAGCCGACGCCGCCGTAGATCGTTACAAGCCGCGGGGACTCACCCGGGTGCTGCGCGCCGTGGGCGCGAGCCTGCGCGGGCTGGCCGGGGCCTACCGCGAGGAGGCGGCCTTCAGGCAGGAACTCGCGTTCGCGGGGGTCGTCATACCACTGGGTCTGTGGCTCGGACACACGGGGAGTGAGCGCGCGCTTCTCATCGGGCCCGTGCTCCTGATCCTCATCGTGGAGCTGGTCAACAGCGCGATCGAGGCGACGGTTGACCGCATCGGATTCGAGCGGCACGCGCTCGCCGGGCTGGCCAAGGACATCGGCTCCGCCGCCGTGCTCATGTCGTTCGTGCTGCTCGGCGCCGTGTGGCTGCTGGTGCTGCTCGGGCGATAGGTAATGAAGCTGATGCGACTGCCGCGCCTCTCGCTGGCTCTCTGGCTGATCGGTGTGCCGCTGTGCGCCGCGGGTGGACCGCGCGGCGCCACCGCGGCGCCCGCGTCGCCGGCAGCGGCCGCGCCCTCGACCCCGACGGCGCCGCAACCGGCTCTTCCCGGGGGGCCGGAGCCTCCGCAAGGGTCCCCCGAACAGCCGCCCGGGCAGCCACTGCCCGCGCAGCAGGCCGCGGCCGTCGAGGGCAATCCCGACTGGGCCGACACGCTCGAGCGCATCGCCGGCAGCGTCGTCTCGATCGACGTCGATTCGACCCGCGCCTTCGACACGGAGTGGAACTCGAGCGCCCAGGCGACCGGCTTCGTGGTCGACGCCGAGCGCGGCCTGATCCTCACCAACCGCCACGTCGTGACCCCGGGTCCCGTGACCGCGGAGGCGACCTTCCTCAATCGCGAGGAAGTTCAGCTCTATCCCGTGTACCGCGATCCGGTGCACGACTTCGGCATCTACCGCTACAACCCTCAGAAACTTCGCTTCATCAAGCCCAAGGCGCTGCAGCTCTATCCCGAAGGGGCGCAGATCGGGCGCGAGATCCGCGTCGTCGGCAACAACGCCGGCGAGCAACTGTCGATTCTGGCCGGAACGCTGGCGCGGCTCGACCGCGACGCGCCCGCGTACGGGGTCGCCAAATACAACGACTTCAACACCTTTTACCTGCAGGCTGCGTCCGGGACCTCGGGCGGCTCCTCCGGCTCGCCGGTCATCGACATCCGCGGCCGGGTCGTGGGTCTCAATGCGGGCGGCGCGAATGGCGCCGCCTCGAGCTTCTACCTGCCCCTCGGGCGCGTGCGCCGCGCGCTCGAGCTGATCCAGCAGGGCAAGCCCGTGCCGCGCGGCACGCTCTATACGGTCTTCAACTACATGCCCTACGACGAGCTCGAGCGGCTCGGGCTCGATGCCAGCACCGAGGCCGCGGTGCGCAAGAGCTTCCCGCGCTACACCGGGATGCTCGTGGTCACGGAAGTGCTGCCCGGCTCCCCGAGCGCCAGCGTGCTGCAGCCCGGGGACATCCTCATGCGCCTCAACGGGCGCTACGTCACGCAATTCGAGCCGCTCGAGGACGTGATCGACGGCTCGGTCGGCAAGGAGGTAGAGCTCGAGCTCGAGCGCGGTGGCAAGGTGCTGTCCGCGAAGCTGCCGGTGGGCGACCTGCACGCCATCACCCCGAGCGCCTATGCCGAGTTCGGCGATGCGGTCGTCAACACCATGTCCTACCAGCAGGCGCGGCACTTCAACGTTCCGACGCGCGGGGTCTACATCGCCAACCCCGGCTACGTCTTCGGCGCGGCGGGGATCCCCCGCGGTGCGCTGATCCTCGAGCTCGAGGGCAAGAAAACCGACACGCTGAAGGATTTCGAGGCCGGGATCGCGCAGCTTGCCAACGGCGAGCACGCCACCGTGCGCTACATCACCATCGACGATCCGAACAACACGGACCTGCGTGCGCTCCGCATGGATCGGCTCTGGTTCCCCGCGCGGCACTGCGATCGGGACGATGCCAAAGGGCTCTGGGACTGCCAGCAGCTTCCGGCCGGCTCGCAGCCTAAGCCCGAGCCGGTGAGCTCGACGGCCTTCCCGCACTTCAAGGATCCGCGGCTGAACGCCCTCGCCTCCTCGCTCGCGCTCGTGACCTTCGACATGCCCTACTCGGTGTCGGGGATCACCGAGCGCAACTATCACGGCACGGGCCTCGTGGTGGACGCGCAGCGCGGCCTCGTGGTGGTCGATCGCAACACCGTGCCGGTCGCGATCGGCGATGTGACCATCACCTTCGGCGGCACCGTGCAGGTTCCGGGGCGCGTCGTGTACATCCACCCGCAGCACAACCTCGCGGTCGTCGCCTACGATCCCGCGCTCATCGGCGCCACGCCGGTGAAATCCGCCCACCTGACGCCGCGCGAGCTCACCGCCGGGGAGCCGGTGTGGGTGGTGGGGCTGGGCGCCGACAGCCAGATGCACGCGCGCAAGACCGAGATTGCCGGCATCGATCCGCTCGAGCTGCCGCTGTCGCGCACCATGCGCTTCCGCGACAGCAACCTCGAGACCGTGCAGCTCGTCAACCCGCCGCTCGAATTCGACGGCGTGCTCGCCGACAAGGCCGGCAACGTGCTCGGCACCTGGTCGAGCTTCGCGTACGAGAGCGGCCGTGAGCTCTCGCAGGACACCCGCGGGGTGCCCATCGACGTGGTGGCCGACATGCTCGATCGGGTGCGCACCGATCGGCCGCTGCACTCGCTCGAGGTCGAGCTCGGCGTGCTGCCGCTCGCGGGTGCGCGCGACATCGGCCTCGCGCAACCCTGGGCGCAGCGCCTCGCGCAGCACACCCCGACCCGGCGTCAGGCGCTCACGGTGGTGCGCATCGTGGGTGGGTCGCCGGCCACGCAACGCCTCAAGCAGGGCGATCTGCTGCTCGCGATCGACGGCCACGTCGTGACGCGCTTCCGCGAGGTCGAGAAAGCCGCCGCCGACAAGGAGAGCGTGCAGGTCACCGTGTGGCGCGGCCAGGGCGAGCAGACGCTCGAGGTCCCCACGGCGGAGCTTCCCGGCACGGATATCGATCGGCTCGTCGAGTGGGCCGGCGCGACGCTGCAGGCGCCGCATCGCGCCATGAGCGTGCAGCGGGGCATCGCGCCCGTGGGGGTGTACGTCGCCTACTTCTCATACGGATCGCCGGCGACGCGTTACGGTCTCTACCCCGGCCGGCGCATCATGGAGGTGGACGGCGAGCCGACGCCGGATCTCGACTCTTTCCTCAAGGCCGTCACCGGGCGGCCCGACCGCTCCTCGGTGCGCCTGAAGACCATCACCTGGAACAACGCCCCGGAAGTGATCACATTGAAGCTCGACCAGCACTACTGGCCCGCGTATGAGCTGACGCGGACGCCGGGCGGCTGGGTACGCCGCTCGCTCGAGTGAGGGCGCGTCGGCGCGCCGCAACACATTCCGCGTTTCCGTTTGACAGTTTTTTATCGCGCGAGCCGCTCCTGTGACGCGCGTGATGCTTTTGAACGACGCCCGGTTGCGCCGCCTGCGGCTTGCTAGAATTCGTCTCGCTTATGGTTCGTATCGTCCGAGCTACCCAGGTCGAGATCGAGTCCGCCGTGCAGGCCCTGCGCGACGGCGAGCTCGTGGCCTTTGCGACCGAGACGGTCTATGGCCTCGGCGCCAATGCCCAGAACCCGGCCGCGGTGGCGAAGATCTTCGCGGCCAAGGGACGCCCGCCGAATCATCCGGTGATCGTGCATCTCGACAGTCCGCGCTTCCTGCACCGCTGGGTGCGCGAGGTTCCCGAGGTCGCCATGCGGCTCGCTGAGCGCTTCTGGCCGGGACCGTTCACCATGGTGATGCCGCGGGCCGCCAACGTGCACGACGTCATCACCGGCGGGCAGGACACGATCGCGATCCGAGTGCCGGCGCACCCCATGGCGCAGCAGCTGCTGACCGCTTTCGGCGGCGGCATCGCCGCGCCCTCCGCCAACCGCTACGGACGGCTGTCGCCGACCCGCGCCGAGCACGTGCGCGAGGAGCTCGGCGATGCGGTGCGCGTTATCCTCGACGGCGGGGAGTGCCAGATCGGGCTCGAGTCGACCATCGTGTCGTTCGAGGGGGACGGGGTGAGGCTGCTGCGGCCGGGGAGCGTCACGGCGACGCAGATCAGCGCGGTCGTGGGGGAGCTCTTCAGCGACGACGGCCGGCCGGTGCCGCGTGTGCCCGGGAGCCCGCCGACCCACTATGCGCCCACGACGCACATGACCATCGTGCCGGCCGGTGAAATCGACGCGCAGGCGGACGCCGCCTCCTCCGGCGGACGGCGGGTCGCGGTCCTCGCCCAGCGCCTGCCGCTGCGCGCGCACAAGTACGCCACCTGGATCAATGCCGGACGCCGGCCCGAAAACTACGGCCGCGACCTCTACGCCAACCTGCGCACGCTCGACAAGGCCGGGTGCCGGCGCATTCTCGTGCAGGCGGTGCCGGACGGGGAGCGCTGGGATGCCATCCGCGATCGCCTGGTGCATGCCGCGACGAGCGTCGCCGAGAGCGACGACGGGAGCGGTGCCATGGCGGTGCTGCCTTAGAACCGCTCGGTGCGCCGCCCGCGATTCATCGATCCGTTCCAGCCCGCGGAAGTGCGCCGCCTCGTCGGGGAGTTCGGCTCGCCGCTGGTGATCCTCGATTGCGAGCGGGTGCGCGTGCAGTTCCGCAAGCTCCGCAAGGCGCTGCCGGGCGTCGATCTGCACTACGCGCTGAAGCCGATGCCGCATCCGGCCGTGGTGCAGACCGTGATCGAGCAGGGCGGCTATCTCGATCTCGCCACCAGCGGCGAGGTGCACCTGGCGCAGCGGCTCGGCGTGGTGCCCGATCGCTGCATCCACACCCACCCGATCAAGCGCGAGCAGGACATCGCCAACGCGCTCGCATTCGGCGTGCGGCTCTTCGTCGCCGACAATCCTGACGAGGTCCGCAAGTTCGCGCGCCTGAGCGGCGAGGCGGAGCTGCTGCTGCGGGTGTCGTTCCGCGCGCCGGGCGCGGTGTGCGATCTGTCGCGCAAGTTCGGCTGCGACCCGGAGGATGTGCTGCCGCTCGCGCGGCTCGCGGCCGGTCTCGGTATCGGGGTGCGGGGACTCACCTTCCACGTGGGCTCCCAGACTGCCGATGCCACCAAGCACGTCGAGGCGCTCACCGCCAGTGCGAAGCTGATCGCCGCGGCGCGTCGCGAGCGCCTCGGCGTCCTCGACACGCTCGACATCGGCGGCGGCTTCCCGATCGACTATGCGCAGCCGGTGCAGGACATCGGCCGCTTCTGTGCACCGCTGCGCGTGGCGGTGGCGAAGCTCCCGACACGCGTGCGCGTGATCGCCGAGCCGGGGCGCTACATCGTGGGCCCGTCTGCGATCGGCGTGGCGTCGGTGATGGGACGCGCGCGGCGCGAGGGGCACTGGTGGTACTACCTCGATGACGGGCTGTACGGCTCCTACAGCGGCCAGCTGTTCGATCACGCGCGATATCCGGTCGAGCCGCTGCGCGACGGCGAAGAGCGGCTGCCCTCGGTGCTCGCGGGCCCGACCTGCGACAGCATTGACGTGATCGCGGAGAACCTGATGCTGCCGCCGTTGAAGCCCGGCGATCTCATCGTCGGCCGCGCCATGGGCGCCTACACCTGGGCGAGCGCTTCCGAGTTCAACTTCTTCCCCAAAGCGACCGTCGTGGCCGTCAATCTGCGCCCCGGCGACACCGGCAGCATCGCGCCGTGGCCACCTTAGCCGCCCGCGGCGCGCCGCCGCCGCGCCCGATCCGCCATATCGTGTTCGACATCGGCTGGGTGTTCGTCCGGCTCAACTACGGTCCGATCGTCGAGTTCCTGCGCGCGCGCGGCGCCGAGGTGAGCGATCGGGGTTCGATGCTGGCGCGCGTCGCGCTCGACGATCACGAGACCGGCCGGCTGCACGGTCGCGGCCTCCTCGAGCAGCTCGCAGCGCTCGCGCGGGAGCCGGTGTCGCTCGAGGAGATGCACGCCTGGTGGGTAAGCGTGTTCGAGCTCGAGCCCGCCATGGTCGATCTCGCACATCGTCTCAGCGAGCGCTACCGGGTGTTCCTGCTCTCCAACATCGGCGACCTGCACTGGGTGCACCTGTCGCGCGAGCACCGCCTGCAGACAATCGGCGAAGGGGCGCTGCCATCCTACCTCGCCGGGGTCATGAAGCCGCACGCCGGCATCTACGCCGAGGCAGAGCGGCGTTTTGCGCTCGAGCCCGCGGCGACGCTGTTCATCGACGATCGGGCGGACAACATCGAGGGCGCCCGGGCGCGCGGCTGGCAGGGCATCGTGCACCAGGGCTACCCGAGCACGGTGAGCGCCCTCAAGGCCCTCGAGATCGTGCGCTGAGAGCTTAAAGTATGAGTCCGGTCCTGTCCGCCACGCTGCTGCTGGTAGGCTCTAACGTCTTCATGACGTTCGCCTGGTATGCGCACCTCAAGAACCTTGCCGACCGCCCCTGGTACCTGGCGGCGGTGGCAAGCTGGGGTATCGCGTTCTTCGAGTATCTGCTGCAGGTCCCGGGCAACCGCATCGGCTACACGCAGCTGTCGCTCCCGCAGCTGAAGATCCTGCAGGAGGTGATCACGCTCGGGGTGTTCGTGCCCTTCGCCGTGTTGTACATGGGGAAGCCCCTCAGGCTCGATTACCTCTGGGCGGCCCTGTGTATCCTCGGTGCGGTATATTTCCTATTCCGTTCGCCGGGCGTGCCATGAAGAACGAAGCCGCAGCGGAACCCTTGACCGCCATCCATGCGCAGGTGATCGCCGCCCGCGAGGGGCGCGACCCGCGCGTGATCGCGCGGCTGTTCTCCGGCTGGGCGGTTTTCGGCGAGCGCCAGTTCGTGCGCGGCTACTCGGTGCTCCTGCCCGACCCCGTCGTGCCCAACCTGAATGCGCTCGGCGCCCAGGAGCGCATGGCCTTTCTCTCCGACATGTCGCGCCTCGGCGATGCGCTGCTGAAGGTGGCGGGCGCCGTGCGCATCAACTACGCGATCTTCGGCAACCAGGAGGCGGCGCTGCACGCTCACGTGATCCCCCGCTACGTCGACGAGCCGGAGGAGATGCGCGGCGCGCAGCCCTGGGCCTACAACTGGTCCGCCGCCCCGAGCTTCGACCGCGTCTCCTGCCAGCAGCTCGCCGAGGGACTGCTCCGCGAGCTCACGCGCATGGGCGTAACCAAGCCGATGCGCTACACACCGGGCGCGAACGCCGAGGGCTGAAGAAGGCGCGGGCGGTCATCGGCCCGCGCCCCGCATCGAGGGCTGTGGCCTCACTTCGGGGGCTGCGAGGGAGTTGCCGGTTGCGCCGGAGCGGGAGACGCGGACGAGGTGGGCGGCGCCGGCGTGGCGGCCCCCTTCACGCTCAGCAGCTCGACCTCGAAGATCAGCAGCGAGCCCGGCGGAATCGGCGGCCGGGACTGCATGTCATAGGCCAGCTGCGGCGGCACGAACAGCTCCCACTTGGCTCCCGGCTTCATGAGGCCGAGCGCCTCGGTCCAGCCGGGAATGACGCCGCTCACCGGGAACGTCGCCGGCTGACCGCGCCGGTAGCTGCTGTCGAATTCGGTGCCGTTGAGCAGCGACCCGCGGTAGTTCACCGTGACCTCGTCGGTCTTCTTGGGCGACTCCCCGTTGCCGGCATTCAGCACTTTGTACTGCAGGCCGCTCGCGGTCGTGACCACGTTGGGCTTCTTGCCGTTCTCGGCCAGGAACTTGACGGCTGCGGCATGATTGGACTCGCCGACCGCGTTCACCAGGTTGCGGATGTTCTCGCGATCCTTGTCGGTGAGCGAAGCCTTGCCGCCAACCGCGTCGCGCACGCCCTGCGCGAGCTCCTGCGGGTTGATCAGCGCAGGCGTCACGCCGCTGCCGCGCAGCTGCTCGCCCATCGACACGCCGACGCTGTAACTGGCGGAGCCCGCCTTCGCGGATGCCTCCTTGGCGGCGCCGGTCTTCGCCGGAGCCTTTTTCGCGGGAGCGGCGGGCGCCGCAGCCGTGGTGGCCCCCGCGGCGGGCTCCTCCGCAGCCGCGAGCGTCGCGCCGCCAATGAGCACGGCGATGGCAGCGGTGTTGACGATGAGGTGGGTGCGGCCGCGGCGCGGCGCTGGCAGTGTCATGGGTTACCCTTCGAGCGCATGCGGGCCGTGCACGGCACGGCTTGGGAGCCGCAGCGGGTGGGGAGTTTGGCCCATTAACGACCCGCGCGCTCACTTTTTTGCCGTGAAACCCCGGATTTGCGAGCCGTTTCCGAATTTTAGCCAGCCATGCTGAGCGTTCGACAGCTTTCCCGCAGCTTCAGCGAAGGCGGACGGGTGCACCGCGTGCTCGAGCGCGCCGACCTCGAGGTGCGCCGCGGCGAGACGGTCGCGGTCACGGGGCGCAGCGGCTCCGGCAAGTCAACGCTCCTCAATCTCATCAGCGGCATCGACCACGCCGACGGCGGAACCGTGCAGATCGACGGCCGTGAGGTGACGGCGATGGGCGAGCCCGCCCGTACGCTCTTCCGCCGCGCTCACATCGGCTTCGTCTACCAGTTCTTCAACCTCATCCCGACCCTCGATGTCGAGGAGAACGTGCGCCTGGTGCTCGAGCTCAACGGCGTACGGGGCGCGCAGGCACGCGCGCGCAGCCTCGCGGTGCTCTCCGACGTGGGTCTCGCCGCGCGCGCGGACAGCGCGGTGGACCGGCTCTCCGGGGGCGAGCAGCAACGCGTCGCGATCGCCCGGGCGCTGGTCCATGAGCCGCCGCTTCTCCTGGCCGACGAGCCCACCGGCAACCTCGACGAGCAGACCGCCGGCGAGGTGTTGCCCGCGCTGTTGTCTCTCGCCCGCGCGCGCAACACCACCGTCGTGATCGTGACCCACGATCTCGCGCTGTCGCGCGCGGCGGACCGCGTGCTGGAGCTGCGCGAGGGACGGCTGCACGAGCGGCGCGAGCCGGCGGTCTCCGCGCCTCGATGAACGCGCTGCACCAGGCGGGCGTGCGGCATCTGCTGCGCCACCCGGCGCAGCTGGCGCTCGCGCTGGTCGGGCTCGCGCTCGGGGTCGGCACGATCGTGGCGGTGGAGGTGGCGACGGAGAGCTCGCGGCGCGCATTCGAGCTCTCGCTCGAGGCCGTGAATGGCCCCGCTACGCATCAGATCACTGGCGGTCCGCGCGGTATCGATGAGCGGCTGTACGTGCGGCTGCGCGCGCAGTCATTCGGACGCTCGCCGCCGCTTTTCGCGCCGGTGCTCGCGGGCTATGTCGCCATCGGCGAGCGAACGATGCAGCTGGTCGGTGTTGATCCTTTTGCGGCCCTCGAGCTCGCAGGCGAAGGGCGCGCACCCGGTGTGCCGGATCCGGCGACCGACGGCCTCGACACGCTGCGGGACTGGCTGACCGAGCCGGGCGCCGTGGTCATGAGCGCGACCGCCGCTTCCGAACTCGGGCTCGCGACGGGCCGCCGCCTCGAGCTTCGCGTGGGCGGCGTGCCGCGATCCGCCACGCTCATCGCCCAAGCGGCCGGGGCCGGCCCGGGCCTCGACGGGGTGCTGCTGACCGACATCGCTCAGGCGCAGGAGTGGCTGGGCGCCACCGGAAGGCTCTCGCGGATCGATGTGCGCCTGCCCGCGGGCGCGCCGGGCGAAGAGCTCCTCGCGCGACTCCGCATGCAGCTGCTTCCCAGTCTCGAGCTGCGCGCCACGCGCGCGCAGCTTCGCGAGACGCTCGCCATGACGGACGCGTTCACGACCAATCTCAAGGCCATGAGCCTGCTGGCGCTCCTGGTGGGCGCGTTTCTGATCTACGGCGCGGTGAGCTTCGCCGTGCTGCAGCGCCGCCCGATCATGGCCGTGCTGCGCGCACTCGGGGCCACCCGTGGCCAGGTGCTCGGACTCGTGCTCGCGGAGGCCGCGGCGCTCGGCATCGTCGGCGCGGTCTGCGGCGTGCTGCTCGGACTCGTGATGGGGCGAGGGCTCGTCGGCCTCGTGTCGCAGACCATCAACGATCTCTATTTCGTCGTGGCGGTGAGGGAGATGAGCGTTCCGGCTGTCTCGCTGGTCGCTGCCGCGGGCGGCGGGGTGCTGACTGCGCTCGCCGCGGCACTGCTCCCGGCCCTCGAGGTCGCGGCGAGCGCGCCGCAGCTCGGGCTCTCGCGCTCGGTGCTCGAGAGGCGGGCGCTGCACCTGGCGCGGTCGCTGCTCGTCGTCGGCGCCTCGCTCGCCGCGGGGGCGGGCTTGCTGGTCTGGGTCTCCGGTCGCAGCCTTCTCGCCGGCTTCGCGACGCTCTTCATGCTGCTCCTCGGCGTCGCGGCGGTGACGCCGGCGGCGCTTAGAGCCCTGGCGCTGGCCGCGGCAAGGCTCTCGGTGCGGCTCGGTCCGGTGGCGCGGCTCGCCTGCCGGGACATCGCCGGTTCGCTCAGCCGCACGGGGGTGGCCGTCGCCGCGCTCGGCATGGCGCTCACCGCGATGATCGGTGTCGCGATCATGGTGCAGAGCTTCCGGGAATCGCTCCGTGAGTGGCTCATTCAGGCGCTGCGCGCGGACGTCTACGTCAGCGCTCCAGCCGCGGGGGAGGACTCCGGGCGAAGGCTCGACCCCGAGGTCGTGCGCTCCCTCCTCGCCGTGCCCGCCGTGCGCACTCACAGCGAGAGCCGCCGGGTCGTGGTTCCCTCGCCGCACGGCCCGCTGGATGTGAACGCGGTCAGGCTCGCGCCCGAGAGTTACGCGGGCGTGCGATTCACGCAAGCGAGCGCGACGAGCGCGTGGCGAGAGTTCGCGCGCGGCGCGATCCTCATCTCCGAACCCCTCGCCTGGCGGCTCCAACTCGCGCCGCATGACACGCTCACTCTCACCACGGCCTCGGGACCTCGCGCCTTCCCGGTGGCCGGTGTGTACCGCGAGTACGGCAACGACCGCGGCGAGGTGCTGATGGGGCTCGACGAGTACCGGCGGCTCTGGGACGACGACTCGATCAGCGGGCTCGGAATCTATCTCGCCCCGGGAGTCGAGGCACGGGTGGCGGCCGGCGTGCTGCGCGCGGCGGCGCGCGGCCGGCAGGCGCTCTTCATCCGCTCCAACGCCGACATTCGCGCGCTCTCGATGCGCATCTTCGACCGCACCTTCGTCATCACGCGGGTGCTCTACTGGCTGGCCGCGGGAGTGGCCGCGGTGGGGCTGGTGAGTGCGCTGCTCGCCTGGGAACTGCAGCGCTCGCGGGAGCTCGCGGTCCTCCGCTCGCTCGGGCTTACGCCGCGGAGCACGGCGCTCCTCGTGCTGGCGCAGACCGTCTTCATGGGAATCGCGGCGCTCGCCGCCGCGATTCCGGCGGGGCTGCTGACCGCAATGGTGCTGACGGAGGTCATCAACCGCCGCGCCTTCGGCTGGCAGATCGATCTGCACCTGTCGCCCGCGCAGTTCCTCGACGCGCTGTGGCTCGCGCTCGGCGCGTCGCTGGCGGCGGGCGCGTACCCCGCCTGGCGCAGCGCGCGCGCCCCGCTCGCGCCGGGGATGCGGGAAGAGTGATGGGTCGCCGCCACGCCAGGATCCCGATCGGAGCGGCGCTCGCGGCAGGTGTGGCCTGTGCGATGGCCGGTGGGGCGGGGTCCACGCCACAGGCGGGCGGCTTTGCGCAGGCGCTGTCGCCGCGCGCCTTTGCGTTTCCGCGCGATCATGGACCGCATCGGGAGTTTCGCCAGGAGTGGTGGTACGTCACCGGCAACCTGGAAGGGGCTACCGGGGAGCGCTTCGGATTCGAGCTGACGTTCTTCCGCTTCGCGCTCGCGCCTGGAGCGGCGCCCGATGCGGCGCCCGATGCGGCGCCCGACGCGGCGCCCGATGCGGCGCAGCGCCCGGTCAGCGGCGTCGCCACACCGCCTCCTTCCTCGGCATGGCGCACCCGGCAGATCTACATGGCGCACTTCGCGCTCACGGACGTTGCCGCGGGGCGATTTCGGTTCGCGCGGAAACTCTCCCGCGAGGCGCTGGCGCTCGCCGGAGCGCAGGCCGCGCCGTTTCGGGTATGGATCGACGACTGGTCGCTCGAAGCCGCGCCGTCGGCGGCGGTGAAGGCGGACAAACCGGCGGCGCACGCGCCGGGTGCTGTCGCCTCAGGCGCGACCGTGTCAGGTGCCACCTGGACGCTGCGCGCCGCGCAGCCCGGCTACGAGGTCGACCTTGTCCTCGAGCCCCTCACCCCGCCGGTTCTCAACGGTGAGGCAGGCTTCAGCCGCAAGTCGGCCGAG
>MNCZ01000069.1 GCA_001914695.1 Gammaproteobacteria bacterium 13_2_20CM_66_19 | reverse complement strand
AGCGCGCAGAGCGCCGGCGTCGAGGTCATCGCGACCACGAGCGAGGCCACCACCGCGAATATGAATGCGAGCGCGAGCGGCCCGACGAAGCGTCCCTGTACGCTCGCGGTGAACAGCTCCGGCAGGAACACCGCCACCACGACCGCGGTGGCGTAGATCACGGGTCCCCGCACCTCGAGGGACGCCTCGCGGACGATCTCGAGGCGCGGCCGCGGCGCCTCGAGCCGCGCGTTCTCCCGCAGGCGGCGCATGATGTTCTCGATGCCGACGATCGCATCGTCCACCAGCACACCGAGCGCCACCGCGAAGCCGCCGAGCGTCATGGTGTTGAGCGTGAGGCCCATGTGGTCGAGAACCGCGACGGCGGCGAGGAGCGACAGCGGTATTGCGCTGAAGGCGATGAGCGCGGCACGCACGTCGCGGAGGAAGGCGTACAGCACGGCGAGGATCAGCACGGCCGCGAGAACCAGCGACTCTTCGAGATTCGCCAGCGCGCGCTCGATGAAATTGGCGGGCCGGTGCAGACCCGGGTACAGCTCGATCCCCTGGGCCCGCAGCGCCGGCGCGAGCGCCGCCAGCGCGCGCTCGACCGCTAGGGTCGTCGCCAGCGTGTTGGCGCCGTATTGACTCGCCAGCGACAGCAATACACCGGGCTTGCCCATGATCAAGGCATCGCCGAAGCGCAGTGCCGGCGCCATCTTCACCTCGGCGAGATCGCGCAGCAGGATGGGCGTGTTGTCGCGCACGGTGACGACGGCTGCGCCGAGGGCGGCGATGTCGGGCGCGGGAGTCGGAGACTTGATCAGCACGCGCTGCGAGGCGAGATCGATGAAGCCGGCGCCGCGCAGCGGCAGCGCCGTGCGCGCGGCGTCCGCGAGCTCGGTAATGGTGACGTTATAGCTCGCCAGCCTGGCGATGTCGGGAAGAATATGGATCTGCCGTTGATCGCCGCCGAAGACGATGACACGCGCGACACCGGGTACCGCGAGCAGGCGCGGCCTGATCACCCAGTCCGCGGCGTCGCGCAGCGTGTAGGCATCGACCTTGTTGGACAGGAGGCCGATCTTCAGCAGGTCCATGGTGCTCGAGACGAGCGGGGAAAGCTTCGGCGTCCCGACGCCGGCGGGCAGCGTGCTGCCGAGCTCCGCCAGGCGCTCGGCGATCCCCTGCCGCGCCACGTGCACGTCCACGTTCCCCGCGAACGTGATGGTCAAGACCGAGAGCCCGGGGATGGACTCGGAGCGCAGCGTCGCCAGCCCCGCCGTGCCGTTCACGGCGTTCTCGATGGGCTTCGTGACCAGCTCCTCGACCTGTTGAGGCGCGAACCCGGGGGCTTCGGTCTGGACGTCGACCTGCGTGGGAACGAATTCCGGGAAGACATCGAGCGGCGAGTGCAGCGCGCCCCAGGAGCCCAGCAGCAGTGCGAGCACGGTGAGCGCGGTCACCGCGCCCGAGTGCCGCACGCACAGTGCCACCAACGCACGCATCATGTCCCGTCCGCCCTATTCCGCCGCTGCCGTGCCGAGCTCGCGGGCCAGCAGCTCCCCGGCCGACTCCGTGACGATCTTCGCGCCGGCGGCGACATTTTCCTTCACGAAGTAGCCCTCGTCGGTCGGCATGCCGGGGTCGATCTCCTTGCGGACGAAGAGGCCTGGCTTCTCCTCGACGTAACACCAGTACCTGCCGCCGTTGATCAGTACCGCCCCGGAGGGGATGACCACACCCGGCTCGAGCGCCCCCACCGGAGCCCACGCCAGCAGGCGTTCCCCCTCGCTCACGTCGCTCCCCTTGAGAATCGCAAAGAAGCTCCTCCCGGGGAGGCTGGTATCTGCCGGCGCACTCCATACCGTGTCGGACTCGAAGCTCCTGCTGCGCTGAGACTCCGCCATGTGCGCGAGGCGCAAGGTCCTCGGCACACCCGATCCGAGCGCCCCGAGCGGGAACGTCACGCGCACGAGCTTGGATTCCCCACGGGCCAGTGCCGCGAGCTCGGGGTTCGCGTAGTCGTCCTTCCAGGGCGCATTTCGGCCATAGAGCGCGGAAAGTTTCCGCTGCGCGAGCTGCAAGGACGCCTGATCGACCGTGGCCTGACGCTCGGCGGCTTCCTGCGCCTCGACCGCCATCGCGCCGGGTGTGCCGGCGAGGCTCTTGCTGCGAGCGAGCGCCGCGCGACTCTGGCGCTCCATTGCTGCCGCGGTACTCAAGTCGGCCACCGCCTGGGCGATGGCCTCCCGCGTGATCACGAGCGCGTAGCCGCCGACCTCGACCGCGTGGTGGCTGGCCACCGCAAGCGTGGTCTTGATGCCCGCCTTCTCGATCTCCTCGGGCTTGAGTGTCACACCTTCGGCGTCGGCGGCGTTGCCCTCCTCTTTCTTCTCCGCCGCCTCCTTCTGCGCTTGCGGTGCGGACGGAGCCTGTTGACAGCCGGCGATCGGCAGAAGACTGGCACACGATGCCGCGAGCCAGAGCGCGTAGGCAAACGCTCCCGGCCGCGTCCGTACCGCCGCGGCTCTGCCAATCGTCCAACGGATCCTCCTCATTGGTATGGGATCCAAATCACGCGCTCCATCCGCCACCCAACGCCTTGCAGAGCGCGACCAGGCTGTGAAGGCGCGCCAGCTTGTACTGCGTGAACTGGTCCCGGGCGGCATAGAGCGTTCGCTGCAACTCGAGCAGCGTCAGGAAGTCCCCCGAGCCCCGCTCGTAGCGCACCCGGGCACCTTCGAACGCACGTTCGCTCTCGTTGACGTTGACCCTCTGGAACTCCTCAACGGCCTTCAGGTGCTCGAGAGCCGAAAGTGCCTTCTCGACATCGACCAGCGCGGCGAGGACCGCCTCCCGATACGTTGCCAGCAGCTCCCGTTCGCGGGCCAGCGTCTCATCCCGCTGCGCGCGCAGCTTGCCGTGATCGAAAATCACTTGAGTGAGGTTCGCCGCGACCGCTCCCGACGGGCCGGCGCCGCTGATGGTGTTGATGGTACCCGGCAGCACGGGATTCTGGACGCCCCCGCTCGCGGTGAGCGTGAGGCTCGGCAACATGGCGGCGCGCGCGGCCGCCAGATTGGCGTTCGCGGCCTGCAGATTCGCCTCGGCCGCCGCTATGTCGGGCCGCCGGGTGAGGAGCTCCGCGGGCAGGCCGGGCGCGACCGCGGGCTCCTTGAGCGGATCGAGTGATTTGCCCGCGACATCGAAATTCTCAGGCGCCCGACCGAGCAGCAACGCCAGCGCGGCGCGCGCCTCGACTTCCGATTGCTCGAGGTCCGAGACGACGATGCGTGTGGCGGCGAAGGCGGCTTTCTGCGAGGCGAGATCCACGGGGTTGGCCACTCCGGCGTCGAAGCGGGCCTGCACGGCTGCCAGAACCTTACTCACCGCTTCCGAGTTCGCGCGCGCAATCGCAATGCGCTCGCGCAGCGCGAGCACCTGAAAGTACTGCTCGGCTACTCCGCCCAGCAGGGTCAGGGCCACCGTATCCCGCTCCGCCCCGGAGGCGCGTGCCGCGAGCCGCGCTGCCTGCGCCGTGGCGCGATTCCTGCCCCAGAAATCCACTTCGTAGCTGGCCGAGAGCACCGCGAACCAATCGAGCTCGTGTCCGGAACCCATTTGCCCGGGCGGCTTCGGCGTACTGCCCGCAAGATAGTTGGCGTTTGCGTTGCCGCTGACGCTCGGCAAGAGCGCCGCCCCCGCCTGGCGGGCGCGCGCATCGGCCTGCGCGACGCGCTCGCGGGCAGCGCTCAGATCCGAGTTGTTCGCGACCGCGAGCTCGACGAGCTTGTTCAGCTCGTCGCTGCCAAATCCGCGATACCAGTCTTGCGCCGGCCACTGCCCGCCGCGTGAAGTTGCGCCGTGCTCAAAAGCCCCTGGCACGTCGCGCGGCGGCTGCAGGGGTGTGCCGGTGACGCAACCGTACGTGAGCGCGGCGCACAACGAGGCCGTTACGAATCCTCTGGCTGCCGTCGAGCTCTCATACCTCGAGCAAGTCTTCACTGGGACCACCTGCGGGGCCGATCCGGAGCCAACGCTAACATCCGTTTCTGAATTCAATCTAAATCCCGGTGCACGCCATCCGGCAGGCACTTCAGGGCAAGTACGTGCAAATGCGGATTGCTGTCCGGTCGAGCGGAGATCTCGAGGCGTTTCAGATTCGGTTTAGCTTCGGCGTGTACGGTAGCACGCCATAGGTCCACCCGGAGGGGGAAAACCATGAAGGACCGGTCTCACGGGATCTTTGAATCGCTCGCCCTGCTCGCTAGCGTGGGCCTTCTCGGGTCCGCTCTGGCCTGGTCAGCAGAGCCCGGAGCTCAGGCCCCGGATCAGGGTGAGACCTCGGAGCTCGTCCAGATCGTGGTGACGGGCACGCTGCTGCCGACGACTCCGGACAAGGTGGCGGTCCCCATCGTAACGCTCGATGCCAAGGCGCTCGAGCAAAGTGGCGTCACTACCAACGCACTGGAGATTCTGCGCAAGTCGGTCCCCGCGTTCGCAGGCCGCAGCAACGCCGGGACGAGCAACGCCAACAACGACAACCAGAGGACCGGCGGCGGCTCGCAGGTACAGTTACGCAACCTGCCGACTCTCGTCCTCGTGAACGGGCGGCGGGTGGCGATCGATGGCGTCGCCGGAACCAACGGCAAGAATTTCGTCGACGTCAACCAGCTCCCCACCGCCGCCATCGATCACATCGAGGTGCTCACCGACGGAGCCTCCTCCATCTACGGCTCGGATGCGATCGGAGGCGTCGTCAACTTCATCACGAAATCCGACACGCAGGGAGTGAAGGCGGGCGGCCGTTTCGGCTCGGCCAGCGGCGACTACCGGGAGCGCTCCGCGTACCTGACCGGAGGTACGGAAATCGCCGGCTTCGGGATCACCGCGACCGGGAGCTACTCGAAGACCAACCCCCTCTTCCAGGATACGCGCTCGTTCACCAGCCCGTTGTACGGCAGGACCTCCAACCTCCCCGGCACTGTAAACGTAGGCAGCTTGAGCCCCGGAGCCATTCTGGCGCCGGCATTGAGCTCGCCGAGTCAGACCAACCCGACAGGAATCGCGGCGACCGCCACCTCGGTGAACCAGCTCATCGCGAACGGCACTTATCTCGCAACCACTCCGGGTGCAGTCGCCGGCGCCTTCGACGTGTCACCCTCCCAGACCCTTCTCCTGGCCCAGGAGCAGGACTCCTTCGTTTCCAGCCTCTCGAGGAGCTTGTTCGACAAGAAGGTGGAGCTCTTCGGTGATGTGCTGTATTCGCACAGCCGAAGCTTCACCCAGTGGCTGCCTTCAAACCTCAAGGCAACGGTCCCCGCGGGAGCGCCATACAATCCGCTCACCACGAGCTTTTCCGGAGTGACGTTCACCGATCTCAACGACCCGAGGGGGATCTACGACTCGACGGGCGCATCGCGCGCGACCCTCGGACTGCGGGGCAAGGTGTGGGGCCACTGGCAGTGGGAAACCGGAGTCGTCTACAGCGAGAGCGATTTCCGACAGAACGTCGGGAATCTGCTCTACAAGCCGAACATACCCCTGGCGATCGCGGGCGGCTTTGACGCCAGCGGCAATGCGGTGGCCGGCGGGGGCTACAGCCAGGTCTACGCGTGCTGCTCCACCTCGAACTCATTGGTCCTGCAGCCCGCGCTCGATCCCTTCGCGCGCGCCGGGCTGAGCCAGGCACAGCTCGCCAACCTCTTCGGCACCGAGCGCATCAACGCCACGAGTCAGCTCGCGTCCTGGGACGGCAAGCTGGTCGGCAGGGTGTTCGAGCTCCCCGCCGGCGATGTCGACTTCGCGGTCGGCGCGTCCTGGCGGCGCGAGGCGCTCTCCGGACACGCCGACGCGAATGGCCGAGTCACCGACCCGGTCAGCCACCTCACCGGCGGAAACGCCCAGTTGTGGGTCCTCGGCTTCAATTTCGACCCGTTCGCCGCCCATCGCAACATCAGCGCGCTGTTCGCGGAGACGCGCATTCCGATCACGGCTCCCTCGTGGAGCGTTCCAGGCGTGCGGTCGTTCGACATCACCCTGGCCGGGCGCCGCGAACGCTACAGCGACGCGGGCAGCTCCACCGTGCCCAAGCTCGGCTTCCGCTGGCAGCCTTTCGACAAGCAGGTGACGCTACGAGGCACCTACGCGAAGTCGTTCAGTGCTCCCACTCTCTACGCCGAATACGGCCCCATCGACACGCGCCAGGTGGGTGAGGCCGTGATTGCCGGTGTCTTCGGGCGCCCGAACTATTCCGGCTTGCCGTTCAACGGCGAGGACGGCAACAACCCGAACCTGAAGCCCGCCACTTCGGTATCGCGCTCGATCGGCGTCGTATTCAAGCCGCAATTCGTGCCCGGACTCTCGGCCACCGTGGACTTCTCGTCCATCAACCTGTACGGCTTTGCCGGCGGACTGGGATTCAACAACATCCTGGCGAGCGTGAACCAGCTGGGCTCGACGTCGCGCTATTTCAACAATATCGCGGTCGACAATTTCCCCGGCGCTTCCGGCGCGAGCCAGCCGTTTGTGAACCCAGGCGACCTGCTACGCTTCCTGACCGATCCCGCGACCGGCAAAGGCAGTCCCGCGCAGGCGAACCGGCTGTACGTGATCGACCAGTTCCAGAACCTGGCCGTGTTGCAGGAGCGCTCCTACACCGTCGCCGCCGACTACATTCTCCCGTGGGATCGCTACGGCACGTTCACGCTCGCCACGAGCGGCGCCATCTTCAAATCCTTCAACTTCCAGGACCAGCCCGGACACCCGTTCCTCCAGTACGCCGGCAAGACGAACAACGCCGGCGCGAGCGGCGGATTCGGCGGCACGCTGCCCACCTACCGGTTTTTCACGAGTCTGGACTGGCGGTACCGGGACCTGGAGATCACGGTGAACAACACCTACGTCTCGGGGACCGACGATACCGGCGTGAACGGAACGTCGACTCCGCCGATCCCCGTGAGCAGCTACTCGACGTGGGACCTGCGTGAGGCGTATGACTGGCACCTGAGCCACGCTAATGAAGCCAGAATCCTCACGTTCGCGCTTGGGGTCAACAATCTCACGAACCGCATGCCGCCGCCGGCGCCACGCGCCTTCGTGGACAACAACGCGGACGTCGCGACCTTCTCCCCGCTCGGGCGCTTTGTGTACGGCACGGTGACGGTTACCTTCTGAGCCTGGTCCGGCTAGCATGAGGCGCGCGGTTCGCGTGCGCGCTCGTTGTGGGCAACCCGCAAACTCGCAGCGCGAGTGAAGGGCGCGGAAAGTCAGGAAGGGCCGGCATGACCACTGAACCCACGGGCGTTGCGACCTGGAGCGACTTCGAGCGTGTTGGAATACGTGTCGGGACGGTCCGGAGAGTGCAACCGTTTCCCGCAGCCCGCAAGCCGGCTTACAAGCTCTGGATAGACTTCGGAGCGTTCGGGATCAGACAGTCGAGCGCACAGCTCACCGCGCTCTACCAGCCGGAGGAGCTCGTCGGGCGTCAGGTGGTGTGTGCGACCGGCCTGGGGCCGAAACGCGTGGCGGGCTTCAAGTCGGAGGTTCTCGTGACCGGCTTCGCCCGCGAAGACGGCGCCATCATTCTCGCAGTCCCCGAGCGCAAGATTACCGACGGCAGCCCTCTCTGCTGACCGGCCGCGGGTGCGCGCGCCGCAGTGCGCGGCAGCTCGCGGTCCCATCCTCCCCTGTCGGTTCGGAATATGACAGCTAAAGCGGCCAAGTCGCGTGGTCGCGCCCGATCTTGTGACGGGCCCCGCAACATAATGCGGAAACTTTGACTTTGAGGATGGCGCTCACGCACCTTCGCTTCGTCTTCGCTAGCGTGTACAGGGAAGGATCACAGCCCGTGGAGGGCGCCGTCTCATTATGTTCACATCGCTGCTCGACGAAGTGCGTATCTGGCCGCTGCTGTGGCGACGCAGACTCGCCTGCTCCTGGCTGCTCCGCGACAAGGGCAACATCGCCTTCCTCGCCGTGCTCGGCCTGATGGTCCTCGCGGTTGCGGCCATCATCTACTTGGCCTACGAGCAAGAAGCGCCCATCGAGGCCGTCCCGGTCGAGGCGGTGCGGCGCGAGGCAACCCGTGCGCAGCGGCGCGCAAACGATCTGCGTTGCCTAGCCGAGAACATCTATTTCGAAGCTCGCGGCGAGCCCATCGCGGGTCAGTATGCCGTTGCGGAAGTCACCCTGAACCGGACTCAGGCACAGCACTTCCCGCACACGGTCTGCGAAGTGGTCCACGAGACCCGGTGGGATCCGGGTCGCCGGCGTCACGTTGCGGACTTCTCATGGACGGAGTCCGGCACGCTGTCCCCCGAGGATGGCGCCGCCTGGAGGCAGGCGATGACGATCGCGACCGCGGTGTACGACGATACCAACGAGCCGCTCGTGCCCGGCGCCTTGTTCTATCACGCAACGAGCGTCCGTCCGGGGTGGGCGAGCGCGAGAAAAACCGTGGCGAGGATCGGCAACCACATCTTCTATCGATGAGTCGATTCGACGGCGTGGTGCTCCGCGATCCATCGCAGCATTCCGCCGGACAGGTTCGCAACCTGTTCCAGCCCCGCCCGCTGCAGCAGCACGACCGCCTGAGCTGAGCGGGCACCGCTGCGGCATATCGTCACCACGGGAGTCGTGCGTGACAGCTCGTCGACCCGGCACGCGAGCTGGTCGAGCGGAATGAGCCTGGCTCCGCGGATGTGCCCGAGGGGGCCCGTGAATTCCTCGGGATCCCGCACGTCGACCAACTGCACCGGCGCCGACATCTCGGCGAGCGCGGCGGGCTCGATCTCCCAGATGCCGGCGACGGTGAAGCGCAGCGCCGCCCAGCGCGGGGCGGCCGCGGCAGGCCCGGTCGCGTCGGACCGCCCGACGCGGAGATTCGCCGGCACGGCGACCTCGAGCAGCTTCGGATGCGGCAGATTCAGGTTGCTCATGAAGCCCACGAAGTCCCCCTCGCCAACCCGGTCCGCGATGCGCGGGTTGAGCCGGCGCTCCTCGGCCACACTGCTCGCAGTGAGTCCGCGGTAATCATGCGCCGGGTAGATCAGGCACTCTCCCGGCAGCGTCAGGATCTGCTCGCGGATCGAGCGGAACATCGCACGCGCATCGCCCTGCTGGAAGTCAGTGCGGCCGGTGCCGCGGATCATGAGGCAATCGCCCGTGAGCGCGAGGCTGGCGTCATCGAGAACATACGTCAGGCAGCCACGGGTATGGCCCGGTGTGGCGCGCACCTGAAGGTGCCGAGAGCCGAAAGAGACCCGGTCGTCGTGGCGCAGCAGCCGGTCGGCGCCTTCCGCTCCGCTCGCGGCCGACACCGCGATCTCGCAACCGAACTCGCGCTTGAGCCACCAGGCGCCGGTGACGTGATCGGCGTGAACGTGGGTCTCGAGCGTCGCAACCGGCGTGAGTCCCAGCTCGCGCAGCAGGGCCGCATCGCGCTGCCAGTGCTCGAGCACGGGATCGACCACCAGCGCCTCGCCCGAGGCGGCGTCGCCCAGAAGATAGGTGTAGGTGGACGAGGTGGGATCGAACAGCTGCCGGAAAATCATGACGATCGTCCCCGCGGGAGATGATCCCGCTCAAGGCCCCGACACGGCGGGCACGATCAGCGAAGTAAACAGCCGATCGGTCAGTGCTCCGGCGCCCGCGATCCTGAAGTTGGTGGTGGTCACGACGACGACCACCCCCTGCTCCGGCAGGACGTACACCTTGTTTCCACCGGTCCCGTACATTCCGTACGTCGGGATGTTTCGTCCGCCGACGTGAAAGGTCTGGAGCCACCAGAGGTACCCATAGTCGGTGTCCTCCCGCGCATTCGCGTGCGGCGACACCGATCGACGTACCCAGGCCTCCGAGATGAGCTGCCGGCCCTGCCAGCGCCCTCCATTGAGATAGAGCTGGCCGAGCTTCAGCAGGTCGCGGCTGCGCAGCTGGAGCCCGCCGCCGGTCATGGCGGCGCCGAGCGGCTGGTACTGCCATTTGACCGTCTCGATCCCGAGCGGCTTGAACAGCACGGCCTGCGCAAAGTCCGGAACGCGTTGTCCGGTCGCTCTCTGCAACAGCTCTGCGAGCGTCGTTGGGCCGGCCGTGCAGTAGCTCCAGGCGCGTCCGTGCGGCGACTGCTCCGGCTTCAGCTGCCAGTCGGGAAAGCCCCGAATCGGCAGATCGAGCGTGAACTTCACCCAATCCTCCACCAGGTACATGCGCTCTTCATTGCCTCGGGAGAACTGGTTCTCGTCGTCACACTCGAGGAGCGAGCTCATGGTCAGAAAGTCTTCGACCGTGATCTGCTCCTTGCGCGGGTCCGGGTTGGCCAGCGGCAGCCGATCCTTGAAGAAGGGCAGCACGCGTGACTCGCCATGCAGGAGCCCGCGATCCACCGCGGCACCGATGAGCATCCCGGTAATGGTTTTGGTTGCGGAGCGCGTATTGCGCAGCGCTTCGGCGCCCAGCGTGTCGAAGTACTGCTCGTAAAGCACGCGATCGCCACGCGCGACGACCACACTCGTGATCTGCTGATAGGACCCGGCGCGCACCGCGGGGGTGATGTCATCCAGGGTGGGACTGGTCGCGCCCATGAGCTCAGCGCTACAGCCGAGCCCTGCACCGACACAGGCGAGCAGCAGCCCTCGGGGCGGCGCGTATCTCACGGCGAGCCGCACTCTAAGCGGTCCACATCGGCTGAAGCTTGTATCGGTGAAACACGCTCACGCCGATACGCCGCCGGGGTAGTGCCGTACACCGCCCGAAACGCCCGCGTCATATGGCTCTGATCGACGAAGCCTGTCTCTGCGGCGATATGCGCGGCCGGCAGCTCCATGCTACGCAGGAGCTCGGCGGCCCGATCCACTCTCCGCCAGCGAATCAACTCACCGGGCGAGCAGCCCCACGTCGCCCGGAACGCCCGAGCGAGATGAACGGGGTGCACATTGAACTCCGCCGCGATGTCGCGAACGCCCAGGCGGGGCTGCGCCGAGCGGTCCATGATCGCCTCGTATGCCCGGAGCACCCAGGCGGAAGGATGACTGACCTGGGAACCAGCCGCCGCCACGAGCGCAACCAGCTCCCACACGGATGACTCCATGACCAGCGGATCGCGCGCCTCGCGCAACTCTCGTGCGAGGCGGAATGCCGCGCTGAGCGCGCTCCGGGCTCGCAGGCACACCGCCTCGGCAGCGGATCGACCGGTCGTGCGGATGTCGAGGAAGCTCGTGCCGGGAACGGACACCGTTACGAAGGTGCCCACGCCCCCGGCAAACCGGTCGCGGTGCGTGGTGCCGGGAGGATTGAAGATCAGTGCGGGCGGTCGGGCACGCTCGGGCGCGCCGCGTGCGCTCGAAAGATACGTTCCCGAGAGCACGAGAACAAAGTGCGCGTCCCGATGCGTGTGGACCTGAACGTCGTCTTCGCATCCGGTTGCCGCCGATGCGCGAACGTCGAAGCCGGCGCCATGCGACCCAAATTGGGGAACGCCGTAGAATTCCCCGGGCCGGAAGAGAGTGCTCATTGTTGGAATCTCGCCCGACGTTGCGCTGCGGATCATGCGCCGCCGCCGCGCCCGTGTCGACCCAAGTCCCGGATCCGTACCAGCCGCACAGTTTTCCGCCAGGGCGGCGAGAACTGCGTCACGTACGAGCGGGTTGCGCTGGCTCCCCACGCAGTTTCGCGTCAAATTGCCTGCTGACTTATTGCGCCAGCGCCGCCTCGATCGAAACTACGGAATCACTCGGTCATCCCCAGTGGATATGACGACCTCAACATCTGCCGGATCGATCCGGATCCCAGCCCTTCCGCGTTGGGTGGAGAGGCTGTTCTTCGGGCTCGTGATCTACGCGGTCGCGGGTACGGAGTGCCTGCTCAGCGGGGTCGGCGGACCAACGGTCAACCGCTGGCTGGGGATATTCGTCATGCTCCCCGCCGCCTTCACGGGCCTGGTCATGACCGTCGCCACCGCGCGCCGCGCAGCGCCAGGTGCCGGCCGCAGCGCCTGGATCTGTCTTTCGATTGCGCTCACGCTGTATTTCATCGGCCTCACTATCGGAGCCGGATCCTGGCTGATGCACCGCGAACCGTTCCCGGGTCCGGCTGACTTGTTCTTCTGTGCGTTCTATCCGGCCATCGCGGCCGCGGCGCTCTATCTGATGCGCGCCGCCACCCTGCGCGTGTCGTGGATGCAGCTGTCAATGGACGCGTTGATCTTCGTCGCGGGCTTCGGCGCGTTCTTCTGGTTCCTCGTGATCCACCCGGTGCTGCATGCCGAAGTCAACCTCCTCAAGGAAGGCTTGAGTCAGGCGTACGTCGCGCTCGACTGCATCGTGCTGCTGCTGCTCGGCGTGCTGTTGCTCACCGGAGCCGAAGATGCGCGCAGGCCGCGCATCCACGCGCTGCTCCTGAGCGGATTTGCGATCCTGTTCCTCGGCGACCTCACCTGGTCGCTCGCCAGGATGCGCGGCCCCTACCTGCCGGGAGGAATTCACGACGTCCTGTATCTCTGGTGTTTCGTGCCCGTGGCCGCCGCCGCTCGCCAGCAGCTGGCTGACTTTGCCGCACCGCCGGCCCGTGCAAGGCCGAAAGGACCCGGTGCTCTCGCCCGTGTTCTTCCCTCGGCCGCGATGCTCGCCGCGTTCGTCGTGGTGGTCTACGTGAATTTCGGCGACAGCGGCCGCCCGGCGAGCTCGGCCAGCACCATGGTGTTCGCCCTCATGCTGCTCTTCATGGCACGTCAGGGCGTGGTATTGCGCCTCGCGGAGAATCGATACGCCTCGCTCATCGCCAACGCTTCGGACGTGATCATGATTGTCAGTCCGGAGGGGATCCTGCGTTTCGCCTCGCCCGCGTGCGAGCGCATGTTGGGCGCGAAGCCCGACGAGATCATCGGACGGGACCTCACCGAGTTCTGGACAGGAGAGGACTGCGAACGACTCGAGGCGTTCCTGACCGAGGTCGCCGCCAGCCGTTCCGGAACGATCGGTCCCGTGGAGCTCGGTATCGGGCGCGGCGCGCAGCATCGCTTCACGGAGTGCGTCGGCACCAATCTCACCCGTGATTCGGCGGTGCAGGGGCTGGCCCTCAATTTTCGCGACATCAGCGAACGCAAGGCGCTCGAGGCGCAGTTGCGGCAACTGGCGCTTCAGGACCCCCTCACCCAGCTCGCCAATCGCAGCCTGTTCCGGGATCGCGTGCACCACGCGCTGACTCTCGCGCAGCGTAACAAGAGCGGCGTTGCGGTGATGTTCCTCGACCTCGATAACTTCAAGAACATCAACGATTCCCTCGGTCACGACGCCGGCGATCGTCTTCTGCGCAACGTGGCCCAGCGGATCGTCGCGGCCTGCCGCTCCTCCGATACGGTCGCGCGGCTCGGGGGAGACGAGTTCGCCGTGCTGCTGGAGGGAGTCGCCGCGGTCGCGGAGGTGGAGGGCAGCGCCGGGGCGCTGATCGAGAAACTGCAGGCGCCGCTCGCGCTCGACGGGAAGGCGTTGCGGGTCACGGCGAGCATCGGCATCGCCTACTGCGCCGGCGAGTCCGCTCCCGAGGCGTTGCTCAGCAACGCGGACATCGCGATGTACCACGCCAAGGCGGCCGGGAAGAGCCGTTACATCACTTTCCGGCCGCAGATGCAGGACCTGCTGCAGGAGCGCTTGCGCCTCGAGGCGGATATCGGGCGCGCGCTCGCTCAGCAGGAGCTCTTCCTCGAATATCAGCCGATCGTCGACCTCGGCTCGAGGAGCATCCTCGGCGTCGAGGCGCTCGTGCGCTGGAGGCACCCCGAGGCCGGGGTACTGATGCCGGCGCGCTTCATCCAGGTGATGGAGGAGTGCGGCCACGTCGCCGAGCTCGGCCGCTGGGTGCTGAGGCAGGCCTGCCGCGACATGTGCGCCTGGCGCGAGTCCATCGCCGGCGGATCGGCCCTGAGGCTCGCGGTGAACATCTCGGCCCGCCACCTCGAACAGGGCGATCTGGTGCACGACGTCACCCAGGCGCTGCGCGAATCCGGACTGGAGCCGGAGAACCTCGTCATCGAGCTCACCGAAAGCACCATCATGGCCAGCAGCGGCGCGAATCTCGAGCGATTCCGCCGCCTGAAAGGCCTCGGCGTCCGGCTCGCGATCGACGATTTCGGCACCGGCTACTCGTCGCTCTCCTACCTGCATCGTTTCCCGATCGACATCCTCAAAATCGACCGTTCCTTCGTGAGCCGGCTGACCAATTCGGACAGCGGACCGGAGCTCGTGCGCACGGTGGTGACCCTCGGCGAGACGCTCGGACTCGACACCGTGGCGGAGGGCATAGAGCTCGAGGAGCAGGCTGCGGCGCTCCTGGCGCTCGGTTGCGTCGCTGGTCAGGGCTTCCTGTTCGCCCGGGCCGGCTCGCTCGATGAGCTGTTGCACGGCCCGTTCGTGGCACGCCGCAACGCCCTGTGGACGGCGCAGGCCGCGCGCGAGGCGCTCTCCGCGACGGGTCGCTTCAAGGCGCTGAGGGCCCTCGACCGCTCGGCCTGAGACCCATCGGAACTGCGGTGCCGGCGAGGGCCTCGCTGGAAGCGCAGCCCAACGTGCCTTCGACCCCGTCGTGAATCTCCCAGCCAAGCTGCGCGAGTGCGTCGTGCGCGCGCGGAGAGGCGCTCCCTGCGAGCCAGAGCTCGCGCACCCCCGCATCGCCCGGCAGCGCCTCGCGGATGGCGTGCTCGTAAGCCGCCACATCCTCGGTCCACTGCACGTCGTCGAAGGCGCCGAAGACCATCACGTGCCCGTCGGCTCGCTGAGCGGTCGGCACCCGCAAGCCCGCCAGGACCCGAGCCACGGGCGTGCGCGAATGAAAATGCAGCAGCAGGCACGTGCTGCTCAGAAATACCTCGATCTCGTCCTCGGCGGTGACAGCGGCGGCGTGGCGGAGCAGCTCAGCGCGGCCCTCGACTCCCTCGAGCCCCTGCACCGCATCCACCAGCAGCGTCTGGCGTGTCGGAGTGAGGAGCAGTGCGTTCTCGAAGCCCTCCATCTCGGAAGCGCTGAGGCCAAAGCCGGCGAGCGCCTCGTGCCGGCGCTTGCGCAGCACTGCCGGGTCTTCGTTGTAGATGGCATCGAGCGCGCGCCGCACCTCGCCCGCGAAAGGCACTCCGAGCGGCGCGAACCGGACTCCGAAGCTCGCGGCCGCATCGATCCTGGCGAGACGCTTGACGGCCCGGCGCAGAACCTCGTTGTTCGTGTAGGGGTCGACGCGGAGTTGGGCGTACCAGTGTCGTTCGGCAGCCGAAAGGCCGAGGTAGCGATCGGCGTACTGCCTGGCGGCGTGCTCCGCCTGCGCCGCGCGGCCACCCTCTTTCTTATGCGAATCACCGCCCTTCGAGGTCTGCCGCACCTGCGCCGCGATCTCGCCGGCCTCCGCCTTGTAGCCGCTGAAGAGATGCGCGATGCCCTTCGGGATGCCGATCACGGTGCCGACGGGATTCAGGGCCACCTGCACGACCGACCGGGCATCCTCCTCAATGCCGCGGCTCACGGACTTGAGGACGACCTCGGTGTCGGACGTCTTCGCGATGGTCGTCAGCGCGGCCACTTCGCGCAGCCGCACCGCGAGCGCGTCACGCCCGTAGGCCGTGAAGGGGCCGAAGCGGCTCTCGACGACGTAGTGGTGCATCAGCCCGTCGCTGTGCACCGGATTCTGAATGTGAAAGCTCTCGCCCGCGATCTGGGTCGGGGTCAGGCTCGCCTCGGCCGGCTCGGCAGCCGGGATCTCGAAGTCGACCGCCGCCGCGCTTAAGAGCGCCGCGCCGAGCATCGCAGCGCCCGCGGCAGGCATGATCAGTCGTCGCATACTGCCATCAACCCGCGCGCAGTGCCGTCGTCACCGGCACGCGCGCCGCGCGGAGCGCTGGAAGTATTCCGCCGATCAGCCCCATCGCCAGCGCCCAGGCGATGCCCACCGCTGCGAGCGCGAGGCTCACGTCGAGCCGGAAACTGAAGCCGAAGGGACTCACCGACATTCTATGGAAGAGTGTCCACGCGAGAAGCACCCCGAGCAGCGCACCCGGCAGGGCGAGCACGATCGACTCGAAGAGGATGGAAGCGACGATCGCCGCAGAATCAAAGCCGATCGCGCGGAGCGTGGCGATCTCCCGGCGCCGCGAGTCGACGATCGAGTAAAGCGAGTTCACCGCGCCGAGCGTCGCGCCGATCGCCATGATCGAGCCGACGAAGTAGGCGGCAAAGTTCAGCAGCGCGTTCAGCTCCTTCAAGTCATTCTCGATCGACTCGCGTTCGTGTCGGACTTCGAGGCGCAGCGTGGGATTGGCCTCGAGTGCCTGGCGCAGGGCGGCGTAATCCCCCGGGGACTGCAGCATCGCCGTAACCCGGGTGTACCGGTTGCTGCCGTAGGTCGACATGAGGATCTCCGCGTCGGTCAGCACGAGGCACTGCTGCGTATCCCCCTCATCGAAATGCCCGACGACGGTCCAGTCGGTGGCGTGAATCGAGCGCCTGGCGCCGAGCTCGAATCCTGCGTACTGCCGGACGCAGGGATTGCTGGCGATGAGCTCAAAGAGGCCCGGGTGAAACGTCCGGCCTTCGGTCAGGTGAAATGCCGGATCAAACTCGTTCGTGACGGCGCCGGTGAGCCCGACGAGCGGAAAGAAAATGCGCCTGTCCGTCAGGCGCCGGCGAGCCTCGATCAGTACTACGGCTGAAAACACCACCAGGGGCTTAGCGTCACTGCCTTTCTTGATCCCCGGAAGGTTGAGCACGGTGTCGGCCTCGTCCCTCGGGATGCTGCTGAAGATGCCCCGCGCGCCGAGGCTGCTGAGCACCACACGGTCGTCGCGTGCGTTGACCAACGCCTCCCCTCGCGCCCCCGTACCCATCGACAGCATCGAGACCAGCACAGCGACCGCGCAGGTCACGCCGATGATGATCGTCAGGACCGAGCCGATGCGCTGAGCGAAGCCCGACAGGCTCATCGCCAGCAGCGCGGCGAATTGTCGGGCGAAGCTCATGCCGCGCCGTGGCCGGCGAGTGCGGTAGCCACTCTCAACCTCGCCGCGAGCGCAGCCGGGACGGCCGCGCTCACCAGTGCCACCAGCGCCCCGGACACGAGACCGATCACGACGACCACGCCCGGCATCGAGAGTCCGAGTACGAATTTCGCTGCCAACGGCAGCGTGAGCGTCGCCAGCGCAAGCCCGAGCGCGGCGCCTCCAAGGAA
>MNCZ01000117.1 GCA_001914695.1 Gammaproteobacteria bacterium 13_2_20CM_66_19 | reverse complement strand
TCGGCCAGCTCCTCCACCACCCCGCGCGTGGTGCCGGGGAGAATGCGCTGCGAGTGCGGCGGCATCCGCAGCTCGCCGCCCCTCACCACGTGCACCGCGGAAGCGGAGGCCTCGGTGAGCGCCCCGTCGCGCAGCAGGATGGTCTCGGCGGCGGCGGCATCGACCGAGAGCTGCCGCAGCAGCACGTTGGCGAGGAGGGAGGTGGACTTGATGTCGCAGCGCGCCCAGCGGCTGTCGCTCGCGGTGACGCAGGCGACCCCGCGCTCGAGGGCCTCGGCGGGGGTCACCGGCAGCGGCGCGCAGAAGGCGAACACGGTGCGCGGGATGTCGGGTAGCGGCGCGTGGGTGCGGCCGTACTGCGCGCCGCGCGTCACCTGCCAGTAGACGTACATGTCGCCGCCGCCGTTGCGCTCGGTCAGCCCGGCGAGAATCGCACGCCATTCCTCGCGCGTGTGCGGATCGGCCATGCGGATGCCCGCGAGGCTGCGTGTGAGTCGCTCCGCGTGGGCGGGGAAGCGGAAGCCGCGCCCGCCGTATACCGGCATGAGCTCGTAGACCCCGTCCGCATACAGAAAGCCCCGATCGAGCGGTGAGATGCGCGCCTCGGTGAGCGGCAGGTAGTCGCCGTTCAGGTAACAGGTGGGAAGTGGGTCGGCCATGCTTCGCTCGACTAAAGCGCTCGTGCGCCCGCGGCGTCAGTGGAACCAGAGCGCCACGTGGTCCACGGCGCGCGTCCACAGTCCTCCCTCGGGCACCGGCGCGAAGGCCGTGAGCGGCGCACGCGCCACCACCTCGCCGCTTCCATCCACGACGGCGAGCTCGCCGAGCGGTGTGGCGGCCGCGAGCGGGGCGGTGAGGGGCTCGTGAGTGAGGCGCGCGCTGGTGCGCAGCATCCCGGCCTGTCCGCGAGCCACCGTCGCGTAGACATCGTAGGGCACGCCCACGGGGGTGAACTCCGCCGCCGAGCCGTAGACGCGGGGCTTCAGAACTGTTTCGCGCGCCGCCTTCACGCGCACGGTCTCGAAGAAGGTGTAGCCGTAGTTGAGGAGCGCGGCGCTCGCAGCCTCGCGTGCCTTGACGCTCGGGGCGCCCATGACCACCGACACCAGCCGCATGCCGTTGCGGTTGGCGGAGGTCGCGAGGCAGAAGCCGGCGCTGTCGGTGTGCCCGGTTTTCAGCCCGTCGACGGAAGGATCTTTGCCGAGCAGGCCGTTGCGGTTCTCCTGGCGGATGTTGTTCCACAAGAACTCGCGCAGGCTGAAGAGGGGGTAGTACTGCGGGAAGTCTCGGATCAGCGCGTTGGCGAGCGTCGCCGTGTCGCGTGCGGTGGTGTAGTGATTGGGTGACGGCAGGCCGTCGGCGTTCTCGAAGTGGCTCGATTTCATCCCGAGGCGCCGCGCGTACTCGTTCATCATCTCGGCGAACGCGCTCTCGGTGCCGCCCACCTTCTCGGCGAGCGCGATGCTGGCGTCGTTCCCGCTCTGTACGATCATGCCCTTCACGAGAATGTCGACCGGGATCTGCGTGTCGACCTGTACGAAGCTGCGCGAGCCGCCGGTGCGCCAGGCGTGCACGCTGATGGCGGCCATGTCGGTGAGCTTCAAGCGCCCCTCGGCGAGCGCGGTGAACACCACGTAGGCCGTCATGAGCTTGGTGAGGCTCGCGGGCTCGGCGCGCTCGTCGGCGTGATAGTCCGCCAGCACCCGGCCGCTGAAGTGATCGAGCAGGATGTACGAGCGCGCACTGACCGCCGGGGCTCTTGGGATCGGGATCGCGGCCTGCGCAGGCGCGGCGGCCGCCGCGGGTGTGGCAGCCGCGGGCGGGAGGGCGGCGAGCACGAGCGCGGCGAGCACGAGCGCAGCAGTGAGCGCGGGGCGAATCACGGATGCGGATCTTAACTCAAGCGCGGCGGCCGTCAGTCGAGGGCGAGGAAGACGCCGGGGATGCCGAGCGCGCTCAAGCGCGCGGCGAGCGCATCGAATTCGGCGACGCTCGCGACGGGCCCGAGGCGCACGCGGTAGAGCCCCGATTTGCCCTCGAGCGGCGACAGCACGAAGGCGCTCGCAAGTCCCGCGTCGTGCAGCCGCTCGAGCAGGCGCTGCGCGTTGCGCTCGTCGGCGAAGGCGCCCGCCTGCACGTAGAGCGAGGGGGGCGGCGCCTGGGCGCTGCGCGTGAATTGATCCGGCACGCCGGGAGTCAGCGCCCGCACTTCGACCAGCGTCGTGCCGTCCCGGACCATGTCGAGCTTCGCGGCCGCGGTGTAGGAGAGGTCGATGAGGCGGTTGGCGACGAAGGGGCCGCGATCGTTGATGCGCACGACGACGCTGCGGCCGTTGCGGAGGTTGGTGACGCGCGCATAGCTCGGAAGCGGCAGCGTCTTGTGGGCGGCAGTCATCCCGTACATGTCGTAGGGCTCGCCGCTGGAGGTGTTGCCGCCGTGGAACGTCGGGCCGTACCAGGAGGCCACGCCGCGCTCGAGGTAGCCGTCGGCGGTCGCCAGCACGAAGTAGCGCCTGCCGAGCACGCCGTAGAAGGGCGGGTTGCCGTGGGCGCTGCGCGGCTCGGCGCGCGGCACGGCATCGGGGACTGATTCGACGCCGCCCGGCGGCGGCGCCGGCGGGGGCGAGGGTGGAGCCACGGGCGGCCCCCGGCGCGACACCGTCGCGCAGGCGGCGAGCAGCAGGCAGAGCGCCGCGGTCCGGGTGAGCCGCTGCGCGGGCGCGGCGCGGTGCGCGCGACTCACGATGAGCTGTCGTGCACGCGCTTCGCGACGGCCTGCGCCAGATCGTGCACGGCCATGGCGTAGCGCGCGCTGGCGTTGTAGCGGGTGATCACGTAGAAGTTGTGGAACCCGACGCGGTACGCCGGCCCGTCGCGCTGCTCGGCGGAGATCAGCACCACGGGCGTATCGGGCGGCACGGCGAGCTCGACCTTCACGCCGTGTGCGCCGAGGCTCTCGACGGTCTCGCTGAGCTCGAGATTGTGCGGCTCGATCTGGAAGCTCGGATCCGGGTCGAGCTTGGTCTCCGCCAGCACCGGACCGCCGGCCCTCCAGCCGTACTCGTGCAGGTAATTGGCGACGCTCGCGAGGATCGCGTCCCAGTCGCTCCAGAGGTCGGGCGGCGGCCGCTTGTCGCTGTTGGCATCGACCGCGTAGCGCCGGTACACGGACGGCATGAACTGCGGCACGCCCATGGCGCCGGCGTAGGAGCCGGTGGTGGTGAGCGGGTCGAGCTTGCTTTCCTTGATGAGCAGCAGGAACTGCTCGAGCTCCTCGCGAAAGTAGCTGTGGCGCGGCGGGTAATCGAACGCGAGCGTCGCGAGCGCATCGAGCACGCGGTAGTGCCCGGTGACGCGCCCGTACTTGGTCTCGATGCCGAGAATCGCCACCAGGTATTCGGGGGGGATCTGATAGCGGCCGGAGACCTGCTCGAGCGAATTCTTGTGGTCGAGCCAGAAATGGGCGCCCTCGCTGATGCGCTCCTCGGACAGGAAGTGCTCGCGGTACTCCCACCACGGCGCCACCCTCTCGATGGGACGGTTCATGATCTCGATGATCTTCGGCTGTGGCTGCGCCTCCTTGAGGATTGCGCGCACGTCCTGGCGGTTGAGTCCGTGATGGCTCACCACGCGGTCGACGAACTCCGCGATCTCGGGACGCTGCAGGTCGAAGCCGTTCGGGGCCGCATCGAGGGGTTGCGCGCCCGCTGGTGAGCAGGCGAGCGCCGCGAGCAGGACACGAAGACAGTGGTTCAACGCCACGAGCTCGACTATGACCCGATGAGTTTGCGCCGCGAATACAGCGCCATCAGAATACCGAAGCCCGCGAGCAGCGTCACGACCGAGCTGCCGCCGTAGCTTACGAGCGGCAGCGGCACGCCGACGACCGGCAGCAGCCCCGTGACCATGCCGGCGTTGATGATCACGTAGACGAAGAAGGTGAGCGCGAGGCTGCCGGCGAGCAGACGCGCGAAAGTGTCCTGAGTCTGCGTCGCGAGATAGAGCGCGCGGCCGGCGACGAAGAGATAGAGCAGCAGCAGCAGCAAGAGCCCCAGCAGCCCGAACTCCTCGCCCACCACGGCGAAGATGAAATCGGTCGAGCGCTCGGGAAGGAACTCCAGCTGGGCCTGGCTGCCGTTCATCCAGCCCTTGCCGAACACGCCTCCCGAGCCGATCGCGATCTGCGACTGGATGATGTGGTAGCCGGCGCCGAGCGGATCGGTCTGCGGGTCGAGGAAGGTGAGCACGCGCTTTTTCTGGTAGTCGTGCATGAAGCTCCAGCCGAACCAGGCCGCGAGCGCGCCGAGCACGACGAGCGCCACCATCACACGCACGCGCAATCCCGCGAGCACGATGACCAGTATGCCGGCGACCGCGATGAGCGCCGCGGTGCCGAGGTCCGGCTGGATCGCCACGAGCCCGACCGGCATCAGGATCAGCACCGTCAACATCGCGAGCGAGCGCCAGGAGGGCGGCAGCGGCCGATCGTGCAGGTACCAGGCGCAGGTCATCGGCACCGCGAGCTTCATGAGCTCGGAGGGCTGGAAGCGGAACAGGCCGAGATTGAGCCAGCGCTGCGCGCCCATGCCGACGTGGCCGATCGCCGCCACGATGAGGAGCAGCACGCAGCCCGCGACGTATAGCCACGGGGTCGCGCGGCGCAGGAAATTCGGATTGACGCGCGCGAGCAGCACCAGGGCGACGGTGCCGAGGAGGAGCCTGAGCGCCGTGCGCACCACGGTGGCGACGCTCTGCCCCGAGGCGCTGTAGAGCACGACGAGCCCGAACGCGGCGATCAGCGCCAGCCCCGCGACGAGCGGGCCGTCGAGCTGCAGCGCAAAGAGCAAGTGCGCCGCGCCCGTGAGCGTGCGTCGTGCGCGTGAGCCGGAAGCGAGGTCCTCGTACATCAGCGGCGGGGCTCCATCAGCTGCGGGGGCTTCATCAGCTGCGGGGGCTTTAGCTTGCCGTCCGCGCCCAGGAGGTACGCGTCGAGCACCTTGCGGGCGATCGGAGCTGCGGCGCTCGCGCCCGCGCCGCCATTCTCCTGCAGCACCGCGAGCGCGATGCGCGGCTCGTCCGCGGGCGCAAACGCGATGAACCAGGAGTGATCGCGCAGCCGCTCGCTTATCTTGCTCGCGTTGTACTTCTCGTTCTGCCCGACCGTGAACACCTGCGCGGTGCCGGTCTTGCCGCCAAACGTGTAGGGCGCGCGGTAGCCGATGGCCGCGGCGGTGCCGCGCGTCGTCACGCCGATCATGCCGTGCACCACGCGCTGCCAGTCCTCGGGTGCGACACCGGTCACTTGGCCGTCGGACTGTGGCGGCACCTGGTGAATCTGGCCGGTGCGTGGATCGCGGTAGGCGGCGACGAGCCGCGGCTTCCAGATCTTGCCGCGGGTGGCGATGATGCTCGCGTAGTGGGCGAGCTGCAGCGGCGTCACGTTGAGATAGCCCTGGCCGATGCCGAAGTTCACCGTCTCGCCCGGGAACCACACCTGATCCGCGGGCCGCGAGAACATCTTCGCCTTCCACTCGCGCGAGGGTAGGATCCCGGGCTTTTCACCGCCGATGTCGATGCCGGCCGCCTTGCCGAAGCCGAACGGCGCCATGAACGCGGAGATCCGGTCCACGCCGAGGACATCGGCGAGGCCGTAGAAGTAGACGTCGCAGGAGCGCGCGATGGCGTCGTCCAGGTCGACGGACCCGTGGTGCTCGTTGTGGTACTCGCGGAACACGTGTGCGCTGTGCGGCAGATGGAAGGCGCCGGCGCAGTAGCGGTGAGCCTGGGGATCCACCACGTGGTAGGTGAGCGCGGCGAGCGCGATCACCGGCTTCACGGTCGAGCCCGGCGGGTAGGTGCCGCGGAGCGCCCGATTGAAGAGTGGCCGGTCGATGTCGGCCTGCAGCGCACCGAACTCGGTGGCGGTGATGCCGCGCCCGAACAGCGTCGGATCGAAGCCCGGCAGGCTCACGAGCGCCAGCACGTCGCCGTTGTTGGGATCGAGCGCCACCACCGCGCCGCGATGTCCGGCGAGCGCGGCCTCGGCGGTGCGCTGCACCTTGAGGTCGATGGCGAGCAGCAGATCATCGCCCGCCGCGGGCGACCGCGTGCGCAGGTTCGGCACGAAGGCGCCCTGGCGCTCCACCGAGCGCCCTAGAGCGTTCACCAGCACCTCGCGATAGCCGTTGGTGCCGTGGAGCTCCCGCTCGAAGGCGCTCTCGACGCCGAGCTTGCCGATGAGCGCGGTGCCGGCGTAGGCGGCGCGGTCGATGTGCTTCAGGTCCTGCTCGCTGATCGCGCCGACGTAGCCGAGCGCGTGCACCGCGAGCTCGCCGTTCGGGTACCAGCGGGTCTGGCGCGTCTTGATGTCGAGTCCCTGGAACTCGAAGCGCCGCACCGCAAAGCGCGCGACATCCTCGTCCGACATGCGCAGCCGGATCGGCACGCTGTCGAAGCTGCGGCTCGACTCGACGGTGCGCTCGAGCTCGCCGACGTCCTCGGAGCGGACGAGCTCGAGCTGCACGAGCCGCGCGAGTGTGTCCTCGAGATCCGGCACTTCCTCGGGGACCATCTCGAGCTGATAGGCGGGCTGGTTGCCGGCGATCACCTCGCCGTTGCGGTCGAGAATCAGCCCGCGCGCCGCGGGGATCGGCTCATTGCGGACCCGATTGCCCTGGGAGAGGTCGGAGTAGTACTCGTGCCGGGCGACCTGCAGCACGAACAGCCGCACGATGAGGCCGAGCACGCCTAAGCCCATGATCGCGGCGCACACGAGCGAGCGCTGATCGAACAGGCGCTGCTCCCGCCATTGATCCTTGATGCGCACTGCCGGCATGGCTGGAAACGGTCAGAACGTCGGGGGTGAGGATAGTTCCGCTTCAGATGCGCGCGCGCGATCGGTACCCGAGTATGGCGGCGACCGGGGGCCAGATCAGTGCGCCCGTCACGGTATGGACCCAGCGCAGGGGGCTCGTGACCGGGTGGCCGCTCCAGCCGTCGATCGCGAACACCGCGAACTCGTAGACCGCGAGCGCCCCGAACACGACCAGCGCCTGCTGCAGCGCCGGCTTGGTCCGGATGCGCTGGGCCTCGCGCACGGCAATATAGGCTACCAGCGAAAGCGCCAGGGCGTGCTGACCCAAGACCGGTCCCTGGAAGACATCGAGCGCGAAGCCCGAGAAGAAGCCGAGGGCGATCCCGCCCAAGCGCGGGGCGTTCACCGACCAGTACAGCACCACGAGCACCACAAAGGCGGGCCGGAGCACATCGAGCCACGCCGGCAGCGGGAACACGGTGAGCACCAGGCCGAAGATCACCGAGAGGAGCATGCGGCCCCGACCGAAGGCGTTCACCGGTTCCCCTTGGGCGGCTGAGTCTCCGGTTGCGGTTCCGCCGGGTCCCGGGGCTTGGATTCGGGGGACTCGACCGCGGGCGGCGGCCCCTCGGCCGGTGACGTCGCCTCTGCCTCCGGCGCGGGCTCCGTCGCGGGCTTCGGCCGGGGCGCCGGACCTGTGCGCGGTGGGGTCCGGGCCGCCTCGGGCGCGGGCTTCGGCATGGCCGGGGCCGGCGCGGCGGTCGGGCGAGGGGGGGCCGCCTGCGGCTGCAGGGCGGCGTTGCCGACCTTGACGCCATTCACCGAGGCGGCCTGCGGCGCGGGCGCCGCGGGGTGATCCGGGCGAAACCACACCAGCACGACCTCGCTGTCGGTCCCGATGTGGGCGAGCGGCGCGGCGCGCACCTGCGCGAGCGGCTGCACCGCCTCGCGGTGCACCTCGGTCACGCGCGCCACGGGGTAGCCGTGCGGAAAGACGCCGCCGAGGCCCGAGGTGACGAGGAGATCCCCTTGCTTGATGTCGGCATTGGCCGGGAGGTAAGGCAACGCGAGCGAAGTGGCATCGCCTGCGCCCACCGCGATGGTGCGAAGCCCCGTGCGCTCGATGCGCACCGGAGTTCCGTGCTCGGGATCGGTGATCAGGATGACTTCCGCGCTCCACGGACCGACGTTTGTCGTCTGGCCGATGAGCCCGCGGTCATCGAGCACCGCCTGGCCCTTGAAGACTCCGTTGACGGCGCCCCGGTCGATCAGCAGCCGTTGCCTGAGGCTGGAGAGCTGCACGTTCACGATCTCGGCCGGCAGCCAACGGTCGGCGACCGGCGGCAGCGCCGCGCGCAGCCCGCGCAGCTCCGCATTCTCACGCGCCAGGTCCTCGTAGCGCATCGAGCGCAACTCGAGGTCCCGCTGCCGCGCCTTGAGGCTCGCATTCTCCGCCTGGAGCTGGTCGCGGCCCTCGAAGCTCCGCCTGATGGAGCTCCACGCGGCGGGGGGCGAGTTCACCGCGAGCTGGACGGGATACGCGGCCGCCTGCAGCACGTAGCGCAGCCGCTCGAGGTAGTGCTGGCGCTGGTCGAGGTACATGATGACGACGGCGAGCGCCGCGTAGACCGTGAAGCGAAATCCGGCCGCGCCGTCGCGCCCCTGCAACGGTCTGCCGGCTGCTGTTCCGAAGGCGGCCACCGGTGGCTCGCGCGCTCCTTCGCGCTACTCCAGGCCGAAGTGACCTGGGCCCAGCTCGTCCATCAGTTCGAGAATGCGCCCGCCGCCGCGCGCCACGCAGGTGAGAGGGTCGTCCGCCACCACCACCGGCAGACCGGTCTCTTCCGTGAGGAGCTTGTCGATGTCGCGCAGCAGTGCGCCGCCGCCGGTGAGCACGATGCCGCGCTCGGCCACGTCGGCGCCGAGCTCGGGAGGAGTCTGCTCGAGCGCCTGCTTCACCGCGCTCACGATGCTCTGCAGAGGCTCCTGGAGCGCCTCGAGGATCTCGTTGCTGTTGAGCGTGAAGCTGCGCGGCACGCCCTCGGAGAGATTGCGGCCCTTGACCGAGAGCTCGCGCACCTGCTGCCCGGGATAGGCCGAGCCGATCTCGATCTTGATGCGCTCTGCGGTCGCTTCCCCGATGAGGATGCCGTAGTTGCGGCGCACGTAGTTCATGATCGCCTCGTCGAAGCGATCGCCGCCGATGCGCGCGGAGTTGGCATACACGACGCCGTTCAGCGACAGCACCGCGACCTCGGAGGTGCCGCCGCCGATATCGAGCACCATCGAGCCGCGCGCCTCGTGCACCGGCAGTCCCGCGCCGACCGCCGCGGCCATCGGCTCGCTAACGATCGCGACGTTGCGCGCGCCAGCGCCTTCGGCGGACTCGCGGATCGCGCGCCGCTCGACCTGTGTCGAGCCGAAGGGCACGCACACCAGGACCCTGGGTGAGGGCTTCAGCGTGCGGTTGCCGTGCACCTTGTTGATGAAGTGCTGCAGCATCTTCTCGGTGTAGGTGAAGTCGGCGATGACGCCGTCCTTCATGGGACGCACCGCGGTGATGTGACCGGGCGTGCGCCCGAGCATGGCCTTGGCCTCGGTGCCGACCGCGACGATCACCTTGCTGCCGCGCGAGGGCTCGTCCTGCACCGCAACCACCGAAGGCTCGTTGAGGACGATCCCCTTGTCGCGAACGTAGATCAGGGTATTAGCCGTACCCAGATCGATCGACAGATCGCTGGAGAAATAACCGCGCAGGCGTTTGAACATGAAGCGACCGGAAAGCGGCGGAGGACGCCAAAAGTGGCGCGTAATCTAGCAACCGACAGGACATTCAGCAAGGCAACATGTATGATTTTGCGCTGGTTTTCTCACTTCACCACGCGCACCGCCGCACCCTCGCCATGGCTCTTACGCGCGAGCAGATCGCAGGAATTGCCGCCCTCGCGCGGCTCAACCTCACGCCGGCCGAGATCCCGGTGTACCAGGAGAGTCTGTCTAAGATCCTGGATTTCGTCGGCGCCCTGCAGCGCGCCCGTACCGAAGGCGTCACCCCGATGTCACACCCGCTCCCCGGGCTCTCGCAGCGGCTGCGGCCGGACGTGGTGACCGAGCAGGACCGCCACGAGGAGCATCAGCGGAACGCCCCGCAGGTCGCCGCGGGCCTCTACCTGGTTCCCAAGGTCATCGAGTGAGGCGCGCGTGAGCGAGCTGCACAAACGCACGCTGACCGAGCTGGCGGCGGGGCTCCGCGCGAGGAAGTTCTCGAGCGTGGAAGTGGTGCGCGCCTTTCTCGGCCGGATCGAGTCGCGCCAGGGGACGCTCAATGCATTCGTCTCGGTCACGTCCGGGCAGGCGCTCGCGGAGGCCGCCGGCGCGGACCGCGCGCTCGCATCGGGCGGCGGCGGCGCGCTGACCGGCGTGCCGATCGCCCACAAGGACCTCTTCTGCACCCGCGGGGTACGCACCAGCTGCGGCTCGCGGATGCTCGATAACTTCGTCTCGCCCTACGACGCGACCGTGGTGGCGCGCCTCAAGGCCGCGGGCGCGATCTCGCTCGGCAAGACCAACATGGACGAGTTCGCGATGGGCTCCTCCAACGAGAACAGCTACTACGGGCCGGTGCGCAATCCCTGGAACGTGCAGCTCGTCCCCGGCGGCTCATCCGGCGGCTCGGCCGCCGCGGTGGCGGCGCGTCTGGTCCCGGGCGCCACCGGAACCGACACCGGCGGCTCGATCCGGCAGCCCGCCGCGCTCTGCGGCATCACCGGCATCAAGCCCACGTACGGCCGCGTGTCGCGCTTTGGGATGGTCGCCTTCGCCTCGAGTCTCGACCAGGGCGGGGTGCTGACGGTGAGCGCCGCGGACGCCGCGCTCATGCTGCGCGAGATGGCGGGCTTCGATCCGAACGACTCGACGAGCGTCGAGGCTCCCGTGCCCGACTACGTGGCGGCACTGGACGCGCCGCTCGCGGGGCTCAAGGTGGGACTCCTCAAGGAGTTCTTCGACAAGGGGCTCGAGGCGGGGAACGAGCGCCGCATCCGCGAGGCGCTCCAGGTCTTCGAGAAGCTCGGCGCGCAACTTCGCGAGGTGAGCCTGCCGAACCTGCCGCTGTCGGTGCCGACTTACTACGTGGTCGCGCCCGCCGAAGCCTCATCGAACCTCGCCCGATTCGATGGGGTGCGCTACGGCTACCGCTGCAAGGAGCCGCGGGATCTCCTCGATCTCTACCAGCGCTCGCGCGGCGAGGGCTTTGGCGCGGAAGTGAAGCGCCGGATCATGACGGGCACCTACGTACTGTCGGCCGGATACTACGACGCGTACTACCTCCGGGCGCAGAAAGTGCGCCAGCTCATCACGGACGATTTCAGGCGTGCCTTCGCCGAGGTGGACGTGCTCATGGGGCCGATGACGCCGACCGCCGCGTTCGCGATCGGCGCCAAGACCGACGATCCGATCGCCATGTACTTGAACGACATCTACACCATCGGCGCGAATCTCGCGGGAGTGCCGGCGATGTCGGTCCCGTGCGGGTTCGTGGCAGGGCTGCCGGTCGGCCTGCAGATCGTGGGCCCGCACTTCGGGGAAGCCAGGCTCCTGAACGTGGCGCATCGGTATCAGCTCGAGACGGACTGGCACACCCGCGTGCCGCAGGGCTACGCATGAGCGCGTGGGAAACGGTCATCGGACTCGAGATCCACGCGCAGCTGGCGACGCGCTCGAAGATCTTCTCGGGCTCCGCCACCGCGTACGGGGCGCCCCCCAACGCGCAGGCGAATCTCGTCGACCTCGGCTATCCGGGCGTGCTGCCGGTGCTGAACGCCGAGGCGGTGCGGATGGCGGTGAAGCTCGGGCTCGCGATCAACGCGCGCATTGCGCGCAGTTCCGTGTTCGCGCGCAAGAATTACTTCTACCCGGACCTGCCGAAGGGCTACCAGATCAGTCAATACGAGCTGCCGATCGTCGCCGAAGGGGCGGTCGACATCGTTCTCGATGACGGTGCGCTCAAGCGCATCGGCATCACGCGCGCGCACCTCGAGGAAGACGCCGGCAAGAGTCTGCACGAGGGGCTGCCGGGGGTGACGGGCATCGACCTGAACCGCGCCGGCACGCCGCTGGTCGAGATCGTCTCCGAGCCGCACCTGCGCTCGGCGAAGGAGGCGGTCGCCTACATGAAGAAGGTGCACACCCTGGTGCGCTACCTGGAGATCTGCGACGGCAACATGCAGGAGGGCTCGTTCCGCTGCGACGCCAACGTCTCGGTGCGCCGCGCCGGGGCGCAGAAGCTCGGGACGCGCGCCGAGATCAAGAACCTCAACTCCTTCCGCTTCGTCGAGCGCGCCATCAACTACGAGGTGTCGCGTCAGATCGACATCCTCGAGTCCGGCGGGCAGGTGGTGCAGGAGACCCGCCTCTACGATCCGGACAAGGGCGAGACACGCCCGATGCGCTCGAAGGAGGAGGCGAACGATTACCGCTACTTCCCGGATCCGGACCTGCTGCCGCTCGTGCTCTCGGACGCGTTCATCGAGGAGGTGCGCACCACCTTGCCCGAGCTGCCGGACCAGAAGGCCGCGCGCTTCGCCTCCGGGTACGGGCTGTCGCCCTACGACGCGGGCGTGCTCACCGCCAGCCGCGAGCTCGCTGCGTATTACGAGGAAGTAGTGCGTGAGCTCGAGGGCGAGCCGAAACTCGCGGCCAACTGGGTCATGGGAGAGCTCGCTGCGGCGCTCAACCGCGAGAACCTCGAGGTCGGCTCCGGGCGGCTGCCGGCGGCGCGCCTGGCCGGACTCCTCGAGCGCATCGCCGATCAGACCATCTCCGGCAAGATCGCCAAGGAAGTCTTCGAAGCGATGTGGTCCGGCGGACGGAGCGCCGATGAGGTCATCGACGCGCAGGGCCTCAGGCAAATCACCGACAGCTCCGCGATCGAGCGCGTGATCGACGAGGTGATGGGGAAGAATCCCGCTCAGCTCGCCGACTACCGCGCGGGGAAGGACAAGCTCTTCGGCTTCTTCGTCGGCCAGGTGATGAAGGCGACCGGCGGCAAAGCGAATCCGGCCCAGCTGAACGAACTGCTGAAGAAGAAGCTCGGCGGCTGAGGGTCCGCCGGAGCGTGCCCTCGAGGCGTGGCCGGCCGCGCTCGCGACGGCAGGGCGGGGTTGAGTTGCCCGATCCGCTGCCCCACTGTGACGGGATGACTCTGCCAATGAATTCAGACGGCGACCGGGTACGTCGCTTCATCTTCGAGAATCGGCCCGTGCGCGGGCACTGGGCGCGCCTTGGGTCTGCCTGGCGCGAGCTGCGCGCCCACTCGACCTATCCTCCCGAGGTGACCGGACTCCTGGGCGAGGCCGTCGTCGCATCCGTGCTGCTCGCCGCGACGCTGAAGTTCCGCGGCACGCTGACGTTCCAGCTCGAGGGAAACGGCGCACTGAAGCTCCTGGTCGCGCAGTGTACGCACGACTTTCGCGTGCGGGCTGTGGCGCGCGTCGACCGGGGAGCCGTGCGCGGTGAGTTCACCGAAGTCGCCGGTGGCGCGGTCTTCCGGAGTCTGGTCGGCAGCGACGGCCGCATCACGGTGACCGTGGAAGCCGAGGAGCGGAGCATGCGCTATCAGGGCGTCGTGCCCCTCTCCGGGGCCTCGCTCGCCGAATCACTCGAGGCGTACTTCGCCTCCTCCGAGCAACTCCCGACGCGGGTGCTCCTCGCGGCGGACGAGGCGGGCGGTGCCGGAATGCTCGTGCAGAAGCTCCCGGGAGCCGGAGCCGAGGGGGACTTCGAGGAAGTTGCGGCCGCCTGGGAAGGCGCGCAGCGGGGGATCGAGCGCCTCAGCGTGGCGCAGCTGCTCCGGTGCCCGGTGGAAGAGCTGCTCGGGCAGGGCTTCGCCGACCAGGACGTGCGACTGTTCCGAGGCTCGCCGGTGCGTTTCGAGTGCCGCTGCAGTCAGGGTCGCGTGGCAGGCCTCCTTCGGGCGCTCGGGCCCGAGGAGGTGCGCGGGGTGCTCGAGGAGCAGGGCGCCGTGACCGTGACCTGCGAGTTCTGCCACCGGCCCTATCGCTTCGAGGCCGTAGACGTAGAAGCGCTGTTTGCGCCTGATTCCTCGACCGGCGGCTCAGAAGCGGTTCACTAGGGGCTAATTTAGTCGCTGCTGCGTCACCAGTAAGACAATCTGGTTCTCCAGGCCCTTCCGATTAACCTACAACCCGTTCTTTGGGTTGTAATTAAAGAATTGTACAATCATCAACATGAACCGTATCCCATTGGCGGACGTGGTGAAGTGGCTACAGGCCGCCGGGGAGCCCAGCCGGCTGCGACTGCTTGCGCTCTGCACGGAAGGGGCACTCAGCGTCTCGGATCTGGCGCAGGCCTTGAGGCAGAGCGAGCCGCGGGTGTCGCGGCACCTGAAGATCCTGAGCGAGGGCGGGCTCATCGTGCGCATGCGCCAGGGCCAGTGGGTCCACTACCGGGTCGCCGATCAGGCCGAGGCAGCAAGTTTCGTGCGCGGGCTCCTGGCGCAGCTCGATCGGAGCGATCCGGTACTCCTTCGCGACCGCACCGGTGCGCGCGCCGCCGCAGCGCCCAGAGCCGAGCGGGCCGCGCACAGCGCGGAGTCGCGCCTTGGGCGGGCGATCGCGGGGTTCATCACCGCCAGCGGCTTGAGCGAGCCACGCGGGGCAGTGCTCGTGATCGGCGTGAGTCACCCGGAGCTCCTCGAGTGCGCGGCCCGTGCGAGCCCCCGCTGCACGGCTGTCGCACCATCGCGCCGCGCCGCGCAGGCCGCCCGGGCCTTCGCCGAGCGGCGCGGACTCAGTTGCCGGATCCTGAAGGGTGCAGGCGTCGAGCTGCTGGGCGATGCCGATACGGTGCGCCTCGGAGAAGCCTTCGCGGCGGTGCTGGTCGACAGCTCCGCGGGCGAGGAAGCGTTCGCGCGAACGCTCCAGCGGGCGCGGGGCCTGCTCGCTCCGGGCGGACGGCTCTGGGTGTTCGAGCGCTATGAGTCGCTCGAGGGCTCGCGCGAGCGTGTCGTAGAGCATCCACTGGCGCGGCTGCGCCGCCTGCTCGGGGATGCGAGCCTGGTGTGCGAGCGGCTGAGCCCGCTCGAGGCCGACGGCGAGCACGTGCTCGCGGCGGTCGCTCGGCCTCTGGTCGTCGCCGCCGCGGCGGAGGCGGGCGCGGCCGGGCCTGCGGCATGAGCGACGAGTCCTGCGCCATGAATGCCGAGTCTGGGCGGACGCCGATCCGTGTGTCGTTCGAGTTCTTTCCGCCTGCGGATGAGGCCATGGGGGCGATGCTCTGGAAATCCATCGAGCGCCTGGCGCCGCTCGCGCCGCGCTTCGTGTCGGTCACCTACGGCGCGGACGGCTCGACCCGCGAGCGCACGCACAACGTGGTGACCCGCATCCAGCGCGAGACCCCGCTCACCGGCGCCCCGCACCTCACCTGCATCGGTGCTTCGCGGGAGGAGATCCTGGAGATCGCGCGCGGCTACTGGGATGAGGGCATTCGCCACATGGTGGCGCTGCGCGGGGACCCGCCGCAGGGAGAGGGTGCCCGGCGGCCGAATCCCCGGGGCTTCAGGTACGCATCCGAGCTCGTCGCGGCCCTCGCCGGACTCGCGCCGTTCGATATCTCGGTGGCCGCCTACCCCGAAGTGCATCCCGAGGCAAGCTCGGCGGCCGCGGACCTCGAGAACCTGAAGCGCAAGATCGACGCCGGAGCCACGCGGGCCATCACCCAGTTCTTCTTCGACACCGACGCGTTCCTGCGCTTTCGCGACGCTCTCGCGACGGCCGGGGTGCACGCACCGATCGTGCCGGGAATTCTCCCTATCACCCGCTTTCCACAGGTGCTGCGCTTTGCGAAAGCGTGCGGCACGAGCATTCCGGGCCGGCTGCACGAACGCTTTGCGGGCCTCGACGACGATCACGAGACGCGCCGGATGATCGCGGCCAGCGTCGCCATCGAGCAGGTCGAGGCGCTCCGCCGGCACGGCGTGAGCGAATTCCATTTCTATACGCTGAATCGCGCCGAGCTCACCTACGCGATCTGCCACGCGCTCGGGCTGCGGCCTCATGCGCGCTCGGCGAGCGCCGCGCTCCAGGAGGCTCGGGCTTGAACGCCTGTCCGCAGGCCGCGCACGGCGCGCAAGCGCCGCAAGCGCCGCAAGCGCCGCGCGCCGACCGCGAGGCCCGGCCGGGCGCGGGTGCGGGCGCCGAGCGCGCCCTCGCAGTGCCCTTCGCGCTCGAGGCAGTGGACGAGACCGCGCGAGCGACGCGCATCGAGCGCCTCAAGCGCCTCCTCGGCGAGCGCATCGTGCTGCTCGATGGCGCGATGGGCACCATGATCCAGCAGCAGCGGCTCGATGAGGGCGGCTTTCGCGGCGAGCGCTTCCGCGCTCACGGCCGGGACCTCCGGGGCAACAACGACATCCTGACGCTGACGCGGCCGGAGGTGATCGCCGGCATCCACCGCTCCTACCTCGCCGCGGGCGCCGACATCATCGAGACCAACACCTTCAACTCCAACGCGATCTCGCAGGCGGACTACGCGAGCGTCGCGATCGTGCCCGAGCTCAACTATCGCGCCGCGCGCCTGGCGCGCAGCGCCGCCGACGAGTTTGCGCAGCGCACCGGCGAGCCGCGCTTCGTCGCGGGCGCGCTCGGGCCCACCAACCGCATGGCGTCCATGTCCCCGGACGTCAACGATCCGGGGCGCCGCAGCGTCACCTTCGAGGAGCTCACGGCCGCCTACCTCGAGGCGGCGCGGGGGCTCGTGCTCGGCGGCGCCGACTTGCTCCTGATCGAGACCGTGTTCGACACGCTGAACGCCAAGGCGGCGATCTACGCGGCGCTGACGCTCTTCGACGAGGCCGGCGTCACGCTGCCGCTCGCACTCTCCGGCACCATCACCGACGCCTCCGGAAGGCTCCTGTCCGGGCAGACGACCGAGGCGTTCTGGAGCTCGGTGCGCCACGCGCGGCCGCTGTTCATCGGGCTCAACTGCGCGCTCGGCGGGCGCCAGCTCCGACCCTACATCGAGGAGCTGGGAGGGATGGCGGACACCTACGTGTGCGCCTACCCGAACGCGGGGCTGCCGAATGCGTTCGGCGAGTACGACGAGAGCCCGGCCGAGACCGCCGAGATCCTGCGCGAGTATGCGGAATCCGGCCTCGTGAACGTGGTGGGCGGCTGCTGCGGCACGACGCCCGAGCACATCAGGCTGCTCCGCGAGGGGCTCGCGGGCCGCGCACCGCGGCGCCTTCAGGCGGCGCCGGTCAAATGCCGCCTCGCGGGGCTCGAGCCCCTCAACATCGACGACGAGAGCCTCTTCGTCAACGTCGGCGAGCGCACCAACGTCACGGGCTCCGCGAAATTCCGCAAGCTGATCGAGGCCAACGACTTCGCCGCCGCGCTCGAGGTCGCACGGCAGCAGGTGGTGAGCGGCGCGCAGATAATCGACGTCAACATGGACGAGGGGATGCTGGATTCGCAGGCGGCCATGGTGCGCTTCCTCAACCTCGTGGCGGCGGAGCCGGACATCGCGCGCGTCCCTGTCATGATCGACTCCTCGAAGTGGTCGGTGATCGAGGCGGGCCTGAAGTGCGTACAGGGCAAGGCGGTCGTGAACTCGATCAGCTTGAAGGAAGGCGAGGAGCTCTTCCTCGAGCACGCCCGCAAGCTCCGCCGCTACGGGGCGGCCGCGGTGATCATGGCCTTCGACGAGCAGGGCCAGGCCGACACCGTCGAGCGGCGCGTGGCGATCTGCGCCCGCGCCCAGCGCCTGCTCACCGAGCGCCTCGGCTTTCCGCCCGAGGACCTCATCTTCGATCCCAACATCTTCGCGGTCGCCACCGGCATCGAGGAGCACAACGGCTACGCGCTGGCCTTCATCGAGGCGACGCGCCGCATCAAGCAGGAGCTGCCGCACGCGCTCGTGAGCGGCGGCGTGAGCAACGTGTCGTTCTCGTTTCGGGGCAACGAGCCGGTGCGCGAGGCGATGCACTCGGTGTTCCTCTATCACGCCATCGCCGCCGGCATGGACATGGGGATCGTGAACGCCGGACAGCTCGGGGTGTACGAGCAGCTCGACCCGGAGCTGCGCGCGGCGTGCGAGGACGTGATCCTGAACCGCCGCGCGGATGCCACCGAGCGGCTGCTCGAGCTCGCGTCGCGCTACAAGGGCGAAGGCGGCGCGCGGCGCCAGGAGGACCTCGGGTGGCGCCGGCTCCCGGTGGCCAAGCGCCTCGAGCACGCGCTCGTCAAGGGCATCGACGACTACATCATCGAGGACACCGAGGAGGCGCGCCTCGCGGCGGAGCGGCCGATCACGGTCATCGAGGGCCCGCTCATGGACGGCATGAACGTGGTCGGCGAGCTCTTCGGCAGCGGCAAGATGTTCCTGCCGCAGGTCGTGAAGAGCGCGCGCGTGATGAAGCGCGCGGTGGCGCACCTCGTGCCCTTCATCGAGCAGAGCAAGGACGGCAGAGCGCGCCGCTCCAACGGGCGCATCGTCATGGCCACGGTGAAGGGCGACGTCCACGACATCGGCAAGAACATCGTCGGCGTGGTGCTTCAATGTAACAACTTCGAGGTCATCGACCTCGGCGTCATGGTGCCGTGCGAGAAGATCCTCGAGACCGCCCGGCGCGAGCAGGCGGATTTCATCGGCCTGTCGGGACTCATCACGCCGTCGCTCGATGAGATGGTGCATGTGGCGAAGGAGATGCAGCGGCAGAGCTTCGAGCTGCCGCTGCTGATCGGCGGCGCCACCACTTCGCCTGCGCACACCGCGGTGAAGATCGCGCCGCAATACTCGGGCGCGGTGGTGTATGTGAAGGATGCCTCGCGCTCGGTCGGCGTGTGTCAGACGCTCGCGACGCCCGCGCAGCGCGCGGCCTTCATCGGAAAGGTGAGCGCCGAGCACGAGCGGCGGCGCGAGCAGCACGCCGCCGGCCGGGTCAAGCTCCCGCAGGCTTCGCTCGCCGCGGCGCGCGCCAATCGCCGCGCCATCGACTGGAGCGCCCACGAGCCGGTGGCGCCGCGTGTCCCGGGCGTGCAGCGCTTCGCCGACTACCCCCTCAGCGAGCTCCTCGGCTACATCGACTGGATGCCGTTCTTCAACGCCTGGGAGTTCGCCGGGAAATTCCCGGACATCCTCACCGATCCGGTGGTGGGCGAGGCGGCCAGCAACCTGTACGCTGACGCACGGCGGATGCTCAAAGCATTGATCGCCGAGCGCTGGCTCAAGGTGCACGCCGTGGTGGGCCTCTTTCCGGCCAGCGCCGTGGGCGATGACGTCGAGATCTACGCCGACGAGTCGCGGGAGCGGGTGCTGACGCGGCTCAATTTCTTGAGGCAGCAGAAGGCCAAGCCCGACGGCCAGCCGCACGAGTGCCTTGCCGACTACGTCGCGCCGAAGTCGAGCGGGTTGCGCGATTACTTCGGCGCCTTCGCCGTCGCCGCCGGCGAGGGGATCGAGGAGCAGCTCGCGCGCTTCGCCCGCGAGCACGATGACTACTCGGGGATCCTCCTCAAGGCGCTCGCCGATCGCTTCGCGGAGGCGGCCGCCGAGCACTTCCACGAGCGCGTGCGGCGGGAGCTCTGGGGTTATGCGGCCGGCGAGAGCCTCACCAACGAGCAGCTGGTGCACGAGGAGTATCGCGGCATCCGGCCGGCGCCCGGATACCCGGCCTGCCCCGATCACACCGAGAAGGCCAAGCTCTGGAACCTGCTCGACGTCGAGCGCGCCGCCGGCATCCGCTTGACCGAGTCCTATGCCATGTACCCGACCGCCGCGGTGAGCGGCTGGTACATCGCGCACAGCCAAGCCCGCTACTTCGCGGTCGGCAAGATCGACCGCGAGCAGCTCGAGGACTACGCGCGCCGCAAGGGGATCACGCGGGAGGAGGCGCAGCGCTGGCTCGCGCCGAATCTCGGCTACGAGCCCTGAAGCACCTCGATCCGGAGCCTGCGGAACCAGGCCTCAGTCCCCCGGTGCAGGAGGACGATATGCCCCTCGCGCAGCCGCCCGAACTGCGGGAAGTCGCGGAAGCGACTGCGCGCGATGCGCTCGCGCACCTCGTCGCTCGCGAGGTCGCAGCCGAGTACCTGGCGATCGTCGATCCAGTACTCGACCAGGCTCCCGTTCACGACGATGCGCGAGCCGTGGTAGGCATTGGCGCTGCGGCGCTGATCGTGCCAGGGCGCCATGAGCCCGCCGAGCGCTCCGCAAGACGTGAGCGCGTCCGCGCCGTCCTGGTGGTGCTCGTCATCGAGGAGCTGCATCGAGGGGCCCGTTTGGAAGGCGGGGCCGGTCTCCTCGTTCACGCGGTACGCGACTCCGGAGTTGCCGCCGCGCGGCAGCCGCCAGTCGAAGGACAGCACGAAGTCGCGAAAGCGCTCGCGGCTGATCAGGTCGATCCTGGGGCCCGCCGCCACGGCGCGCAGCACGTCGCCGTCCACGCTCCAGGCGCTCTCGGGGAACTGTCCCTGGGCGTAGCCGCGCCAGTCCGCTACAGTGAGTTCGCGCTCCATGCCCCGATGCTACCGCAGGAAAATGGTGCGTGACATCGTCCTGAAAGGGGACGCACGCTATAAGGCGCATCCCGGGGCAAATCCCGACCCCGCCCCGCGCCCCGCCGTCAACGCGCCGACGCCCGCTCGCTCTCCAGCGCCCTGAGGTACTCCGGGCCGCCCAGCATGCGCATCTGATCGAGGATCCAGTCGCGGCGCGAGAGCACGTACCGGGACGGCCGGTCGGCATGCAGCCGTAACGGGTTCGGCAGCACGGCGGCGAGCAGCGCCGCGTCCGCGGAGGTGAGGCGACGAGCGGGTTTGTGCCAGAAGCGCTCGGCGGCGGCCTGCACCCCGTAGACGCCGTTGCCGAACTGCGCAACGTTCAGATACATCTCGAGAATCCGCTCCTTGGGCCACAGCGCCTCGATCAGCACGGTGAAGTAGGCCTCCAGGCCCTTGCGCACCAAGCTGTGCCTGCTCCACAGGAACAGGTTCTTCGCCACCTGCTGAGAGATGGTGCTCGCGCCACGCAGCCGCCTGCCGCGCTCGCTCTCGCGCACCGCCTCGCGGATCGAATCGAAGTCGAAGCCGGCGTGGAACGGGAACAGCTGATCCTCGGAGGCTATCACCGCAATCGCCGCGTGCGGCGAGATCTGCTCGAGGCTCACCCACTCGAAGTCGGTGCGATAGCCGTGATCCTGTGCGGCCCAGGCCTGCGCTGCCGCCTCCAGCATGACGGCGCTGGTGAGGGGACGGAGCCAGCGCAGCAGCAGCACGGGTGTGGCGGTGAGGAGCAGCCACGCGAGGAGCACGACCAGGAACCACTTCAGCAGCCGTACGGCGACCCTGCCGCGCTGCGGCAACGGGGCCACCCTAGCCCTGGGTAGCCGGGGACACTCGGCGGGCGGACACGATCACGACGTCCTCGAGCGGCGCATCCTGATAGCCCTTGCGCTGTCCGGTGCTCACACGCGCGATCTTGTCGATGACCTCCATGCCCTCCGTGACGCGGCCAAAGACCGCGTACCCGAAGTCGCGCGGGCCGTGATCGAGGAAGGCGTTGTCCGCGAGGTTCACGAAGAACTGCGAGGTGGCGCTGTTGATGTCGCTGGTGCGCGCCATGGAGAGCGTGCCGCGGAGGTTCTTCAGCCCGTTCTGCGCTTCGTTGCTGATCGGCGCGCGCGTGCGCTTGTTCACGAAATCTGCGGTGAATCCCCCGCCCTGGATGACGAAGCCCGGCACGATGCGATGAAAGATCGTGCCGTCGAAGTGGCCGTCGTCGACGTAGCGCTGGAAGTTCTCGACCGTGATGGGCGCTTCCTTCGGGAACAGCTCCACCACGAAGGCGCCGTGCGAAGTCTCGAATCTGATCATGAAGCTTGTCCTTCCGTCACGCGCTCGTGGCCGGCGAGATCGGGGTGCGAGCGTACATAACGGAAGCCGGCGAGGACAAGCGCCTCTCTCACATCCGTGCCCTGCGTCGCACCGTGCTCGAGGAGCAGCCACCCCGCGCGCGCGAGGTGCGCGGGCGCCCCGCGCACGATCTCGCGGAGGCTCGCGAGCGCTTCCAGGCCGGGAGTGAGCGCCGCCCGCGGCTCATGGGCCAGAGCTGGCGCCGTCATGGCCGGATCGTCCGCGGCGACGTAGGGCGGGTTGCTGACGATGAGATCGAAGCGCTCGCCCGCGAGCGGCTCATACCAGTCGCCGCGGCGGAACTCGACCCCGGCAAGCGCGAGCGATGTGGCGTTGGCGCGCGCCACGGCGAGCGCCTCCTCCGACACATCGGTCGCGATCAACCGCCAGCCGGGGCGCTCGCTCGCGAGCGCGAGCGCGAGGGCGCCCGAACCGGTGCCGAGATCCGCGACGCGCCCCTCGGTCGCCGGATGCAGTGCCAGGGCGCGCTCCACCAGGAGCTCCGTCTCCGGTCTCGGGATCAGCACCGCCGGGGTGACCGCGAGGCGCAGCGACCAGAAGTGCCGGTAGCCGGTGAGATAAGCGACGGGCTCGCCGGCGGCGTGTCGTGCGAGAAGCCGCCGGTACTCTTCGATCCGCGAGGGATGCGGGCGCTCCTCCGGATGGGACTTGAGGCGCGTGCGCGGCACCGCGAGAACGTGCGCGAGCAGCAGCTGCGCATCCAGCTCCGGGGTGGCGGAGGGCTCCCGGGCGGCGATCGAGGCGCGCAGCCGCTCCGCAGCCTCCTCGAGCAGCCCCGCGACCGTCAAATTCGCCGTCATACACGCAACCATACACGCAACTTCGGGCTCATCCCGCTAAGATGCCGCCCCTAGGCAACAACGGGGCGAGATAAAGTATGGCAAACACGCTCTACCCCCCACCGCGCCCCCAGTCCGTGGGCGAGATCCTGGACTCGGCGTTCCGGATCTTTCGCGCGACGCTGGTGCAGTGCCTGCCGTACGCGATCGCCGCGGTGATCGCCGGCCAGCTGCCTAACATCTATTACCTGGTGAGCGGCCGCAACATGCTGCAGGGTCTCGCCGGCTTTCGCGATCCGGTGTGGGTGACGCTGTACATCCTCGGTTATGTGATCGCCATCGTCCTGTGGAGCGCCGTGCTGCTGCGCCAGTACGCGCTCTCGACGGGTCACCCGGCGGAGACGAGCAGCGAGCTCTCGACCGCGGTACGGCGCGTTCCCGCGATGGCGCTGCTCTGGATCCTCACGGGGTGCGCCGTCGCGGTCTGGTTCCTGCCAACGCTGGCGCTACAGGGCACGGCGCGGCTCGCAACGGCGCTGGTGCTCGCGATTCCGGCGTGTTACCTGGTGGTGGCGCTGTCCTGCGGCGGCGCGGTGCTGCTCGTGACGGGCAGGGGACCGCTCGCAAGCCTGGTTCACAGCTTCCGCCTGACCTCCGGCAGCTTCTGGCGGCTGACATCGATCTACACCGTCGCCTTCGTGCTGCTGATGGTTCTGTACCTGGTGTCGGGCCTGCTCGCGGGTCTCGTGTCGGTGCTGCTCGCGCACGGCGACATTGCCGTGATCACGGCCGCGACCACCGTCTTCGTAGTCATCCTGAGTGCGGTCGGCACACCGTTCTTCTGGGCGCTGGCGCTCGCGGTGCTGGGTGATCTGTCAGTGCGCAAGGAGGGCGCCGATCTCGCGCAGCGCCTCTCGTCGCCCGCCGCCTCATAGCTCATGAGCCGCTGGCTCCTGGCGCTTCTCCTCGCGGCCGCCGGGTGGCCCACTGCGGGGGCGCACGATGCGCTCGACGCGATCGATGGCTGCCTGCGCGAGCTCGACCCCGGCCTCGATGTCGGCTATCAGCGGATCGCCGCGCGCTGTCCGGATCTCACCCCGACACTCGTGCAGAGTCAGTACGCCGCCTGGCTGCCGCGCGACTGGAACCAGACCGGGAATCTCCTCTCCGCCGACGGCCTCACGGAGCTGCGGGCGCTCCTGACACGCGAGCCGGCGGCGACCGCCGCGCGGGCGGCGCCGAGCGTCGAGCACGTCGCCGCGGTGCTCGCGAAGGTCACCCAGAGCGACCAGCCGCGCGCAGGCTGGTGGACACGCCTCAAGCAGTGGCTGCGCGAGGTGCTTGCGCCGCGGCCGGAGCGCGCGGGCGAGTCCTGGTGGCGCCGCCTCATCGGGGACGCGCGCCTGTCGGACGTGGCGCTCGAGGCGGTCGGCTGGGGCGCAATGCTCCTCGTCATCGCACTCGCCGTCGTCGTGGTCATCAACGAGCTGCGCGTCGCGGGAGTGCTCAAGGCCCGCGAGCGTGCGCACGGGCGCGCCCGCACCCCCGCCGCGGGGGCGGGAGCGCTCACGCTCGAAGACCTCGAGCGGGTGAGCCCCCTCGAGCAGCCCGCGCTCCTGCTCGAGCTCATCGCCCGGCGGCTCGCCGCGCAGGAGCGGCTGCCGCCGGCGCGCTCGCTCACGGTGCACGAGCTGACGCGCGCTGCACGGCTGCCCGGGGAGTCGGATCGCGAGCGCTTGCGGGAGCTGGCCACGACCTGCGAGCGGGTGCGCTTCGGGGACCAGCAGGAGAGCTCGAGCACACTCGCGGCGGCGATCGCGCGCGGACGGGAGCTCCTCGCGGCGCTTGAGGCGCCGGCGCGGGAGCGGCAGGAAGCGGGCCGTGCGCATGCGTGAGCGGCTGATCACGCTCGCGTGCGCGGTCGGTGCGCTGCTCCTCGCCGCCGCGCTCTTCGTGCGCCATCCGGCGGCGGGCTCGCGGAGCGTCGCGCTTCCGACGACCATCGAGCACCGCGGCAACGGGCTGCTCGGGGCGTGGACCTGGCTCGCCGCGGAGGGCGTTCGGACCGTCTCGCTCCGCGAGCGATTCGATGCGGTGGCCAAACGGCGCGACCTCGCTCGCGACGGGAATCTCCTGATCGTGACGCTCCCCGTGGCCACGCCCTGGCAGGCGCAGGAGTCGCGCGCGCTCGATGAGTGGATCAGGGCGGGCAACACGCTGCTGGCGCTGGCCGCGCTCTCGGATCGGCCCGACTGGAGTCAGGGCGGACTCAGCGTCCATAACGATTTACAGCGGCTCACGGGGCTCGACTTCGAGCCCGCGCACACCGGCGGGGGCCCGCACGAGCCCGAGAGCCCGGAGGCGGCCGCCGCGCGCCTCATCGAGGCCTCGCGCGAGCTCGCGAAGCCGCAGCCCGGGACGCTCGTTCCCAACCGGCCGCACCCCTATCTCCGCGGCGTGAGCCGCGTCCTCGCGTGGTCGGATTACGCTGCGCAGCCCTGGTCGGTGCGGCTGCCGCGCGACGGGTTCGTGCTGTCGCTCGCGCATCAGGCGGAGACCGGCGAGGGGGTACTGTGGACGCGTCTCCTCGGCGAGGGGACGCTCATCGCCAGCGGCTTCGGCTCGCTCTTCAGCAACCGCTCGCTCGGGCAGGCGGACAACGCGCGGCTCCTGGCGAACATCGTGGGCTCCGCGGTGCGCCCGGGGGGCGCGGTGCTCTTCGATGACGAGCATCAAGGACTCGCGGCGGCGTACGACCCGGCCAAGTTCTACAACGATCCGCGCCTCTACCGCACGATCGGCGTGCTGGCGGCGGTGTGGCTCGTGTGGATACTGGGAGGCACCCGGCTGAAGCTGCCGGAGACTCGCGTGCCGGCGCCGCGCGAGGCGGAGCTGGTTCGCGCCACCGGCGGATTTCTCGCCCGGGTGCTGCGTCCTGCAGCCGCCGCGCGGCGCATGTTCGAGCACTTCTTCCGCCGGCTCGCCGCGGGCTCCCGCCGCGCCTCGCCGGGCGCTGGTCCGCCCTGGGGGTGGCTCGAGCACCACCCGCGGCTCAATCGCGCGGAAGTGCAGCAGTTGAAGGACTGGTACGCACGCGCCTGTTCCGGCGAGCGCGTGCCGCTCGCGCGCCTTCACAACCTCATGGTTCGCACCGAGAGGCAACTCGACATATGAGCAGGCAACTCGACACATGAGCGCATCGATCCGGCGGCTCGAAGAGCTCCTCCTGCGCGAGCTCGGGCGAGTGGTCATCGGGGCGGAGACTCCGGTGCGTGCGCTCACCGTGGCGCTCGTCGCGCGCGGTCACGTGCTCGTGCAGGGGGTGCCGGGTCTCGGCAAGACGCTGCTGGCCAAGGCGCTGGCGCGTGCACTCGGAGGCGAGTTCAAGCGCATCCAGGGCACCGCGGACCTGATGCCGAGCGACATCATCGGCGTGCACGTGCTCGATGAGGCGCAGCGCACCTTCGTGTTCCGCCCCGGGCCGCTGTTCGCCGACGTCCTGCTGGTCGATGAGATCAACCGCGCGGGACCGAAGACGCAATCGGCGCTGCTCGAGGCGATGGAGGAGCGGCAGGTGAGCGTCGAGCGATCGGCCTGGCCGTTGCCCCCGGACTTCCTGGTGATCGCCACGCAGAACCCGCGCGAGTTCGAGGGAACCTATCCGCTGCCCGAGTCGCAGCTCGATCGCTTCATGCTCCGCATCGACATGGACTACCCGGCACGCGAGGCCGAAGCCGCCATCCTCACCCGCTACGGCGGCGTGACGAGCGTGCCGCAGGCACTGCTCGGGGAGATCACCGTGCTCGGGCGGGATCTGATCGGCGAGGCCCGTGCCGAGGTCGAGCGGATCCACGTCGCGGATGCGCTCGCAGCCTACGTGCTGGATCTCGCGCGCGCCTCGCGCGAGCATACGCGGCTCACCCTCGGCCTCTCGACCCGCGGCGCGCTCTCCCTCCTCAAGGCCGCGCGCATCGCGGCGGGACTGCGCGGCGGGGATTTCGTCACCCCGGACGACGTAAAGGACATCGCCGCGCCCGTCATGGCACACCGTCTCGTGCTGACACCGGAAGCAGCCCTCGAGGGGGTCACGGATCTCGACGTCGTGCGTGCGGTCCTCGCCGAGACCCCGGTGCCCCGCTGAAGGGGCCCCTCCCGATGCATCTCGCCCAACGCGCCTATGTCCTGGTGCTCCTGACCGCGGTGCTCTGCGTCGTGGGGATCTGGTCGGACGAGCCGGCGCTCGCGTACCTATGGCACATCCCCGCGGCGCTCCTCCTCCTCGGCCTCGCGCTCGAGGGGTGGTTCATCGCGCGGCTCCCCCTCGAGGCGCAGCTCTCGAGCGCGCCACGAGCCTTTCTCGGGCGGCCCCAGCCGGCCACGTTCCAGTTCGCCAACGCCTCTCCCCGTCCGCTCGCCGTTCACTACACGCCTGCGGTGCCCGCCGGCTTCGAGACGCTCGCGCGGGTGCGCCGCGTGCGCATCGCCGCGCGCGGCACGGTGCGGGATCCCGTGACGCTGCTACCCGTGCGCCTCGGGCCGCAGCCGTGGCCGACGCTGCCGGCGCGGGTGCTGGGCCCGCTCAGGCTCGCCTGGTGGACTCGCCCGCTCGACCCGCACTCGCGCATCGTCGTGGCTCCGGATGCGCTGCGCTCTCCGGTGCGGCCGCGGGGACTTGCGGGCGGGGCGCGGCCGCGGCGCGTGGGCGGCGCCGGCGCCGAGCTGCACCAGCTGCGCGCCTATGCGCCCGGTGACCCCCTGGCCCGCATCGACTGGAAGGCGACGGCTCGCGCCGGCGCGCTCATCACGCGCGAGTTCAGCGAGGATCAGCATCTCGACATCCTGATCGGCATCGACGCCGGGCGCTTCAGCCGGGTGCGCGTCGGGCGACTCGACCGCTTCGGCCTCTATGCCAATCTCGCCGCACGCTTCGCCGAAGTGGTGACGCACCACGACGATCGCATCGGGCTCATGGTGTATGCGGACCGGGTGCTCGCGAGCTGCGCGCCGACGCGCGGACTTTCGGGGGTGATGCGCCTGCGCCGTGCGCTCGAGCAGCTCTCGGTGCAGGCGGCGGAGTCGGATCCGACGGCCGCCGCGGTCAGCATCCGGGCACTGCTCAAGCATCGCGCGCTCATCGTGCTGCTCACGGATCTCGACGACGCGAGCGTCGCCGAGCAGTTGAAACGCGCCGTCCGACTCCTCGCCCCGCCGCATCTCGTGTTAGTGGCGGGCGTGCACAGCGGCGAGATCGGCGCCCTCGCGCGCGCCGAGGCGCGCGAGTGGCAGGACCCGTGGATCGCGCTCGCCGCCGCCGAGCACGAGGCCCGGGCCGCGGCCCAGCGCCTCCTGCTGCAGCGGCTCGGCGCCCCGGTGGTGGCGGCGCCGGCGGAGCAGCTCGAGCAGGCGGTGTTCGCGCGCTACGAGGCGCTGCGCCGAAGGCGGCGCGTGTAGCGCTCAGGCGCGGAATCCGATCGTCACATGCGAGCCGTCGCAGAAGGGCTTGTTCTTCGATGCCCCGCAGCGGCACAGCGTGATGCGGTTACGGACCTCGTACTTGAAGCCGTCCGCTGCAGTCACCGGGACTCCGCCGCGCACCCACACCGGACCGCTCACCCCTTCGGCCGGATCCTCGATGAGCCCGATCGACACCGGCAACGGAGGCTCGACGAGCTTGCCGGTAGCCCGCTCGAGAGCCGCGAGCCGCCCCGATGGGCAATGGCCGACCTGACGGATGAAGGTCACGCGAACCGCGTCATCGTCGGTGCGTTCGACCTGGCGCCAAACCGTGCCGTTCGGATCGCAGAAGCGCGCGGATGCGCACAGCGACTCGGCGTCGGTGAGCGACAGGACGGGACCCTCCGAGAGCTTCGCCTGCTCCCGGTACGGTTGCCGGCTCGCGGTCTCGGTGCCGTCGAAGCCGATGTTCTTGTGCGTGCCATCGCAGAACGGCTTGGTGTTCGAGTGGCCGCAGCGGCACAGCGCGTAGCTCTCCCGAGGCGCGAAGGCCTCGCTCGCCTGCCACTCCAGCGATCCGCCTTCGCCGTCGGGGACGATGCTCTGCTTCGAGAGCGGCACACCGCCCGTGACCAGATACGGACCGTTCTTCGAAACCACCACTGCGGGCTTGCTGCCGACGGTCGACATGTGAATCTTCTCCTCTCGCGTTCAGCGTCCAGGGACTCACCGAGGGTGCGCGGCGCGCCGGCCGAACAGCCGTCCGGAGAGCAGCGCCAGCATGAAGAGCCAGTAGCCGACTCCGACGCCCAGGCGCGCCCAGAGCGCCACGCCCGGATTGGGCGAGACGTAACCCTCGATCAGGCCGCAGCCGACGAGGAGCGCCACGCACGCGATCAGGAGCTTCCCCGAGCGCAGCGCCGCGATCCGGAACGACTCGATGCGCCCGGCGTGCGTGGGGCGCACGAGCGCTTCGCCCACCGCGGCCCCGGCGGCCCCCGAGAGGCACAGCACCGAGAGCTCGACGCACCCGTGCGCCACGATGAAGGAAGCCAGCGGGCCGCCGAGCCCGTGCCGGCTCACGAACGCGAACACCGCGCCCAGCATGAGACCGTTCAGCCCGAGAATATAAAGAGTGCCGAGACCGAAGAGGAACCCGGCGCAGTAAGCGAACAGGCTCACCGAGATGTTCCTCGAGAGGATCTGCACCGAGAGCACCGACGAGGGCACGATGTTGAGCAGGCCTTCGGTCCAGAGCTTGCCGCGCTCCACCGTGGCGATGAGATCGGGCGAAGCGAAGAGCGCGATGAGCTCGGGATACCGGTGCACCAGGGCGTAACCGGCGAGTGCGGCGAGGGCGAATATCGTCGTCGACCAGATGATGTACGGCCTGAGCGAGCGCACCACGGCCGGGATCTCGTCGCGGAAGAGCGTCAGGAGCTCGCTCCCGATGTGCCAGGCGCCGCGATGGAGCGTCGCGTGCGCCCGCGCATAGGCCGCCTCGAGATACTCGCGGGTGCGCGAGTCCGGCAGCAGCGTGCGGGCACGCGCGAGATCATGCGCGAGGAGCCGATAATCATCGGCGAGGTGCGTGGCGTCCGCGGCATCATCGCTCCGGAGGAGACTCGCGCTAAGCGCACGCTGCCGGGCCGGGCCGTCCATCCTTGACGCTCCTTATCGGGAACTCGCCAGACGCTCGAGCTCAGCGCGCCACGCGGCGTCGGGATCGCCGCCCGACGCGGCGGGCTCACCGCCGCCATAGCGCTCGAGCACCTGCCGCGCCAGGCGCTGCCGCGCCTCCGGGGTGAGCGTCGACCAGCGCTCGAGGAGCTCCGCGACAATCTCCGCGCCCGCGGCATCGAGGTGTCCAGCCCCGCGTGCGGCAGCGGCCGCGGAGCCGGGAAGCCGCGCCTCCGCGCGCTCGAACACGAGCAACGTGCCCGCGGCCATGTCGCCGATCCGCAGGTGATCGCGCGTCAGCACGACGCTGATCAGCCCCACCCCGTAGCACAGCGGCAGGCTGTCGACGAGACGGAAGACGTTGCGGGTGAGGAGCGCGCCTGCGCTCGGGCTGCCGCCGTCGCGGGCGACGAGCCGGACGCCCGCCATGCGCTTGCCCGGCGTGCTGCCGCGCATCGCGAGCTCGAGGACGCAGTGATAGAGGAAATAGATCGCGAGGGCGGGGGCGACGACGGTTCCGAACCAGCGGGCGTCGTTGCTGAGCGGCGGCGCGAGACTCGGGCGTCCGTTATAAAGGAGTGCGCCGACAACGAACCAGGCGAGCGCCACGATGAGACGGATATGCCAGTCCAGGAGGAAAGCGTAGGCGCGCGCCCCGGGACCCGCCACCGGCAGCGACACGTCGATCCCCGTGACACTGTCGACAGTGAGGTCGCGCACGGGTCCGCTCATACCTCTTCCGCGAGCAGCTCCGCCTGGTGCTCCTGCTGCAGCGGCTCGATGAGCTCATCGAGCTGCCCGTCGAGGATCTGCGGGAGCTTGTAGAGCGTGAGATTGATGCGGTGATCGGTGACCCGCCCCTGCGGGAAGTTGTAAGTGCGGATTCTCTCGGAGCGATCGCCGCTACCGACCTGCAGGCGGCGCGATGCGGCAACGGCGCTCTGCTGCTTCGCCTGCTCGGCGGCGAGCAGCCGCGCCCGCAGCAGCGCCATGGCGCGCGAGCGGTTCTTGTGCTGGGAGCGCTCGTCCTGACACTCCACCACGATGCCGCTCGGCAGATGCGTGATGCGCACCGCGGAATCGGTCTTGTTGACGTGCTGGCCGCCGGCGCCCGAGGAACGGTAAGTGTCGACGCGAAGATCCGCCGGGTTGATCTCGATATCACCGACCTCGTCCAGCTCCGGCAGGATCGCCACCGTGCAGGTCGAGGTGTGGATGCGTCCCTGCGCCTCGGTCGCGGGGACGCGCTGCACGCGGTGCGTGCCGGACTCGAACTTGAGCCGCGAGAAGGCGCCGCGGCCGGCGATGCGGCTGATGATCTCGCGGTAGCCGCCGTGCTCGCCCGGGCTCTCGCTCAGCACCTCGGTGAGGAGACCCTTCGACTCGGCGTAGCGCGCGTACATGCGGTGCAGCTCGCCGGCGAAGATCGCCGCCTCGTCCCCCCCGGTGGCGGCGCGCACCTCGAGGAAGATATTCTTGTCGTCGCGCGGATCCTTCGGCAGCAGCAGGCGGCGCAGCTCCTGCTCCGTCACCTCGAGCTCGCGCTTGACGCGCCCGAGCTCCTCCTCGCCGAGCGTGCGCATGCCGGCGTCGGGATCGTCCTCGAGGTCATGCGCCGCGGCCAGATCGCGCTCGAGGTCGCGGTAGCGGTCGAAGCTCTCGGCGAGCGGCTGCAGCCGCGCGTACTCTACGGACAGCTCCCGGAACTGCGACGACCCGCCCGCCACCTCGTCGGTGGCCAGGAGCCGTCCGACCTCCTCGAAGCGCTCGGCGAGCTTTTGCAGGCGCTGGCGGATGGAGTCCTTCATGGCGGCGGCTTCGGGCGCGGCATTCTCCGGGATGTCTGCGGTTTGTGACAAGTTGCTCAATGCGTCATGCCTGCAGAGGCTCTATAGTCCGAGACCCTATGGTGCCTGCAGTCCGTATGTTCAACCGCGCGCGTAACTTAACCCTGATCCTCGGTGCCGTGGCGATGGCCGGAGCTTCGCTCCTCGCGGGATGCGCCGCGGTGCGGCCCGCGAGGCCCAGCTCACCACCCGCCGGCTCGCCGATGAGCGATGCCAGCGCCCAGACCGTGATGGCGGAAGTGGCGCTCAAGCGTGGGGACTGCCGGGCGGCGTCCGAGAGCTATGCGAAAGCGGCCGCCTCGAGCGCCGATGTGCCGCTCGTCCGCCGCGCCACCCAGGTGGCGATGGCCTGCGAGCATCTGCCCGCGGCCTGGGCTGCGGCGACCCGCTGGCACGCGCTGGCGCCTCAAGACCGCGAGGGGAACGCGCTCTACGCGGCGGTGGCCTTGAAGCTCTATCGCACGGCCGACGCGCGTACCGCGATCCGCGAGTTCTGGCGCAGCGAGGAGCGAGCGAGCGTCGCGACCCCGCCCGCCGGCAAGGCTCGCGGGCCCGAACCGGCCACCGGGCAGGATCCGGCCACCGGGAACGCCTCGCCCTCCGTACCCGGCGGCGCCTCCGCCGCGGCGCGCCCCGCGCAGCGCGCGGCGAGGGGCATGGGCGAGCTGATGGCGCTGCTCCTCGAGGAGTCGGATGCCCCGGCGGTGCTCATGGCCATGAGCGGGGCGCTCGAGCCCTCGGCCCACACGCCCGAGACGCTGACGCTCCTGGGCGAGCTCGCGCTCGCCGCCTACGACGCGCAGCGCGCGCAGGAATACGCCGAGCAGGCGCTGCAGCACGATCCCAAGGACGCTGCGGCGCTTCGGGTGCTGGCGCGCGCCTACGTGGTGCACGGCGATGCCTCGCAGGCGCTCGCCACCGCGCGCAAGGCGAAGGCCGACGATTCGACGCGCGGCGGCTTCGAGCTCGCCGAGGTCCTCGCCTCGCTCGATCGCATCGAGGAGGCGCACCACGAGCTCGAGCATCTGCGCACGGCCGGCGCACCGGCCGCGGAGGTCGACCGCCGTCTCGCGCTGCTCGCCTTCGCCTCAGGCGACCTCAAGGAGGCGCGGCAGCGCTTCATGGAGCTGCTCTCGAGCGGGCAGGCCACCGACACGACCCAGCTCTATCTCGCCGACATCGCGGCGCGCGACGGTGACCCGGAGGGCGCGATCGCCGCCTACCGACGCCTCTACGACTCGTCCGTGGCACTGTCGGCGCGCTCGCGGGCGGCATCGCTCCTCCTCGATCGCAACGCGCGCTCCGAGGCGCTGGCGCTCCTCGACGACTACGCCGCGGATCATCCGGAGGACGAGCTCGAGCTGACTCTCGCCAAGGCGCGCCTCTTGGCCGATCACGGCGAGGCGGACACCGGGCTCGCGCTCCTTGCGTCCGCGCTCGAGCGCCACCCGCAGCATCCCTCGATCGAGTACGATCGGGCGGTGATTCTCGAGCAGGCGGGGCACGTGCACGAGTCGGTCCAGGCCCTCGAGCAGATGCTGAGCGAGCGGCCCGACGACCCGACGCTCCTCAATGCGCTCGGCTACACGCTCGCGGATCACACGCTCGAGCTCCCGCACGCCGAAGGGCTCATCCGCCGCGCGCTCGCCGTGATGCCCGACAACCCGGCGGCGCTCGACAGCCTCGGGTGGGTGCGCTTCCGCGCCGGCGATAGCAAGTCCGCGGTGGCCATGCTCCAGCATGCCTACACCTTGGGCCACGACGCCGAGATCGCCGCTCACTGGGGCGAGGCGCTCTGGGCGAGCGGCCAGCGGGCCGAAGCGCGCCGCGTGTGGGCGGCGGCCCTCGCCCGCGATCCCGATTCCAAACCGCTGAAGGCGACGCTCAAACGGTTCCTGCCCGATGCGAAGTAGGCGGTGGCGGTGCGCGGGCGCATGGGCGCTCGCGTGCGCCCTCACCGCCTGCCGCACGGCGCCGCCTTCCTTTCTCGTGCCCCCGCCCTGGGAAGTGCGAAAGCCGCAGCTTCAGGCGCGCGAGCACTTCGACCTCAAGGGCCGCGTCGCGGTCGCCACGGGGCGCGAGGGCTTCAACGCGAGTCTCCGCTGGGCGCAAACAGGCCCGCGCTCGCAGCTCACGCTCGAGGGCCCGCTGGGGGCCGGGGCCGTGCAGGTGAGCGCGGCGGACCACGAGCTCGAGATCGTGACCTCGCGCGGTGAGCGGCTCGACAACGCGGCGGCGCACGCCGAGCTCGCCGCGCGCTTAGGCTTCGATCCGCCGCTGCCGAGCCTTCGTTACTGGATCCTCGGGGTCCCGGATCCTGAGCGGCCGGCGCTGGAGGAGCTCGATGAGCCGCAACAGCACCTGTTGGGCCTGACCCAGGCCGGCTGGCACATCGACTACCCCCTCTACGTGGCGGTCGGCGCCGAGATGCTGCCGGCGCGGTTGACGCTCAAGCGCGATGGGGTGCGGGTGCGACTCCTCGTAGACGACTGGCAGCCGTGAAGGCCGGCGGCGACACGCGCTGGCCCGCGCCCGCCAAGCTGAATCTCTTTCTCCATGTGACGGGCCGGCGCGCCGACGGCTATCACGAGCTGCAGACCCTCTTTCAGCTCATCGATCTCACCGACACGCTCGAGATCAGCGTGCGGGACGACGGGCGGATCGAGCGGCCGGAGGGCCCGAAGGACCTCGCACCCGAGGCCGATCTCACGGTGCGGGCCGCCCGCGCTTTGAAGGACGCCTCCGGCACGCGGCTCGGTGCCAGCCTTGGAGTTCGCAAGCGCATCCCCCTGGGATCGGGCCTCGGCGGCGGGAGCTCGGATGCGGCCACGGCGCTCCTGGTGCTGAACGAGCTCTGGGACTGCCGGCTTGCGCTCGGGGAGCTCGTGGCCCTCGGGGCAACGCTCGGGGCGGATGTACCTGTTTTCGTTCAGGGTTCTTCGGCCTGGGCGGAGGGGGTAGGCGAGCGGCTGACCCCCGTCACGCTCCCCTCGAGGTGGTACGTCATTATCCATCCGAGGGTGGCGGTGAGCACCCGGGAGGTGTTCCAGAGCCCTGAATTGACACGAAATTCCCCCCTCATCACCCTACGCGCCTTTTTTGAGTCGGGCGGGCGCAACGATTGCGAGGCGGTAGTGCGCTCGCGCTCACCCGAGGTGGCCGAGGCGCTCGAGTGGCTCTCGCGCGTCGCTCCCGCGCACCTGACGGGCACCGGCTCGTGTGTCTTCACGGCCTTCGAGAGCGCCGCCGAGGCGGAGCGGCTCGCGGGGCGGGTGCCCGATCGCTGGGGGAGCTTCGTGGCGCGGGGCCTCGACCGCTCCCCGCTCCACGAGCTTCTCCGGCACACGCGGGGTGGGTGAGGCGGCGTAAGATGCGCGCCCGCCTCCCATCCGCATGGGTGCGGATGGTAAGAGCGACGGGTGCTGGGGTGTCGCCAAGTGGTAAGGCAGCGGGTTTTGATCCCGCCATTCGGAGGTTCGAATCCTTCCACCCCAGCCAGTTTTTGAGACCTGGCGCGCCTGATGGCACGCGGCCGCATGCAGGGCCGGTGGACCGCGCGCGCAGCACAGCAGTTATGAGCACGACCGACAAACGTACCAGCGACACGCTCGCGCTGTTCGCAGGCAATGCGAACCCGGCGCTGGCGCAGGACATCGCAAAGGGCCTCCAGGCCCCGCTCGGGCGCATCTACGTCGGGCGCTTCAGCGACGGCGAGATCAACATCGAGCTCATGGAGAACGTGCGCGGACGCGACGTATTCATCGTGCAGTCGACCTGCCCGCCGGCGAACGAAAGTCTCATGGAGCTGCTCGTGATGGTGGATGCCTGCCGGCGCGCCTCGGCCGCGCGCATCACCGCGGTGGTGCCGTACTTCGGCTACTCGCGCCAGGACCGGCGCATCAAGGGCACGCGCGCGGCGATCACGGCGAAGCTGGTCGCCAACATGCTCTCGAGCGCGGGCGTCAACCGGCTGCTGACGATCGACCTGCACTCGGAGCAGATCCAGGGCTTCTTCGACATCCCGGTGGACAACGTGTATGCCTCCCCGGTGCTGCTCGGCGATGCGTGGAAGCGTGCGTACCGGAACGTCATCATCGTGTCGCCGGACGTCGGCGGCGTGGCGCGCGCGCGGGCCTTCGCCAAGCGGCTCGACGATGCGGAGCTGGCGATCATCGACAAGCGCCGCCCGCGGCCGAACGAATCCAAGGTGATGAACATCATCGGCGAGGTCGAGGGAAAGATCTGCATCCTGATCGACGATCTGGTCGACACCGCAGGCACGCTCTGCCAGGCGGCGCAGGCACTGAAGGAGGAGGGCGCCGTGAAGGTGGTGGCCTACATCACGCACCCGGTGCTCTCGGGAGGCGCGGTGGAGAAGGTCATGAAGTCCGCGCTCGATGAGCTCGTCGTCACGGACACGATTCCGCTCGGCCCCGAGGCCCGGGGCGCCGCCCGCATCCGCCAGCTGTCGGTGGCGGAGCTGCTCGCCGAGACCATCCGCCGCATTCTGGATGAGGAGTCGGTGAGCTCGCTCTATGTCGACTGATTTTTTGAGGTGTGCCGGTCTGGTCGCGCGCCGGTATCGTTGCTGACACTACGGGAGAACGTTGATGCGTATTTCATTCACCTTCGGCGCGGATCTGCGCGAGACGCAAGGCAAGGGTGCGAGCCGCCGCCTGCGTCACAGCGGCAAGGTGCCCGCCATCCTGTACGGCGCTCACCAGGACGCCCAGGCGCTGGTCCTCGACCAGCAGAACCTGCTCACCATGATCGCCGATGAGCGCTTCTATTCCTCGATCGTGCGGCTCAACATCGGCGAGCGCACCGAAGATGCGATCATCAAGGACGTGCAGATGCACCCGGCGAGAAACCTCGTCGTGCACGTCGATCTGCAGCGCGTGGTCGAGAACGAGAGGATCCGCATTCGCCTTCCGATCCACTTCAGGGGCGAGAGCGTGTCGCCGGGCGTCAAGAGCCAGGGTGGGGTGGTCTCGCACATGCGCGCCGACGTCGAGGTGAGCTGCCTGCCGAAGGACCTGCCGGAGTTCCTCGAGCTCGACCTCTCGGGCATGAGCCTCAACGATACCAAGTTCCTCGCGGACATCCCGCTGCCTCCGGGGGTTGCGATTCCGGAGCTCACGCGTCGCAACGCGCCGGTCGTTTCGATCCATGCGCCGCGCGCCGAGGAGCCCGAGCCGGTTGCCGCCGAGGCCGCTGCCGCCGTGCCCGCCGAGGGCGCAGCCCCGCTCGCCGCGGGCGCGCCCGGCGCTCCGGGTGCCGCACCCGCTGCGGCTCCGGGCGCTCCAGCCGCCGCCGGCGAGGCGAAGAAGGGCGAGGAGAAGAAGGACGCGGCAGCGCCGAAGAAAGAGGCCGCTGCCGGGAAGAAGGAGGGCGGCAAGAAGTAGCCGCCGCACCGGGCACGACACCGGACGCCGGCCGCCCGCGGGAGGGAAGGCTCCCCAGGCGGCCGGCGGCGTTTAGGGCGTGAGTCAACGACATGGCAGGTGAGCCGCTCAAGCTGATCGTCGGGCTCGGCAATCCGGGCATCGAGTACGCGCGCACCCGTCACAACGCCGGCTTCCAGGTCGTCGACGAGCTCGCCCGCCGCCACCAGGCGACCTTCCGCAGCGAGCCGCGCCACCAGGCGGAGCTCGCGCGTGCGCGCATCGGCGGCGAGGATCTATGGTTGCTCAAGCCCATGAGCTACATGAACCGCAGCGGCGACCCGGTGCGCAGCGTCGCGGATTACTACAAGGTCCCGGTCGAGTCGGTGCTGGTGGCGTACGACGAGCTCGACTTCCCCGCGGGCGTGGTACGGCTCAAACAGGGTGGAGGCGCCGCCGGCCACAACGGCATGCGCGATGTGATCGCGCACATGGGCGATGCGTTCTGGCGGCTGCGCATCGGTATCGGGCACCCGGGCGATCGTTCGGCCGTGCTCGACTACGTGCTCGGACGCCCGAACGCCGCCGACGCGGAGCTCATCCGCGAGGCGCTGCTCGTCGCGGCCGACGCCGTGCCGGTGCTCCTCACGGAAGGGGCGCAGAGCGCCATGAATCGCCTGCACAGCCGCGGGCCCTCGCCGGGCGAGCCGCCCGCGACCAACTCCTGACATGCCCATCCGCTGCGGCATCGTGGGTCTGCCCAATGTCGGCAAGTCGACGCTCTTCAACGCGTTGACGCGCGCCCAGATCGCCGCCGAGAACTACCCGTTCTGCACCATCGATCCGAACGTCGGCGTCGTGCCGGTGCCCGATCCGCGCCTCGCGCAGCTCGCCGCGATCGCGAAGCCGGAGAAGATCGTCCCGACCACGGTGGAGTTCGTCGATATCGCGGGCTTGGTCGCCGGAGCCTCGCAGGGCGAGGGACTCGGAAATCAGTTTCTGTCGCACATCCGCGAAGTGGATGCGATCGCGCACGTGGTGCGCTGCTTCGAGAGCGCCGACGTCATCCACGTCGCCGGCCGGGTCGATCCGCTGTCGGACGTGGCGACCGTCGATACCGAGCTCGCGCTCGCGGATCTCGCGACGCTCGATAAGGGGCTCGAGCGGGCCACTCGCGCGGCCAAGGGGGGCGACAAGGATGCGATCCGCAAGCGCACCCTCTTCGAGGGTGTCCGGGTGCAGCTCGATGCGGCGAAGCCGGTGCGCGCGCTCAGCTTGAGCGAGGAGGAGCGACGCGATCTGCGCGAGCTGCAGCTGCTCACGGCGAAGCCGGTGATGTACGTCGCGAACGTCGACGAGAACGGCTTCACCGGGAATCCGCTGCTCGCCGCGCTCGAGCAGCACGCCCCCGCCGAGGGCGCCCAAGTGGTGCCGGTGTGCGCGGCGATCGAGGCGGAGATCGCGCAGCTCGATGAGGCCGAGCGGAGCGAGTTTCTCGCCGAGCTCGGGCTCACGGAGCCGGGCTTGAGCCGGGTGATCCGCGCCGCCTATCGGCTGCTCGGCCTGCAGACGTTTTTCACCGCGGGACCGAAGGAAGTGCGCGCTTGGACGGTGCGGACCGGGGCGACCGCCCCGCAGGCGGCGGGCGTGATCCACACCGACTTCGAGCGCGGCTTCATCCGCGCCGAGGTCATCGCCTTCGCCGACTACCTCGCGGGGAAGGGCGAGGCGGGTGCCCGCGATGCCGGGAAGCTCCGCCTCGAAGGCAAGGACTACATCGTCCAGGAGGGCGATGTCATGCACTTCAGGTTCAACGTCTGAGCGTTCGCTCCGCCCGCGCCGCCGACCGAAGGGCGACTCTTCACAGCCGCAGCAACCGCGTGCGGTGAGCCCGATACGGCTCCGGTTCCATCCGATCGCAATTCGCCTCGAGAGACCGCGCGCTGAGTGCGGTCTCGGCTGCCTTGTTCGCGCAGGCGGGTAAGAGAACGCTCAGGGCGGTGACTGCCAATATGGCGCCGAGGGTGAAAAGCAGGCCCGGAGAGCTGCCATTCCGCCGAGACATCTCGCAATCCACTTCCGGTGAATGCACGGAATACACCCCTCGCGGGCTGTCCAGCCGAGGACCGGGAACACTCAGACACTCCAATGCGCGCGCAGTTCCCGGTTGAACTCCGCCGAGCGCTCTTCGGGAAAGAAGATGCGGGCGCCCTCGAGCTCGACCCGCCGGCGCGTGCCCGGGATCGTGTCGGCCAGCCACCGCGACCACTTGACGGGGAAATAGATATCGTCGGTTCCCCAGACTATCAGGGTCGGTACCTGTAGCGACCTCAAACGACTCTCGAGCCTCACCGTCTGGACGTTGTCGAACGCGGCGAGAAAGCGCTGGAAGTCGCGTAAGCGCTGCTCGGTCCGAACCAGGGGACGGAGGTAAGTCTCGATGCTCTCGTCGGTCAGCCGTTCCGGGTGCTCATACGCCGGCCCGAGCGCCTGCGGCGAGCGATAGAGACTCTTGTCCGCCAGCATCGCCTCGAGCGCGCCGCGGAGGCCTCCCGCGGCCGCCATGGCGAGGAATGGCTTGAACGCTGCCGGCGGCCAGTTGTCGTGCGCATCGCAGTTGGTGAGGGTGAGACTCCGCAGCCGCTCCGGGTGCCGCGCCGCGAAGATCTGGGCGATGCCCCCGCCGCTGTCGTTGCCAACGAGATCCACCTGGTCGATGCTCAGCGCGTCGAGGAATGACTCGAGCATCAGCGCATTCGCCGTCACCGACACGTCCTGGCCCGGCGCGATCTCGGTCTCACCATGCGCCAGGAGATCCACCGCGATGCAGCGGCGCGTGTCGGACAACTGCGAGAGCTGCTGGCGCCAGAGATGGCCGTTCAACAGCACCCCATGGACGAAGAGCGCGACCGGCCCCGCGCCCTGTTCGGTGTAGCTGATGCATCCCGAGGCCGTCTCAACGCTGTGCCGGGCCGCCGATGCTCCGTTGCCGTGCATGGCTCACTCCCCCCGCGGCGCCGGCGTGAAGCTCTGCGTCTCCTTGAGCTTGCGCGCGCAGTCCTCGCAGCACACCTCAACCGTCTTGCCGCCGATCTTCAACTTGATGGAGTTTGCATCCAGCTTGCAGTCGCAAGCCGCACAGGTCTTCTCTGTCATGACACCGCTCTCCGAATGGATCCCCCGCATTCCGGGAGCGATGAGTAAGCCACGCTGCGCTGGGGAGCGCTGTCAGAATCTTTAGCGATCGGGTGCTGCCGGCGTGCAGCGCTGCAGCGAGCGGCGGAACTCGGAGGGCGTGCGGCCGTAGATGCGCTGGAATGCGGCGCTGAAATGGCTGTGGCTGGAGAAGCCAAGATCGAGGCTGAGTGCGCTCAAGTCCTCGTATGTTCCGAGCAGGTCCAGTGCGCGCGCCAGCCGGAGATGCAGCTGGTAGCGATAGAGCGGGAGACCCTCCACCTGCTGGAATGCCTGCGTCAGATAGACGGGCGAGCCGCCGACCTCGGCGGCCACCTCGGCGAGCGTCCAGCGCCTCGAGAGGTCGGCTGCGAGCACGAGCTTCGCGCGGTCGACGAGACGCCGGCGTGCGAAGCTCCCTCTCGCGGCCCGGGCGCTGCGCGGGCCGAGCCCCCGCCCCACGAGCGTCAGCGCGACGCTCTCCGCTTCGAGAGGCTCGGCGGTACCCGCGTGCAGGCCGTGCCTGAGGAGTGCAACCAGTGCCTGCGCGCGCGGATCGATCCGTAGCCGCTGCACGCGAAACTCAAGATCCGCACCGTCCTTGAGCAGGGCGGACGGCGCGAGCTCACGGAGCGTCGCTTCGTCAACCACCAGGTCGAGGCTCGCATCGCCGCCGGGCACCGGATGGCTGACGCGGTAGCCTTCGAAGGCGTTGAAGAAGAGCACCTGATTCGCCTCGGCCACCGCCTCATCGCGCCCGAGATGTCGCACGAAGGCACCGCGATAGGAGAAAACGAGGTGCGTCGCGCTCGCGTGCTCTTCCGCATCGGGGTGTCGATGACCGCCCGAGCAGCCCACGTCCTGGACCGCGACGCAGGGAGTCGTCAGAAGCGACTGAACGGTAAATTCAGGCATGCATCGTCCAGGCGTGCTTCGATCACCGGCCCTCGGCAGCCTGGCGCATGGCGGCAAGATCGAGCTTTTTCATCTTGAGCATCGCTTCCATGGCGCGACCCGCGCGGCCCGGGTCGGGGTCCGACAGCAGCTCACCCAGGCCCTCCGGCACGACCTGCCATGACACGCCGAAGCGATCCTTGCACCAGCCGCACGGGCCCTCGGCGCCGCCCTTGGCGGTGAGCGCACTCCAGTAGTGATCGACATCCTTCGCATCGCGGCACGAGACCGAGAGCGAAATGGCTTCGGAGTGCTTGAACTGCGGACCGCCATTCAATGCCTGGAAGCGCTGGCCCGCGAGCGTGAACTCGACCATCAGCGCCGTCCCCTTCGGGAAGGCTACGGGAAGGCGTGTGCCACCGTCGTAGCGGGACGCCGAGTCGATCCTCGAGTCCGGGAAAATTGAGACGTAGAACTTCGCAGCGTCCTCGGCTTCGCCGTTGAACCAGAGACACGGAGCGATCCTGGAAATCATCATCACGCGGCTCTCCTTCTTCACGACGAACAGGCGGTGAGCAAATCGACCGGCGGCTGAGCGGATTGGCGCTCGCGTTCGCACGCCGCCGGTACAGATACAGGAAGAGTGCGAGGATTGTACCGCCCGGCACGAGGAGCTCCAGCAGCGCATAGGGTCCGAGCCTTCGGAGCGCCAGCACCGCGGGCCGCAGGATGTCGACGAGATTCATGATTCGCTCCACGTCACGGGGGTCAGAACCCCTCGCTTCAACCACACGACGTGTGAGCCCCGCTGGATTCGACATTCCTAGGACGAAGTCGCTCGACCGGACAGTACTCAGCCTGTCGCGTCGACCGGACGGGCGGGCGAGGGGTGCGCTGGTGCCGGCGGGGGAGCCGACCGCTCACGCGGCCTCCGTCAGGCTCGGCCGTTTGACACCCCGGGGCGCGGGTGAGGACAATGCGCGCCCTCGTGGAAAGGTAGCTCAGCTGGTTAGAGCACGGCACTCATAATGCCGGGGTCGAGGGTTCGAGTCCCTCCCTTTCCACCAATCAGATCAGAGTGATAGCGATGGGCGCCGAGATTGCCTGACCGCCGTAAGCGCAGGGTAAGCGCAAGAATCGCCCCGTTTTCGCTTTTAACCTGGAAATCCAGGCATTTTCGAATGCGCTTATAAGCGCAACTCCAAGACCGGCAGATTCCCAGAAAGCGGAATTTGGCTGGCTAGTTCCTGTCCCTCCCTAACCACGATCGAATCAACGCGGTAGCCGCTTGCTACCGGAAGGCCTTCCCACTGAAGGCGCATAGTGAGAGTAAGAAGCGGCCTTTCATTGAGTTTCGCGACGGCTTCGCGCCGCTGATCGGGCGCAAGGTGCGCATAGCGCAGCGACATGCCGACGGAGCCGTGGCCTAGTAGATCACGCACTGTATTCAGCGGAACGCCCTGCTGGACGAGGCGCGAGGCGAAGTGATGTCGCAGATCGTGCCAGCGGAATTTGCTGATCCTGGCTCGCCTAAGCACCTTTTCCCATGCCGTCTGAAATCCGATCGTGACACCAAAGACGCGCATTCCAGTTCCGGACTGTTCACGCCAGCTCCGCAGCACGCTCAGGGCTTCCTCGTTGAGCGGCACACGTCGAGTCTGGCGATTTTTGGCGTTCCGGCCCTCGACGGTGAGAAGCTGACGGTTGAAGTCCACGGAACTCCAACGCAGCTTGACGGCCTCGCCGCGCCGCAGTCCCGTGTTCATAGATAGCAGCACGGCGGGCGTCAGGTGATCGCCAAAGTGAGTCAGCGGAGGGCGTGTCCACTCGTGCCGTGTTTCCCGACGGTTGTTGGCGAATGTGCGCCGATTGCGCATTTCCTCATCGCGCGCCTTCAGTGCCTGCCGCAGTCGCGTTTCCTCGGCCTGATCAAGAAAGCGCACCTTGCCTCTGCGATCAACGCGCGGCTTGTCGACGCGCCGCACAGGATTTTCCCTCAGTTCACCGGCTTTCACTGCGCGTCTGAGCACGCTGGAGAGCGTGTAGAGATCGCGCACGACAGTCACGGGGGTTGCGGCCTTCATTCAGGCGCCGCACCTTCCACGCCTCAACGCGTTCAACCGTAATGGCAGTGAGCGGTTCTGGGTACCACGTTCTGAAGTGCCGATGCAGTTTCTCGAGCGTGTCAGCGGCTGTGCGCGGACGGCTGGCGTGGACCCACGTCGTGTATGTGTCGGCGATGAACATTCCAAGCGTGATGCCGTCTGTTCCGCCGAGACCGTGCAACGGATGGCGGCCATGCGCCATATTACCGAGGACGACCTGACACCTCTCCCGCGCCTCATCGGGTTCGATCGACCCCGCATGGCCTAATGCAACGCGCCGATTTCGACCGAACCGTGCGTAATAGGATCGGACGCCGCTGGGCTGCACCCTCAACGTGAAGCCGGGGAGGCGGCAATCGTATATCTCAAACGGTTTGCTTTGAGGCCGGGTTTCTTTGCTCGAGAGCAGCGGCGCACCGATGAAGGCTTGCATGATGAGACTCCTCGAATGGGCAGCGGAAAGCCCCGCCGTGACGACCTGCGCTTATAAGCGCGTGACGGGACGAACGGTGGAACTGGGTCTCGCCCAAGTAAAGGCAGGCTGCAAGACTCCGGTGCGCAAGAAGGGGGGTTCACCCGGGAAGCCGATGCGGTTACTATACCCCGGTACAGTATAAGGGCTTTTCGGACATGAGCCATACGATCAGGAATAAGGCGAGCTTACTTGCCCGTGTGCGGCGTATCCGCGGGCAAGTGGAGGCGCTGGAGCGCGCGCTGGAGGCCGAGAAGGGTTGCGCGGAGATCATGCAGCAGATCGCGGCGTTCCGCGGAGCGGCGAACGGACTTATGACGGAGGTGATCGAGGAGCATCTGCGCACCCATGTCGCAAGTCCGTCCATCACCAGCAACGCCAGTCGCACCAAAGGCGCCGACGAGCTTGTCGAGATCGTTCGGGCCTACCTGCGGTAATAACGTTGATTGACTTGGACCGGGAGCTATTTATGAGCACGCGGGACGACGTGTTTTCCGACTTGGCGGAGCAAGCGCTCCAACGCACGACCGTTCCGGCCGCCCACGGACACGATGCGAACGCCCTTGATCAAGGTCATGGGGAAAGTCACGAGCATAACGAAGGTCACGACCACGCATGGGAATGGGCTGAGACGCTGCGCATAGGTCTTGTGGCCGTAGCGGCGGCGGCTGTTTGGTGGCGCCTATGGGAGCCATTCCCGGCTATCAGCCTCATCGGCATGCTGGGCTTGGCCATAGGCGGCTGGCCCATCTTCAAGGAGGCGGTGGAGAACCTCGTCGCAAAGCGAATGACCATGGAACTGTCCATGTCGATCGCCATCATCGCGGCCGCCGCCATTTCGGAATTCTTCACCGCGCTCGTAATCACCCTGTTCGTGTTGATCGCGGAGGTGCTGGAGGGCATGACCGTGTCTCGGGGGCGGCGCGCGATCCGTGATCTGCTGGACTTTTTGCCCCGCGCGGTGTCCGTCCGCCGCGGGGGAGCCGTTGCGGAGGTGGATACCGACGCACTTGCCGTCGGCGATGCCGTTCTGGTGAACCCCGGCGGACGAATCCCGGTGGATGGCACGGTAATCGCCGGTCACTCATTCGTCGATCAAGCCCGCATTACCGGCGAATCGATGCCGCTCGAGAAGACAGCTGGCTCGCCCGTGTTCGCCGGCTCCATCAATCAGTCCGGCGCGCTTGAAATCCGCGCCGAGCGGATTGGCCGGGATACGAGTTACGGCAAGATCATCGAGGCGGTGGAGCAAGCCGAGCGTTCGCGCGCTCCGGTTCAACGCCTTGCGGATCGCCTAGCGGGGTATCTCGTTTATTTCGCGCTCGGGGCCGCGGCATTGACCTATCTGCTGACGCGCGACATCCGCTCGACGATCTCGGTGGTCATCGTGGCGGGTGCGTGCGGTATCGCGGCCGGCACGCCGCTCGCGATTCTCGGCGCTATCGGTCGTGCGGCGCGCGCCGGCGCGATCATAAAAGGTGGCCTGTTTCTGGAGCAACTTGGCCAGGTGAACACGGTCGTGCTGGACAAGACCGGCACGCTCACATACGGCAAGCCGGAGATCCGTGCCCTCATTCCCATGGGGGGAGTCGACGCCGCCGGGCTCCTGGCTACCGCTGCATCGGCGGAGCTTCGCTCAGAGCATCCGCTGGGCAAGACGATCGTCGCGCAGGCCAGAGCCCTCGAAAGCATTCTCAAGGAGCCAGAGCGATTCGGCTACACGCCCGGACACGGCATCGATGCTGTGCTAGGTGGTGAGCTCGTTCTGGTCGGTAACCAAGCGCTCATGCACGACCACGATATCGCAGTGCCCGGCAATGTGCTTGGCCGTCACCCCGAGGCCTCGGAGGTCTTCGTGGCACGGGGCGGCAAGTTGCTCGGCGCGATCGCAATCGCCGACACGGTTCGCGCGGAGGCGGCTTCCGCGATCAAAGCGATCCACTCGATGGGAATTAAGACGATTCTCCTGACCGGTGACGCGCAAGCCGTTGCCAGCGTAATTGCCCGGGACCTCGGCATTTCCGAGGTCGCAGCCGATTTGCTGCCCGAAGACAAGCGAATGCGCATCAGGGAGCTGGTCGCTGAAGGACGCACTGTGGCGATGGTCGGGGATGGGATCAATGACGCGCCGGCGTTGATCGAAGCCCAGGTAGGCGTGGCAATGGGCTCGGGTACCGATGTCGCGCGCGAGAGCGCAGATGTCGTGCTACTCGGGAACGATTTGGTGAAATTTGCCGAGACACTGAGCATCGCGCACCGCACGCGCAGAATCATCAGGGCTAATTTTGTTGGCACGATTGGAGTGGACGCGGTCGGCATCGGCCTTGCAGCGTTCGGTCTCCTCAACCCGTTGTTCGCGGCCTTCATTCACGTGGCATCCGAGCTCGCGTTTATTCTGAATTCCGCGCGACTGCTTCCGTCTCAATCAAGCGAGGAGGGGCCGATGCCGGTAAGGCACTCGCCCCCCGACCCGGCCGTGGTACAGGCGCCATCCTAATAGAAGGATGGCTAGCGCGGTGTTTGACCGGGGAATCAATTCTTACGTGGACAAGGGGAGTCATCGTGAAGCTAATCGGCCTTTGCTTGGTACTCGCAGCTTGTGGCGCGTCGCTCCCGCTCGGGGCGCAAACGGTAGTTACTTCATCCCCAGAAGTAAAGAGCGCTGCCTCCACTGATACGCAAACTCAATTGGAGGAGGTGACAGTCACGGCGTCAAAGGTGCGATCGCTCGAGCAATTTACGCCAACAGGGAGTCGTTTGGGCCTAAGCGCGCTCGAAACACCAGGATCTCTTGACGTTATTGATTCTGACGAAATGCTCGGAAGAGGGTTCTCCAGCGTGGAGGAGGCGGCGGACAGCTTACCCGGCGTGACGTCGGGCGGTTCACCCGGCGACCTTGAACAGTTTTCCATGCGCGGGTTCACTGGCGACCAGATAGTGAGTCTCTATAACGGCCTTTACATTGGGCCCGCGAACATTACCAACCGGCCCCAAAATACGTTCAATTTGGCGAGCGTCGAGATTCTCAAGGGGCCCGCCTCCGTTTTGTACGGACAGGGCGCCGTGGCGGGCGCCGTAAATGTCGTCAGCAAGGGACCGCGCTTTGATGCGTCGCGCCTCGATTTCTTGACCTCAGCAGGATCATTTGGCAATAGGAACCTGGGCATCGGTGGCACGACCCACTTCAGTGACGCTGTGGCGATTCGCGCCGATGTGAGCCGTACCTCTACTGACGGCTACGTCGCAGGAGCATCGGCCAATTCAACCAATGTCACTGCAACGGCACTATGGCGCGTGTCCGCGACGCTTGATGTGCAAATCACATTGGACTACCTCGAAGACAACCCGTCGCGCTACTTTGGTACCCCGTTTGTGCCGTTGTCGTTCGCGACCCACCCGCTAAGCGGTGTGATCGATCGGGCATCCGGTCTTGCCATTGATGAGCGGATGCGCTTTGTGAATTACAACGTGGCCGACTCTAGCATTGACTCGTCGCAGTATTGGCCACAACTGCTGTTGAAATGGCGCCCGACAGAAAATCTGACGATCCAAAACTTCACCTACTACTTTCACGCCCACCGGCACTGGATCGATGCGGAAACCTATACGTTCGATCCCGTAACGCAACTGATCGATCGCGATCGATTTTTTGTGTTCCACCGTCAGAACCTTTACGGGGATCAGGTCGATGGGACAGTGCGCGGTAAGCTCCTCGGGTTGCCGAACACTGTTGTGTTGGGCGCGGACTATAGCCATCTTAACTTCGTTCGCAGTCGTGGATTTCCCAACGGCGACAGCGTTGACCCGTTCAACCCATCGCCTGGCCAATTCGGGCCGATTCAGCCTCGCCAAAGTCCGACTCGCTGGAATGACTACGCCGTGTTTTTTGAGGATGCCCTCGATCTAACGCCCAAACTTAAGCTAGTTACGGGTGGTCGCTATGATCAGCTGGCGCTGGATCGGCGTAATTACGATGTGAATGGGATATTTGATCCGACAAGCAGTTTCACAAAGACGTTCAAATCTGGAAACTACCGCGTCGGGGCGGTTTACAAGCTGAATGAGAGCGTGACGCCGTACGTTTCATGGACCACTGGTGCGGATCCAGTGGGGACCGATATCATCCTGGTTAACTCCGATGAAAACTTCTCGATGGCGCACTCGAGTCAGATCGAGGTCGGGGTCAAGGCGCAGACTCCGGACAAAAGTGCAGATGGAACGATCGCGCTCTATTCAATCGACCGCAAAAATATTCTTACGCAAACGGCAATCAACACTGTGAGCAACATTGGGGATCAGAAGTCGCGTGGGGTGGAACTGTCAGGCGATATTAAGCTCGCTCGAAATTGGACGGTGAGTGCCAATGCTGCGTACACGGACTCATACTATGGATATTTCATTGACACAAATACCGGCTTGGATGCCACTGGTCATCAGCCGGCAGACATTCCGCGTTGGACGGGGAATCTCTGGACGAGCTATCACGACGTGGCAGGACTGCCGCTTGAGGTAGGTGGTGGCGCTCGCTACGTCGGGCGGCGTTACGCGAATACACAAAATTCAATCGTCCTCTTGGACTACGCGCTGGTAGACGTTTACGCATCCTACAAGCTGACGGCGAATCTGCTGCTGACCGCACGACTCAACAATGCATTAGACAAGGCATACGCCCAATGGGCAGACGTCTACTACCCCTCGGAAGTAATGCTCGGAGAGCCGCGGAATTTCGCGGTCAGCCTCGTTGGAAAGTTCTAGCTTCCGGCGCACTGCACACATCGCTCTGCGATGGTGCGCGCTGTTCCACCGATGGGCTGGCGTTGGGCTCTGTCTATTGATCGCTTTGTGGTTCGCCAGCGGGGTCGTGCTTCATTTTGTACCATATCCCGAGTTGTCCAGTGTCGAACGCCTCGAGCGCAGCGCCAAGATTGATGTCTCGAGAGTTCGTGTCACTCCGCTAGCCGTTCTCGCGCTTGATCCCACGGCGAAACAGATGCGTTTGGTGGACATGGCGGGACGTCCCGCTTATGTTCTCGAGTCGGGAGACAGTGACGCGGTGGCGGCGAGTGCGGAGACCGGTCTGCCACTGACATTGTCGAGCGGCGAAGCGCGACAGGTTGCGTTAACGTTCCAGAGGGCGATCCCGATACGCATCGAAGGACCGTTGACGTACGACCAGTGGACGGTCGCGCAAGAGTACGATCCATACCGACCTTTCTACCGCGTGACGTTTGCGGATACCGCCGGCACGCAGGTATACGTTTCGGCTCGGACGGGGGAAGTGCTGCAGCTTACGACAGCCTCGCAGCGTATCTGGAACTGGCTAGGCGCCAACATTCACTGGATTTACTTTGGTCCTCTTCGCATCCACTGGAGCATTTGGGATCGAGTCGTCTGGTGGGTTTCATTGACCGCAGTCCTTTCAACAGCAGCGGGAGTACTCCTGGGCTGGATCCGCTTTGCGGATGCGCGTCGTGCGCGCCGCCGGGGACTAACGCCGTTCCGAAACTGGCTCGGTTGGCATCACCGCCTCGGCTTGTTCGCAGGGACCTTCGTTGTCACCTGGATTGTCAGTGGCTGGCTATCAATGGACCACGGACGTTTGTTTCCCCGCGGTAAGCCGAGCGGCGAACAAGAGTCTCGCGGTCAAGGCAGATCTCTCGAATCCATTGTTCAAGAAGTGCCTCTGTCAAGAATTCGAGCATGTGGGGACGCAACCGAAATCCTATTCCGTGCTATCAACAGCAGACCCTTCTTGGTCGCACGGGGGGCGGGCCTGGCGGCCCGCGTCTCGTGGCTTGACGCAACGGACGGTGAATCCTTAAGCCAGATACCGGTGCCATGGCTAATTGGCGGCGTACGCGCCGCGTGGCCGGGACAACGAATCGAAGATCGTGGCGAAGTTCGTCAGGACAGTCTTTACCCCTTGTCCGAGGGAGTAACCGCGGGTACGCGACTCATCCATGTGGCCGGGCGGCGGCCCATGGATGTATACGTCGATCAAGTGTCTGGGCGATTTGTCGCCGTCATGGACGCGCGCCGCAAAACCTACGCGTGGCTCTATTACGCCTTGCACACGTTCAAGTTTCCCGGCCTGGCTGCTAATCCGAACCTGCGACTCGTCGCACTCCTCGGCCCCCTTGCGCTCGGGCTGGCTTTTAGCATAACCGGCGTGGTCGTTGCAGTTTTACGGCTCCGCGCGACCATGCAGTAACCAAGGCAAATAGCGCACGCCGGTCCCGGGCCGCTCGTTCTTGGCACGACGAACGCCGATTTCCTCCCCCATCTGCTGGGCCAACAGCGGGGCGACCACTGTGCCGTGCGATTGGCTGCACCCCGCTGGGCTGCAACACCGTCGCGCCGGTGCGCGCACCCTTGCCAAGCTGGATCAGGGACTCGGATTCCAGCACGCGCAACGCCTGTCGGAGCGTGGGTCGTGACACGCGCAGTTGCTGCAGGAGCTCCGATTCCGGCGGCAGCGTATCTCCGGGCTTCAGCTCACCGGAGGCAATCCGCGCGCGAAAGGGCTCCACGAGGGCGTGGGAGAGCTTCGGCGCTCGCGCTCCGCCAGGCGCGACGGGTGTCGAACTGTTCATGCAGGGAAGTCTACTTGAACCGAGGCCACGCCAACATGCCCGCTCAGCCGGCCTGGTGACCCCCATAGACCGATACCCAAAGGAGCCTCTCCTGTATCTACCCCGCCGGTTTGCCGAGAATCCAGTCCCGAAATTGAACCGCTGGAGAACTCCCCTCCAGTCCACGAGCGAGCGTCACGTACACATTGTCGCTGGCACTGATGCGCACGTTGAAGAG
>MNCZ01000025.1 GCA_001914695.1 Gammaproteobacteria bacterium 13_2_20CM_66_19 | reverse complement strand
CTCCTCGGGTCCGGCCGGTCAGGCGCGAACCCCATCCCGATCAACGACTTGAGGTTTCGATGCCGAGCGTTCGAGTTCGTGAGAATGAGTACTTCGATGCCGCCCTGCGGCGCTTCAAGCGCGCCTGTGAGAAGGCCGGCATTCTCACCGAGCTGCGCCGGCGCGAGTTCTACGAAAAGCCCACCCAGGAGCGCAAGCGCAAGAAGGCCGCGGCCATCAAGCGCCACATGAAGCGTGTGTCGCGCGACGGCATGCGCAACTCCCGTTAGTGGCGCGGCGCACGCAATGGCGCTCAGGGAACGCATCACCGAGGACATGAAGAGCGCGATGCGGGCCGGCGACAAGGAGCGGCTCGCAACCATCCGGCTGGCGCTGGCCGCGATCAAGCAGCGCGAGGTCGACGAGCGCACGACGCTCGACGACGCCCAGGTGCTCGCGGTGCTGGAGAAGATGATCAAGCAGCGCCGCGAGGCCATCCCGCAGTTCGAGAGCGGCGGGCGTGCCGACCTCGTGGCGAAGGAGACCGCCGAGATCGCCGTGCTCAAGGGCTATATGCCGGCTCCACTCAGCGACGCCGAGATCGATGCGCTGATCGGCGAGGCGATCGCCGCGACCGGAGCGGCCTCGATCAAGGACATGGGCAGGGTCATGGCGGCCGTGAAGCCGAAGGCCCAGGGTCGCGCCGAGCTGGGCGCAGTCAGCGCGCGGATCAAACAGAAACTCAGCTGACCCTTCGCGCGGCGCGGCCGTGGCTCGCAGCACTTGGGACGCATCCCCCAGAACTTCATCGACGAGCTGATCGCCCGCGCCGACATCGTGGAGATCATCGGCGCCCGCGTGCCGCTGAAGAAGGCCGGGCGCGAATACAAGGCCTGCTGCCCGTTCCACGACGAGAAGACCCCCTCTTTCTCGGTGAGCCCGGACAAGCAGTTCTACCACTGCTTCGGCTGCGGCAAGCACGGCACGGTGCTCGGCTTCCTCATGGATTACGACCACATGGCCTTCCCCGAGGCGGTCGAGGAGCTCGCCACGCGCCTCGGGCTCGAGATTCCGCGGGAGATCACGGCCGGCAGCGGCGCCGCCCGCCGCTCCGACGAGCCGCTCTACGAGCTGATGGCGCGCGTCGCGGCCTGCTACGCGCAGTGTCTCGCGCGCGAAGCACGCGCCCGCGACTATCTCGCCGAGCGGGGACTTGCCGCCGAGACCATCGAGCGCTTCGCGATCGGCTACGCGCCCAACTCCTGGAACGAGGTGCTGCGCCGCTTCGGCGCCTCGGACGCCGATCGCCAGCGCCTCGCCGACGCCGGCCTGATCGTCGAGCGCGAGCGGGGCCCGACGCAGGGGAGCGAGCGCCACTACGACCGGTTCCGCGACCGCATCATGTTTCCCATCCGTGATGCGCGCGGGCGCGTGCTCGGCTTCGGCGGGCGCATCATCGATGCCGGCGAGCCCAAGTACCTGAACTCGCCCGAGACCGTGCTGTTTCACAAGGGGCGCGAGCTCTACGGCATCTACGAGACGCGCCGCTCGCGTCCCAGCCTCACACGAGTGGTGGTCGTCGAGGGCTATATGGACGTCGTGCGGCTGCACCAGGCCGGGGTCGACTACGCCCTCGCCACGCTCGGCACCGCGACCACACCCGAGCACTTCCGCCGCATCTTTCGCCTGGTGCCCGCGGTGGTGTTCGCCTTCGACGGCGATCGCGCGGGCCGCGCGGCGGCCTGGCGCGCGCTCCAGCAAGCGCTGCCCGAGGCGCGCGAGGGACGCGAGATCCGGTTCCTGTTCCTGCCGGAGGGTCACGATCCCGACACGCTGGTCGGTGCAGAGGGACGGGAGGCGTTCGAGCAGCGTCTGCAGGGCGCGCTGCCGCTGTCGGAGTACCTGGTGCGGGAGTTGTCGGAGCAGAGCGAACTTGCTCACGCCGACGGTCGCGCGCGCTTTGCCGAGAGCGCGCGCCCGCTGTTCGCGAAAGTCCCGGAAGGCGTTTACCGCGAGCTGCTCCTCGAGCGGCTCGCGGAAGTCGTGGGCCTCGCCCCTGCGCGTCTCGACGAGCTGTGGGCTTCGGGCCGCGGTCCCACGCCCGCGGGGCAGGCGGCGCCGGCGGCGCGCACGGCGGCAGCGCGCGCCGCCTCGCACTCTGCGACCGGCGCGGGGCGCGGCAGCCTCGTGCGTCAGGCGATCGTGAGGCTCCTGCGCTACCCGGCGATCGCTGGCGAAGTGAGCCCTGAGGAGCGCGCCGGACTCGAGGCGAGCGAGGAGGCGGGTATGGGACTGCTGCGGGAGCTCCTCGACAACCTGCGCGAACAGCCGGCGCAGATCCCCGCGCAGGTCATCGAGCGCTGGACGGGGCGCGAGGGGGCGGAATGGCTGCAGAAACTCCTCGAGCGCGAGGAAGTCATTACAGACGCCGCCGTTGCGGCCGGCGAGCTGCGGGGGGCACTCGTGAAGCTGGCGGATCAGGCGGCGGGGCGGCGCCTGGAGGCCCTCGAGGCCAAGAGCCGAACGGGCAGCCTGGCACCGCAGGAACTTGAGGAGTTTCATAGACTTATCATGAGACTCCGCCACCGTGACGCCCGAGGGGGCTGACTTTCAATTTGGTGTTCAGGCCCTTGTCAAATAGAATTGCGGGCTTTGTCCTGACCCCCTTGAGCTGCCCGGCCGGCGGCAGCACATAGGGTGGATCCGGCCCGCAACGCGCCCCCCGACACATGACACGCAAGCACAAGCCCCAGACCGCACACACGCACAAGAAGCGCTCGCCCGCTCACTCGGGCAAGCCGATGAGACCCGCCTCGGACAAGGCGGTCGCCGCGCTCGCGAGCCTGCGCGAGCGGGAGCGGCCCCGGAACGGGCCGCTCCCGAAGAAGCCCGCGGCGGGTGCACGAGCCTCACTCGCCCACCCGAAGCTGAACGACAGTGCGCGTCCGGCGGACGCCCGTCCGGCCGGCCTCAAGGTGGCGGCCGACAAGCGGCCGGTCGCCCTCGAGCGGCGCGTTCCGGTCATGCCGGAGGACCGGCAGTCACAGCTGAAGCTGCTGATCGCGCGCGGCAAGGAGCAGGGCTACCTCACCTACGCCCAGGTGAACGATCACCTGCCGTCCGAGATCGTCGATCCGGAGCAGATCGAGGACATCGTCAACACCATCAACGACATGGGCATTCCGGTGTACGAGAAGGCACCGGACACCGAGGCGCTGCTCGCGAGCGAGCCATCCGCGCCCGCCGACGAGGAAGCCATCGAGGAAGCCGCGGCCGCGCTCGCCGCGCTCGATGCCGAGCTCGGCCGCACCACCGATCCGGTGCGCATGTACATGCGCGAGATGGGGACCGTGGAGCTGCTGACGCGCGAGGGCGAGATCCGCATCGCCAAGCGCATCGAAGAGGGGCTGGACGCGGTGCGCAGCGCGCTCGCGATGTACCCGCCCACGTATGACTTCCTGCTGCGCGCCTACGAGCCGGTGAAGGCGGGCCAAGCGCGCCTGGTGGATGTGATCGTCGGCTTCATCGATCCGAACGCGCCCGACGTCATCGCCCAGCCGCAGAACCCGACCAAGGTGGAGCTCCCCACCGCGGCGGAGAAGAACGACGACGAGGAGGAAACCGACGGGGACGCCGAGAGCGAAGAGGAAGCCATCGACACCGGCCCGGATCCCGCCGAGGCCGCGGCGCGCTTCGCGGCGATCGCGAAGCTCTACGCCCAGGTGCTCGTCTCGATCGCCAAGCTCGGCGCGCGCGATCCGAAGACGCTGCGCCAGCGCAAGCGCCTGGCGGATCAGTTCATGGAGCTGCGCCTGTCGCCGCGCATGTTCGATGCGCTGATCCTCAACCTGCGCACGCACGTGGCGGAGATCCGCCAGCTCGAGAAGGAGATCATGATCATCGCGGTGCGCGACGCCGGCATGCCGCGCAAGGACTTCATCGCCTCGTTCCCCAAGAACGAGACCAACTCACGCTGGCTGGCGCGGCACATCAAGGCCGGCAAGAAATACTCGGGGCCGCTCGGGAGGTTCAAGGAGGAGATCGAGCGGCGGCAGAGGAAGCTCGAGCAGCTCGAGACCGTCTATCACCTCTCGATCAACGACGTGAAGGAAGTCAACCGCGAGGTGTCGATCGGTGAGGCCAAGGCGCGCCGCGCAAAGAAAGAAATGGTCGAGGCCAACCTGCGCCTGGTCATCTCGATCGCCAAGAAGTACACCAACCGCGGCCTGCAGTTCCTCGACCTCATCCAGGAGGGCAACATCGGGTTGATGAAGGCGGTGGACAAGTTCGAGTACCGCCGCGGCTACAAGTTCAGCACCTACGCGACCTGGTGGATCCGCCAGGCGATCACGCGCTCGATCGCCGACCAGGCGCGCACCATCCGCATCCCGGTCCACATGATCGAGACCATCAACAAGCTCAACCGCATCTCGCGGCAGATGCTCCAGGAGATGGGCCGCGAGCCCACCCCGGAGGAGCTGGCGGTGCGCATGGAGATGCCGGAGGACAAGGTGCGCAAGGTCCTCAAGATCGCCAAGGAGCCGATCTCCATGGAGACGCCCATCGGCGACGACGAGGACTCGCATCTGGGCGACTTCATCGAGGACACCTCCGTCGCCTCGCCGATCGATCAGGCCACGATGGAATCACTGCGCGAGACGACTCATTCGGTGCTGGCGCAGCTCACGCCACGCGAGGCGAAGGTGCTGCGCATGCGCTTCGGCATCGACATGAACACCGACCACACTCTCGAGGAGGTCGGCAAGCAGTTCGATGTCACCCGCGAGCGCATCCGCCAGATCGAGGCCAAGGCGTTGCGCAAGCTCCGCCACCCGAGCCGCAGCGAACAGCTGCGTAGTTTTCTGATGGACGACTAAATCCCTGCTTTGCCCAGGGCGTCGATCAGCTCGCGCAGCAGCTCCGCAAGCCCCGGGTGCCCGGCTTCGAACCGCACCGCGAGCGATTCCAGGCGCGGCGCATGTGCCGCCGCCGGCATCAGCGCCGCCGCGTCGGCCTCAAGCCCCGCGCCCGGCGCGAGCGCCCGCTCGATGTCGCGCATCACCGTGCCGAGCAGTGCGCGCGACTCGCGGTCGAGCGTAGCGCTGCCGCCGAGGCGCTCGTGCAGCCGGGCGAGCAGCTCCCGCAGGCTCTCCTGGGTCATCGCCGTGCGGCCGTCCCTAATTCCCCTGGCTGACGGAGGCGTTGAGAGCCGCCGCCAACGCGGCATCGCCGCTGACGAGATCCTTCCAGGTGAGCTCACGTCCGAGGCGCTTGCCCTTCTCGGTGAGCTTCAGTCCTTCCGGAGAGAGCGTCACCATGAAAGGCTTGCCCTCCACGTCGATCTCGCGTTTCAGCTGCTTGTTGAGTTTCGTAGCCATTGCGTCCCCTCACGTGCAAAGCCGCTTGCCGCCGATGGTATCAGCAAACCGCCGGCGTCCCTCCCGCCAGGCTGGTCCGCGGTGCGAATCGCTCGGGCTATTTCTGCAGCCCCTCGGACTTGAGTGCCTCGATGACGTTCGGCCGGGCGCCGATGCCGTCCATGTAGCGCTTCACCTGCGGCCAGCGGCCGAGGTCGACCTCGACGTGGCGCGCCCAGCTGAGCACGGTGAAGAGGTAAGCATCCGCGACCGTGTACTCTGCGCCCATCAGAAATTTCTTCGTGCCGAGTGCGCGCTGCAGGTACTCGAGGCGCGTCTCGATGTTCTTGCGCGCGTACTGCTTCGCGCCCTCGGGAGCGTCCTGGCGGAACAGCGGCGAGAAGCTCTTGTGGATCTCCGAGTTGATGAAGCTCAACCACTCCATCAGGCGATAGCGCTCCATCGTACCCGCGGCGGGCGCCAGCTTCGCTCCCGGATTACGGTCGGCGATGTACTGCAACACCGCGACGTTCTCCGTCAACACTTCGCCATTGTCGAGCGTGAGCGCCGGCACGTAGCCCTTGGGGTTCACCTCGGTGAAATCGAGGCCGTCGGCGGCTTTCCTCGTGTTCCGATCGACCTTGACGAGCTCGAATTTGAGTCCTGCGTCGCGCAGCGCGATGTTCGACGCCAGCGAACAGGCACCCGTAAGAAAGTACAGCTTCATATCCATCTCCTTAGCTGAGCAGCACGCCCGCGGACGGATATCGGCATGGCGTATCCGCAGCGGGAGGGCCATGCTAACGTTGCGGGCAGCGATGGCAAGAGGGTCCTGCCATGAGGTCGCTTTTGGTGACGGCCGTGGTCGTTTCCGCTGCGATCGCGCTCGGCGGCTGCCCCGGAAAACCGCCCCAGCACGTTCCCGGACCGCAGTCGCGAGCGGCACTCGCCGCGGCCGCCGCGCCGCGGGCGGCTGCTACAATCCGCCGCGGTTGGGCCTGTAGCACAGCGGTTAGTGCAGGGGACTCATCGACGAGGTGCCTTCGCGCGGAAACGCGCGAAGTGGACGGGATGAATTCAGGGAAACCTTCGGGATCATCTCCCATGGCAATCCTGAGCCGAGCCGCCGGTACACCGGCGGAAGGTGCAGAGACTACCTGAGGGCTCGAGTGCCCTTGATGACAGGCTTGGAGCATCCCGCACCCACACGCGCAGCCTCGAGCGCACGGGTGAAGAGATAGTCCACTCCCGGCGGAAACGCCGGGGCAAGTGAATCCCTTGGTCGTAGGTTCGAATCCTACCGGGCCCATCGCATACCATGAAATTCCACCGATCAATGGTGGAATTTCAGCACGCGGCATGGCGCGCGCCAGCGCGCTGCCCTGGGTCGAGTGCAACCTCACAGGCTTGAGCTTCGCCGACTTCCACCGCGTCCGTCGATGAGGATGCGGACTATAATGCGCTGGCGTCCGTTGGAGGGACTCGATGCGACGAAAAGCCCTTCAATTGTCTTTGCTGCTCGCCATCCCGCTGCACCTCGCCAATCTACAGGCTCAACCAACCCCTGAGCCTTTGATCGTTCATGAGTGGGGCACGTTCACATCTTTACAGAACGAAGCGGGCCAAGCGATCGGCGGCATCAACACGGACGATGAGCCGGTCCCGCGATTTGTACATCGGCTCACTGACTGGCTGCTGCTCAGCCCTACTGAGGTTCCGGCGAACTTTTTCCAGGGTGCGCCCAGCTGTCACCCGGATGTCACCCTTCGGCTCGAGACACCGGTGCTCTATTTTCATCTGCCCGGCGCTTGGACGCGCATCCCGGAGGTGAGTGTGACGGCACGCTTTCGTGGCGGCTGGCTCACCGAGTTCTATCCGAATGCACTCGCCGATGCCCCTGGAGTGAGCAAGGACCCAGGTGGGTTTGGACCGTTGCGTTCCGACACCGTGAGCACCCTGGCTTGGAACAGTCTGGACGTCGGCGGTGATGAGAACGGGCCGCCGAGTAACGAGCATGTCTGGACCGCACCGCGCGGCGTGCGGGCAGGCTCCGTGAGGACGCCCGGCGGCGAAGCGGAAAGATTCTTGTTTTACCGAGGAGTGGGCCACATCGATGCGCCGATTGCGGTCGCACGGAACGCGGTCACGGCGGAGCTTGTTCTACGCAGCCACCTGCCGCGCGAGCTTGCCGGCAGGGAGTCACTGGAAGTCAAATCGGCCTGGCTGGTGGATGTCGATGCCTATGGGGCCGTGGCCTTCCGAATGCTGCCGGCATTGAGACTAGGCGGCACCGGCACGGACAAGGTGCTGCTCCGAGTCTCCGGCGACTTCGCGCCGCGCGAGTACAACGAGGCTAATCGCGAACGACTCAGGAGTTCTCTGCACCGTGCTCTCGTGGCGGAGGGACTCTTCGATGACGAAGCGCAGGCGCTGCTCGACACCTGGGAACTATCGTACTTCAAGAGCGCGGGCATGCGGGTCTTCTTCCTCGTGCCGCGAGCGTGGACGGACTTGTATTTGCCGCTCAGTGTGTCCGGACACGCGCAGATCACCCGCGTCATGGTCGGCCGGATCGAGCTCGTGACGCCGCAGCAGCGCAGCAACCTGCAGCAGATCGCGCAAATGCCTGCAGCTGAGGTGACCGCTGAAGCGACCCGATTACGCGACGACTACTATGGCCGGATCGGGACAACGGGTCCGGAACAGCTCCGCCAAGTCAACACCGGTCGGCAATCGCTGGAGGAGTACGGCATTTCGGTTCCCCGAAGCTATCAGCTCTATCTGGCGCTCGGCCGGTTCAGAAACGCGCTGCTTCTGGATGAGGTCGCGAGGCGCCCTACGCCTGCGTTGAAGGCCTTCATTGACGCCCATCGCCTACAAGGCTACCGACCGGCCGAAACCTCGGTGACCGCGCGGAGACAGAGTCTCTTCGATCCGGGAACGAGCACTCCTTGAGAGAATTTGTTGACGGCCTGTCGAGCAATCCCTAGAAATCCAACAGGCCTCCACGCCACGGCTGGTTCCCCATGTAGTGGGTGAGACGCTCATTGAGTGAAGTCACGTCCCACTTGAGTCTCTGCGCCATGGCGACGGCCTGGCGCTCGCTCTGAACCGCTTCCCTGAACTCACCGGCACTGGCCTGCGCTGCTGCCCGGATTTCAAACGCCGTCGGATCATCCTTGACGCCGCGAAACACCTCGGCGAGCAGCGTCAAGGCACGCCGTGGATCACCCCCCTCCGCCTCGGAAGCCGTGGCAAGCAGTGCGGAAAGATACAGTTTGCCATCGTGGCTTCCGTCAGCAGCCGCCTGTTCGAGCCACAGTCTTGCCTGTCTCAACCGCTCCTGGTCGGGGCTTCCCTTCAAGGCATACATCGCCAATGTGACCTCGGCATCCGGTTGCCCCGCCTGAGCCGCCCGACGCAACCAGTGGAGGCCCTTGTTCTCCTCGCAGTTGCAGCCCCAGCCCTTGAGCAGGCTATAACCCACCTGGTACTGGGCCACCGGCATACCTGCCTGGGCTGATTTGAGAAACCATGGTAGCGCTTGGCTGCGCGGCTTGTTGAGCTGGGGCAATCCGACCAAGAGCATGCCATACAGCATCTGCGCTCTCGGATCGCCTGCTCTTGCGTGCGCGAGCGTCTCGTCCACGAACGCGTCCAGCCTGGAGTAACCGACAGCACCCTCCATCACAAATCGGTAGAACATGGTGCACTGAATCGGCGACCGCTCCGCGGGGGCCGATACAAACTCGCTGTGCAACAGGCCATCGCGAACCGATCGTTCGAATGTACCCTGGGGAACGGCAAGGATAATGCGTGGGTTGCGGCTGCGTCCGTCGGGCATTACTGAAAATTCCACATAGACCTGACCCTGAATGCCGCGATCCTCGGCGTCTTGTGGATAAGGCGGCAGATACGCATGAACGGCACGGCAGCGCGTGTGGTCCTCATGCTCGGCACTCTCGATGATCTTCGGATTGAGCTGCGCATCAAGCACTGCGTTGCCGAATTGGGCCTCGATGTCTGCAGCAATCTTCTCCGACCCAGGCGCGAGTCCGGAACGTAAGGCATCTGCCAGAGTCTTGGCTTTTTCTAACCCGTTCTCAGCAGCCAAGGAGGCCCAT
>MNCZ01000037.1 GCA_001914695.1 Gammaproteobacteria bacterium 13_2_20CM_66_19 | reverse complement strand
CGGATCGCGCTGGCGCAGGTGAACCTCCTGGTCGGGGACGTCCAGGGGAACGCCGAGCGGGTCATCAGCACCGCGAGCCGCGCGAAGGGTGAGCTGCGCGCGGATCTCGTGCTCTTCCCCGAGCTGACGCTCTCGGGCTATCCGCCTGAGGACCTCCTCTTTCACCGTGGCTTTCGCCGCCAGGTCGAGGCAGGTCTGACGCGCCTTCGGCGTGAGCTCACCGACGCCGCAGTGATGGTGGGATTCCCGGAATATGCGCCCGCCGGCATCTACAACTCCGCCGCGCTGATCGCGGGCGGGGAACTCATCGCCATCCACCGCAAAGTGGAGCTCCCCAACTACAAGGTGTTCGACGAGAAGCGCTACTTCGAGCCCGGGGCGCAGCCGACGGTCGCCGACTGTCGGGGCTTTCGCTTGGGACTGCTGGTGTGCGAGGACACCTGGCAGCCGGAAGCCGCGCAAGTCTCCCGCTCGGCGGGCGCAGAGCTTCTCGTCGTCATCAACGCCTCCCCATACGAGATCCACAAGCAGCGCGAGCGCGAGGACATCGCCCGCAGCCGTGCGCGCGACGTCGGCCTGCCGCTCGCCTACGTGAATCTCCTCGGCGGACAGGACGAGCTCGTGTTCGACGGCAACTCCTTCGTCATGGACGCCGAGGGAGAGGTGGTGATGCGGGCGCCGCCGTTTGAGGAAGGCACCTATGTCGCGAGCTTCGTGCGCGACGCGCGCGGCCGGGTGGTGCCGGAGCGCGGGGATGTGGCGCCCGAGCTCGCCGACCAGGCGAGCGTCTACGGCGCACTCACCCTCGGGGTGCGCGACTACGTGAGGAAGCACGGCTTCCCGGGAGTCGTGATGGGGCTCTCGGGCGGCGTCGATTCCGCCCTCACGCTCGCGATCGCGGTGGATGCCCTCGGCAAGGACAGCGTGCAGGCGGTGATGATGCCGTCGCGCTATACCTCGGCCATGAGCCTCGAGGATGCACAGGAGCAGGCCCGGATGCTCGGCGTGAAGTGCAGCGTGCTGTCCATCGAGGGAATGTTCGAGAGCACGCTCGCGGCGCTCGAGGGCGAGTTCGCGGGTCGCCCGCAGGACGCCACGGAGGAGAACATCCAGTCCCGCTGCCGCATGCTGCTGCTCATGGGGATCTCGAACAAGACCGGGCGGATGCTCCTCACCACCGGCAACAAGAGCGAGATGGCCGTGGGCTATGCGACGCTCTACGGCGACATGGCCGGCGGCTTCGCGCCGATCAAGGACTGCAGCAAGCTCCTGGTGTACCGCCTCGCGAGCTACCGGAACTCCCTCGGCCGCGCGATTCCGCAGCGGGTGATCGAGCGCGCGCCGTCCGCGGAGCTTCGGCCGGGACAGAAAGACTCCGACTCGCTGCCGCCCTACGAGGTGCTCGACCCGATCCTGGAAGCGTTCATCGAGGAGGACCTGTCGGTGGATGAGATCGAAGCGCGCGGCTTCGACCGTGCCACCGTCGCCAAGGTGCTCGACCTCGTGAAGCGCAACGAATACAAGCGCCGGCAGGCGCCACCCGGCGTGCGCGTCAGCCGCCGGGCCTTCGGGCGCGACTGGCGCTATCCGATCACCAGCGGCTACCGGCGCTAGCGAGGAGCGCGCGCGGTGGCACGGCGCACGTCGGCTCCGTAGTTGAGCTCGTACACCTGGCGGGCCTCGGCCGCGAGCGGCTGCAGGTTCAGCCGGTCGTAGGATTCGATCATGATCTCGAGCGCCTCGCGCACCGCGGGCGCCCCGTCATACTGCTCGATCGCCCCCTTGGCGCGCTGTGCGGCGGCGACGTAGGCGCCGCGCTTGAAATAGTAGCGTGCGACGTGCACCTCGTAGCTGGCCAGGCGGTTGCGCAGGTAGACCATCCGCTGCAGCGAGTCGTGCGCGTACTCGCTCTTCGGGTACTGCTCGACCACCTTCCGGAAGGCGGCGAAGGCCTTGCGCGCGGTGCTCGGGGGGCGCTGCGTGAGGTCGGCGCGGAAGAGGTGCTCGATCAGATTCGGCGTGCGCTCGAAGTCAACCAGCCCCTCGATGTAATAAGCATAGTCGACGCGCGGATGAGTGGGATTCTCGCGGATGAAGGTCTCGGCAGCATCGGTGGCGGACTCGCCCTCCCCGGCGCGGTAATATGCGTAGATGAGATCGAGCCGCGACTGCCGCGCTTCGTCGGTGAAGGGAAAGCGGGCCGTCAGCTGCTCGTAGATCTTGATCGCGGCGTTGAAGTCGTTGGCATCGAGATCGTGCCGGGCGCGCTTGTAGAGCACCTCGGGGGTGATCTTCTTCTCATCGCTCGCGCGGTGCGTGCGGCAGCCCCCGAGCGCGACCAGAGCGACACACAGCGCGACCACGCTGCCGCGCACCGGACCGGGCGATAACATTCTGGGAAGGGCCTTTCTTTGGCTTCGCGCCGATTGAGTGCGAGGAGTATAGCGAATCCACCGGGTCCGCTTCCGACCGCGGAAGCGCCACCGGAGTTCCGCTCGCATGCGCTCACGCTGCCGAGGGCGGACGCGGGGCTGCGCTTCGATCGGGCCCTGGCCCGCGCTCTGCCGCAGTATTCGCGCGCGCTCCTCAAGAGCTGGATCGAATCGGGAGCGGTGCAGGTCGACGGGAGAGCGCCGCGGCCCCGGGACAAGGTGCAGGGCGGCGAAGAGGTGCGCATCGAGGCGCAGCTGGCGACCCAGACCGCCGTCCGCCCCGAGGCGATTCCGCTCGCGGTGATTCATGAGGACCGCGCGCTCATCATCATCAACAAGCCGGCCGGGCTCGTCGTACATCCCGGGGCCGGCAACGCCCGGCATACGCTCCAGAACGCGCTGCTGGCGCTCGATCCGAAGCTCGCGCGGGTGCCGCGCGCGGGGCTCGTGCACCGGCTCGACAAGGATACGAGCGGGCTCCTCGTGGTGGCGCGCACGCCCGAAGCGCACGCCGCGCTGGTCGCAGCGCTCGCGGCCCGCGAGATCGGACGGCAGTATCTGGCAGTATGCACGGGCGCGATGACCGCAGGCGGCACGGTCGATGAGCCGATCGGCCGGCACCGCATTCATCGCACGCGCATGGCGGTACGCGCGGACGGCCGCCGCGCGGTAACGCGCTATCGCATCGTGCAGCGCTTCCGGGCGCACACGCTGGTGCGCGTCGAGCTCGGGACCGGCCGCACGCACCAGATCCGCGTGCACCTCGCGCATATCGGCTTTCCGATCGTCGGCGACCCGGTGTATGGGGGTCGCCGGCGCATCCCGGCCGGATGCGCGCCGGAGCTGGCCGCGGCGCTGCGCGCATTTCCACGGCAGGCGCTGCACGCGGCGCTTCTCGAGCTGACTCACCCCACGACCGGCCGACGCCTCGAGTGGCAGGCGCCTCCGCCCGAAGACATGCAGCGCCTGCTCGAGGCGCTCCGGAAAGATCCGACATGAGCCTGCCGCAAAGGGCTGCCCCTCCAGGAGTTCTGGTGCCCGACTGGCCGGCGCCGAAGGCGGTGCACGCTGCCTTCACACTGCGCAGCGGCGGCGTGAGCGCGCCACCCTACGACTCGCTGAATGTCGGCGCGCACGTCGGGGACGAGGCCGCGGCGGTGGCGGAGAACCGGCAGCGGGTGAGCGCGCACCTCAAGCTCCCCTTGGAGCCGCTCTGGCTCGAGCAAGTGCACGGCATCGAGGTTCTCGATCTCGATGCGGCGCGCTTACCGGCGTCCGCTGCGGCACCGACTGCCGATGCCGCGATCGCCAGAGGCGCCGGGAACGTGTGTGTCATGCAGGTGGCGGACTGCATGCCGGTACTCTTCGCCTCGCGCGACGGCTCCGCAGTCGCTGCAGCGCACGCCGGCTGGCGCGGGCTCGCCGGCGGAGTGCTGGAGGCCACCGTGGCGCGGCTCGGCGTCGCGCCGGGGAAGCTCATCGCGTGGCTCGGTCCTGCGATCGGCCCGCGACACTTCGAGGTGGGCGGGGAGGTGCGCGCGGCCTTCCTGAGGCACGACGCCGGGGCGTCCGAGGCATTCCACCTCAACGCGCGCGGGCGCTGGCAATGCGATCTCGGCGCGCTTGCCCGACGGCGCCTCGGCGCGCTCGGAGTCACCGCGGTATTCGGCGGCGCTTGGTGCACGTACGCCGATGCGGCGCGCTTTTTCTCCTACCGCCGCGACGGGCAGTGCGGGCGCATGGCGGCGCTCATCTGGCTTGGCTGAGACGCCGGCCTTCGGGCCCCGGCGAGCGTGTTACGATCCCCTTGACCCGCCGAAGCAGAAGAACCGACCCGAGTAGAAGAACCCGACCCGCGTGCTGCTGCTCTGGATCATCCTGTTCGCCGCTTTCGGCGGCATTGCGAGTGCCGCCTTTGCGGTCGCGTTCCTTTGGGTGCCGGAAGAGCGCAGTGCGCGCATCCTCCCGCACTGCGTGAGCTTTGCGACCGGGGCACTCCTCGGGGCGGCGCTGCTGGCGCTGTTGCCCGAGGCGATCGAAGGAGCCGGCACCGCGGGCGCCCACGACATCGGGCTCGCGCTGGTGCTGGGGCTCGGGATCTTCTTCGTCATCGAGAAGCTGGTGCTCTGGTGGCACGCTCACTCGCAGGATGAGGACCCGGGCGAACACCACGACGGCCACCACGGCGATCGGCACCAGCACACGCCGCACCGGCACGAGCACTTGCGCGAGCAAGCCTCGGGCGTCCTGGTGCTGGTCGGGGACAGCCTCCACAACGCGCTCGACGGAGTGCTGATCGCCGCGGCCTTCCTCGGCAGCTTCTCCCTCGGCCTGGTGACGACCCTCGCAGTGGCCGCGCACGAGATCCCTCACCGCGTCGGGGATTTCGCCATCCTGGTGCACGCGGGGCTCTCGCGCACGCGCGCGTTGCTGCTCAATCTCGCCACCGGCATCGCCTCGGTGATCGGGGCGATCGCGGCGTACTACGGCCTGCGTCATGCGCTCGGGCTCCTCCCTTACGCGCTCGCCTTCGCGGCCGCGGGATTTCTCTACATCGCGGTCGCGGGGCTCATCCCGGGACTGCATCGGCGCGCCGACCCGCGCACCAGCGCGGCCCAGGTGCTGCTTATCGGCCTCGGCATTGCGGTCATCGCGCTCGCCGAGCGGTTGACTGACAAGTAGCCGCGCCGGCAGGCGGCAACGGCTGCGGCCGGCCCCGCCGCGGCGCCGGCGGTGCATGGAATTGCGATTTACTTCGCGAACCTCAGATTTCCGAGCGGGTATCGTCTGAGGTAATTCAGCGGACGCGGTAGTATGTCGTAATGCTGCTCAAATGGTTCAATGCTCGCGAGGCCACCGAAGTTGGCAGTGCCCTGGCGGACGATTTTTTGCAGTCTGCCTCCAGGTCATCGGGCACGCGCCGCCAGGGGACCAGATCGGGCCCGCAAGGTCAGGACCTGCAGAAGCTCCTCAGGCGGGTGGATCGCGAAGCCGGTCCCCTGAAGCTAAACCTCATCAAGAGAGCAGCACTCGCAAACTCCTTCAAGTGGCGGTTGCTCGAGAAGGGCGTTGAGCAGCAGCTCGTCGACGAGCTGACGCACGCGCTGGTGCTGCGCCTGAATCAAGCCAACTCGGTCCCATCTGACCAGGCAGCTGAGGGCTTAAGACGCCGATCCGGCTCGCGCCCCGTTCAGGCTCTTCACACTCGGGGTAATGAGCTCCTGGCCCGGGGTGGGTATGCCGAGGCGCTGGAGTGCTACCAGCAATTAGTGAATCTCGATTCCCGCGACGCAGTGGCACGCAATGGTCTGGGGACGGCTCTCGCGCAGCTGACACGTTTCAATGAAGCGGAGGATCAATTCCGTCGCGCGATCGGGATAAGGTCGGGCTTCGTGGAGGCACATTTCAATCTTGCCGGGGTCCTTCAATCGAGGGGTCGGCTCGACGAATCCGAGTTGCCGCTGCGACGCGCCCTGAAGCTGAAGCCGTCGTATATTGATGCCCGGGTCAGTCTCGGCACGAGTCTTAGGCTGCTGGGTCGTTTGCAGGAGGCCAGGGATTGCTACGAGCAAGCGCTCAGGGCAGCCCCTCGCAACGTGCAGGCACTGGTCGGCACGGGCCAGATCGAGGGGCTCGAGGGCCGCTTCGCCGAAGCAGAGGCCGCGTACCGGCGCGCGCTGGAAGTCGACCCGGGAGCGTCCTACGCCTGGTCTGGTCTGGTCTGGCTGCGCAAGATGACGCCCGCCGACGGCGCATGGCTCAAGCGCGCAGAGGAGATCGCCGCCACCGGCCTCACACCGATCGATGAGTCCGCCATGCGCTTTGCGATCGGAAAGTATTACGACGATGTTGGGGATTTCGCGCGGGCGTTTCGCAGCTACCAGCGCGCGAACGAGCTGCAGAAGCTGGCCGCCGAGCCCTATGACCGGGGGGCCCGCACGCGATTCGTCGACGACCTGATCCGCGCCTACACGAGTGAGACGATCGGGGGGACGCGCGCGGGCGCTTCGGACTCGATGCGTCCTGCCTTCGTGGTCGGCATGCCGCGCTCGGGCACGACGCTCGTCGCGCAGATCATCCATTCGCATCCGGCCGCCCGGTCCGCCGGTGAGCTGGCGTTCTGGCCTGATGCCGTGCACAAGCACGCCGCAACGCTCCGGCAGGGCCCGCCGGACGAGGCCCTCACTAGAAAGCTGGCGACAGGGTACCGGAGCGTTCTCGCCGGGCGTTTCCCGGATCCGCTTCGCGTCGTCGACAAGACGCCTTTCAATTCAGACCATCTCGGCGTCATCCATTCGGTATTTCCCAAGGCACGCATCATCTACCTGCGACGTGATCCGATCGATGCCTGCCTGTCCTGTTATTTCCAGGCGTTCCTGCCGTCGCTGAACTTCACCATGGACCTTTCCGACCTGGCGCACTACTACCAGGAGCATCGGCGCCTCATGGACCATTGGCGCCGTGTGCTCCCGCCCGAAATCCTGCTCGAAGTGCCGTACGCAGGACTCATCGGCGCCCAGGAGGAGTGGAGCCGCAGGATCGTGGACTTTCTCGGGCTCCCGTGGGATCCGCGCTGCCTCGAGTTTCACAGGACCGAGCGGGTGGTCCGGACCGCGAGCTACTGGCAGGTGCGGCAGCCGATCTACAAGGATTCCGTCGGCCGCTGGCGCAACTACGAGAAATTCATCGGTCCGCTGCTCGACCTCAGGGACCGCACCCCGGCTTAGCTGCGGCGCCTTGCGCGCAAGCCCGCGGGCTAGCGTATGCGCATCTTCGGCACCGCAGCCCCTTGAAGGGACAGCGGTTTGTCCCCACAAACCCGCTGTCCTACCCAGTGTCGCAACCAGGGTTGAACTCTCATGCGCATGGACAGACTGACCAGCCGCTTTCAGCAGTCGCTGGCCGACGCGCAGTCGCTCGCGCTCGGCCGCGATCATCAGTTCATCGAGCCCGCGCACGTCTTGCTGGCGATGCTCGATGGCGCGGGCGGCTCGGTGCGCCCGCTGCTCATGAAGGCGGGGGCCGACGTCAACAAACTGCGCTCGGGGCTTCTGGCGCTCCTCGACGGACTGCCCAAGGTCGAGGGCGCTCCCGGCGAGATACACATCTCCAACGACCTGAACCGGGTGCTGAACGTCACCGACAAGCTCGCGCAGCAGCGCGGCGACCAGTTCATCTCGAGTGAGCTCCTCGTGCTGGCGGCGTTCGAGGATCGCGCGCTCGCGCGACTGTTCAAGGAATCGGGCCTGGTGCGCGGCGCCGTGGAGAAGGCCATCGAGGAGGTGCGCGGCGGAGAGAAGGTCGCCGACGCCAACGCGGAGGAAGGCCGCCAGGCGCTCGAGAAGTACACCATCGACCTCACCGGGCGCGCCGGAGCGGGGAAGCTCGACCCTGTGATCGGCCGCGACGATGAGATCCGCCGCACCATCCAGGTGCTGCAGCGCCGCACCAAGAACAACCCGGTGCTGATCGGCGAGCCGGGTGTCGGCAAGACCGCGATCGTCGAAGGGCTGGCGCAGCGGATCGTCAACGGGGAGGTGCCGGAGGGCCTGAAGAACAAGCGCATCCTGGCGCTCGACATGGGCTCGCTGATCGCCGGGGCGAAGTTCCGCGGCGAGTTCGAGGAGCGCCTGAAGGGCGTGCTGCGCGATCTCGCCAAGCAGGAAGGCCAGGTCATCCTCTTCATCGACGAACTGCACACCATGGTGGGCGCAGGCAGAGCCGAGGGCGCCATGGACGCCGGCAATATGCTCAAGCCCGCGCTCGCCCGCGGCGAGCTGCACTGCGTCGGCGCCACGACGCTCGATGAGTACCGCAAGTACCTCGAGAAGGACGCCGCCCTCGAGCGGCGCTTCCAGAAGGTGCTGGTGGACGAGCCCTCGGTCGAGGACACGATCGCGATCCTGCGCGGTCTCCAGGAGCGCTACGAGGTGCACCACAAGGTCGAGATCACGGATCCTGCGATCGTCGCCGCGGCCACGCTCTCGCACCGCTACATCACCGACCGGCAACTCCCCGACAAGGCGATCGATCTCATCGACGAGGCGGCGGCACGCATCCGCATGGAGATCGACTCCAAGCCCGAGGCGCTCGATAAGCTCGAGCGGCGCATCATTCAGCTCAAGATCGAACAGGAGGCGCTGAAGAAGGAGAAGGACGAGGCCTCACGCAAGCGCCTGGCGACACTCGAAGCCTCGCTCGCCGCCCTGGAGAAGGAATACGCCGACCTCGAGGAGGTGTGGAAGGCCGAGAAGGCGGCGCTACAGGGCACGGCGCAGATCCGCGAGGAGCTCGACCGGGCACGCCTCGAGCTCGAGGCCGCGCGCCGCGCCGGCAATCTCGGGCGCATGGCGGAGCTGCAGTACGGCAAGATCCCCGAGCTCGAGAAGCGCCTGAGCGCCGCCAGCGCCGCCGAGGACAAGGCGCCGACCCTGGTGCGCAACAAGGTGACCGAGGAGGAGATCGCCGAAGTGGTCTCCAAATGGACCGGCATCCCGGTCTCGAAGATGCTGGAAGGGGAGAAGGAGAAGCTGCTGCGCATGGAGGAAGCGCTGGCCAAGCGCGTCGTCGGCCAGGACGAGGCGCTGCATATCGTGGCGAACGCCATCCGGCGCTCGCGTGCCGGTCTCTCCGACCCGCGCCGCCCGAACGGCTCGTTCCTGTTCCTCGGGCCGACGGGCGTCGGCAAGACGGAGGTCTGCAAGGCGCTCGCCGAGTTCCTCTTCGACACCGAGGACGCGCTGATCCGCGTCGACATGTCGGAGTTCATGGAGAAGCACTCCGTCGCGCGCCTGATCGGCGCGCCTCCCGGCTACGTCGGCTACGAGGAGGGCGGCTACCTCACCGAAGCGGTGCGCCGGCGGCCCTATTCGGTCATCCTGTTGGATGAGGTTGAGAAGGCGCATCCGGACGTGTTCAACGTGCTGCTGCAGGTGCTCGACGATGGGCGTCTCACCGACGGCCAGGGGCGCACGGTCGACTTCCGCAACACCGTGATCATCATGACGTCCAACCTCGGCTCGCAGGTCATTCAGGAGTACGCGGGCGAGAAGAACTACACGAAGATGAAGAGCGCGGTAATGGAGATCGTGCAGCAGAGCTTCCGGCCCGAGTTCATCAACCGCATCGACGACATCGTGGTCTTCCATCCCCTCGGCACGCAGCAGATCCGCGCCATCGTCGACATCCAGCTCCTCTACCTGCGCAAGCGCCTCGTCGAGCGCAACATGGACCTGGCGCTGGATGACGCCGCCCGCGACCGCCTCGGGGAGGCCGGTTTCGATCCGGTGTACGGTGCGCGACCGCTGAAGCGGGCCATCCAGCAGCAGATCGAGAATCCGCTGGCTAGTAAGATCCTGCAGGGAGAGTTCGCCCCGGGCGACCGCATCCGCGTCGGTGTGCGCGACGGCGAGCTCACCTTCTCGAAGGTGGAAGAGCGCAGGGCCGGCCGCGCCTGATGAAATGCCTGTCCCGATGAAATGAGCCGCGCAGGCCGCGCGTCGCGGGTCCGTTATAATCCTCGCAGTCAGCTCTCTCGAGACAACAAACCAAATGCCCGTTTACGAATACGAGTGCCAGGCCTGCAAGTTCTACGCCGAGGTCATGCAGAAGGTCACCGATGCGCCGCTCATCCGCTGCCCCTCGTGCGGCAAACGCAGCTTGAAGAAGCTCGTGTCGGCGCCGGTGTTCCGCCTGAAAGGGAGTGGCTGGTACGAGACCGACTTCAAGTCCGATAAGGAGGGCAAGCGCAACCTCGTCGCCGCCGAGAAGGAAGAGGCCGCCGCCGCGAGTAAACCTGAGGGCGCGGAGAGCAAGCCCGGGGCGGATGCCAAGGAGGCGAAGCCGACGGAGGGAAAGAGCACGGAGCCGAAAGCCGGCGCGCTAAAAGCCGGAGCGCCGAAAGCCGCCGCCCAGGGCGCGACCGGCTCATCGCGCAAGAGGGTGAGCGTGCCCGTCAAAGGCGCGCGAGCCGCAACACCGCGCAACTCCCCACGCGGCTCTCGAACGAGGCGCGCACGCGGTCGGCGCCGCTAACCATGAACAGCGGCGCGAGAAAACGGAACTTGCGGCGCTACCTGGTGGCCGGGGTGCTCGTGTGGCTGCCGATACTCGCCACGCTCTGGGTGGTGGTCACCCTGCTGCACTTCATGGACCTGGCGCTACTGCTCGTGCCGCCCGCGTATCGGCCCGAGAAGCTGGTGGGGTTCTCCTTGCCAGGCGCCGGAGCGGTGCTGGCGCTCGTCGTGGTGCTCCTCACGGGGCTCCTGGTGACGAACCTGATCGGCCGGCGGCTGATCGTCTGGGGCGAGGAGCTGCTGAACCGCATTCCCGTGGTGCGCACGGTGTACGGCAGCGTCAAGAGCCTCGCCGAGAGCGTGCTGTCGCAGTCCAACTCCTTCCGCAAGGTCGTGATGGTGGAATACCCTCGGGCAGGAGCCTGGAGCATCGGCTTCCTCACCGCGGAGGACGTTCCGGAGGTGAGCGAAAAGATGCGCGAGCCGCACGTCGCGGTCTATATCTCCTCCGCACTCAATGCCACCGCCGGCTACCTGGTGGTGGTGCCACGCCGCCAGGTGGTCGAGCTCGAGATGTCGGTGGATGAGGCCATGAAGATGATCATCACCTGCGGTGTAGTGGTTCCCCCGGCGCCTCATGCGCAAGCCGCGAAGACGGCGCTGGCGAAACCCGCCGCCTGAGAGGCATCGGCCCGCCACATCGCACGAGGGCGCCGCAGCCATGAAAGCGATGCGTTTCGTGAGCCCGGGCGCGCCGCTCGTGCTCACTGAGGTGAGCCTGCCGTCCCCGCGCGGACACGAGCTGCTGATCAGGGTGCAGGCCTGTGGCGTCTGCCGCACGGACCTGCATCTCCTCGATGGCGAGCTGCCGGCAATTCCCTTTCCGGTGACTCCGGGCCACGAGATCGTCGGCACCGTCGCGGCGCTCGGCCCGGAGGCCAGCGAGTTCCGCATCGGCGATCGCGTGGGGGTGCCGTGGCTCGCCTTCACCTGCGGCGAATGCCTCTATTGCCGCTCGAGCCGCGAGAATCTGTGCGAGCGGGCGCGCTTCACCGGGTACACGCGGGACGGCGGTTACGCCGAGCAGGTGCTCGCCGACGAGCGCTACTGCCTGCCGCTCCCCGCCGCAGGGGCGGCCGCGGAGCTCGCCCCGCTTCTTTGCGCGGGGCTCATCGGCTATCGCGCTTACCGCCTCGCGTGCCTCGGTGAGACGGTGGGCGAGCCGCGCAGGCTCGGCCTCTACGGCTTCGGCGCCGCGGCTCATCTCCTCGCTCAGGTGGCGCGTGCGCAGGGCGTCCAGGTGTTCGCTTTCACGCGTCCCGGAGATACCGCCGGCCAGCGCTTCGCTCGCGAGCTCGGCGCGGAGTGGGCCGGCGGCTCCGACGAGCGCCCCGGCGAGTGGCTCGATGCCGCGATCTTGTTCGCGCCGGTGGGCGCTCTGGTATCCGCGGCCCTCGGGTGCGTGCGCCCCGGCGGACGCGTGGTGTGTGCCGGCATCCATATGAGCGACGTGCCGGCGTTTCCGTACCGGCTGCTGTGGGGCGAGCGGTCGGTGTCCTCGGTCGCCAATCTCACGCGCGCCGACGGGCGGGAGTTCCTCTCGCTCGCCGCGCGGCTGCACCTCAAGGCCACGGTGCAGCGCTTCGCGCTCGGCGACGCGAATTTAGCCCTCGAGCGGCTGCGCAGCGGGGCGCTCGAAGGGGCCGCGGTCCTCGAGTTGCCTGAGGCCTGACTCCAGCCTTGCAGTGCCCGGGCGGGCCTGCGTACCATCGCGCGCCTCTATGCGTTCACACTATTGCGGACAGGTCAACGAGACGCTCCTCGGCCGGGACATCACGGTCGCCGGCTGGGTGCACCGCCGTCGCGATCACGGCGGGGTGATTTTCGTCGACCTGCGCGACCGTGAGGGGCTGCTGCAGATCATCTTCGATCCGGAGGCGGCCTCGGTCTTCACGGAAGCCGAGCGGCTGCGCAACGAGTTCGTGGTCCGCGTGACGGGACGGGTGCGCGAGCGACCGCCGGGCACCGTGAACGCCAACCTCGCATCGGGGCGCGTGGAGCTCGTGGCGCGTGAGCTCGAGCTGCTGAACCGCTCGGAGCCCCTGCCGTTCCAGCTCGACGAGCAGGTGGGCGAAGAAGTGCGGCTGCGCTATCGCTATCTCGACCTGCGGCGCGAAGTCATGAGCGAGCGGCTGCGGCTGCGGCATCGCATCACCCGCTCGATGCGCGGCTACCTCGACACGCACGGCTTCATCGACCTCGAGACGCCGATGCTCACGAAGGCAACTCCCGAGGGAGCGCGGGATTACCTCGTGCCGAGCCGCACCCATCCCGGCAAGTTCTTCGCGTTGCCGCAGTCGCCGCAGATCTTCAAGCAGCTGCTGATGATCTCGGGCTTCGATCGTTACTACCAGATCGTGCGCTGTTTCCGCGACGAGGATCTGCGCGCCGACCGCCAGCCGGAGTTCACTCAGCTCGACATCGAGACCTCGTTCCTTCCCCAGGACGAGATCATGAGACTCATGGAAGGCCTGATGCGGCATATCTTCCGCGAAGTGCTGGGGACCGCGCTCCCCGATCCGTTCCCGCGCATGAGCTATGCCGAGGCTTTGCGCCGCTTTGCGTCCGACAAGCCCGACCTGCGCATTGCGCTCGAGCTCGTCGACGTCGCGGATCTGGTGAGGGACTGCGAGTTCAAGGTGTTTGCGAGCCCGGCGAAAGATCCCGGCGGGCGCGTCGCGGCGCTGCGCGTACCGGGCGGCGGCGCGCTGCCACGCTCAGCCGTCGATGATTACACGGCGTTCGTCGCCCGCTACGGCGCGCGGGGACTTGCGTATATCAAGGTGAACGAGGCCGGCCGCGGGCGCGAGGGACTGCAGTCACCGATCATCAAGTTCCTGAGCGATGCGGCGCTCACGGGGATCCTCGAGCGCACCGGCGCTGCCCACAACGACCTGATCTTCTTCGGCGCCGACAGCGCCAAGGTCGTGAACGACTCCCTCGGGGCGCTGCGGTTGAAACTCGGGCAGGATCTGAAGCGCGTGGAGGGCGGCTGGCGGCCGCTGTGGGTGGTCGACTTTCCGATGTTCGAGTGGGATGCGGACGAGAAGCGCTGGGTCGCGATGCATCACCCCTTTACGTCCCCAAGGAACGATGACTCGGCCGCGCTCGCCGCGGCGCCGGGCGCAGCTATCGCCCGCGCTTACGACATGGTGCTGAACGGCTCCGAGATCGGCGGCGGCTCGGTGCGTATCCACCGCGCCGAGATGCAGTCCACGGTGTTCGATCTGCTCGGCATCGCGCCCGACGAGGCGCAGAAGAAATTCGGCTTTCTGCTCGACGCACTCAAGTTCGGCGCGCCGCCCCACGGGGGCATTGCCTTCGGGCTCGATCGGCTCGCGATGCTCATGACCGGTGCCGACAGCATCCGCGAGGTGATCGCCTTCCCGAAGACCCAGACGGCTGCGGACCCCCTCACCGATGCGCCGACGGAGGTGAGCGAGGCGCAGCTGCGTGAGCTGCACATACGGGTGCGCGTGCCGCGGCCTTGAGCCAGCCGGTCGTCTATGTGCACGGCCTGTGGATGCCGGGCGAGGAGTCGCTCATCCTCCGTCGCCGGCTCGCGCAGGGCTTCGATCTCACGCTACAGGCCTTCCGCTATTCCGCGGCCTCATCCAGCATGGGCGAGATCACCGAGCACCTCGACAGCTTCGTGCGCGAGCTCAAGGCGCCCGCGGTGCATTTCCTCGGCCATAGTCTCGGCGGGCTCGTCATCTATCGTTTCCTCGAGCGCTTTCCCAATCAGCCTGCCGGCCGAGTCGTGTTCCTCGGCACCCCGTGCGTCGGGAGTCGCGCGGCCAAGCGGGCCGCGCGTTTCTCGCCGATCGCGCACCTCATGGGACCGTCGGTGGCGGCAGAGCTGCTCACGCCGCACGAGCGGCGCTGGGCGCAGGCGCGCCCTCTCGGCATCATCGCCGGCCGCCAGCCGATCGGGTTTGGGAGGCTGTTCGCCGCTTTCACCGAGCCAAACGACGGCACCATCGCGGTGAGCGAGACGCGCATGCCGGGGGCCACCGACAGCATCGTGCTTCCGGTCAGCCATCTCGGCATGCTGGTCTCCGCGCGCGTCGCGCGGGAGACCGGCCTGTTCCTCTCCCAGGGGCGCTTTACGCTGCGCTAGGCTCTTCGCGGCCACGGCGCCTCTTGGCTTTAGTGCCATCAATGATTACAATGCAGTCATTGATTGCACTGCTTGCGAATATGGCCAGCATCACCATCAGGAATCTCGACGAACGGACCAAGGCCCGGTTGCGGGTCCGCGC
>MNCZ01000051.1 GCA_001914695.1 Gammaproteobacteria bacterium 13_2_20CM_66_19 | reverse complement strand
GGCGCCGGCGTGGTGGCGAAGATTCTGAAGTAGTGCGAAGGATTTCTTAACCGGGGTGGTAGGAATGGCGAACCAGAACATCCGTATCCGCTTGAAGGCGTTCGACCATCGCCTGATCGACTCGTCCGCGCGCGAAATCGTCGAGACCGCCAGGCGCACCGGCGCGACCGTCAAGGGCCCGGTGCCGCTGCCGACCAAGATGGAGCGCTTCACGGTGCTCGTCTCTCCGCACGCCGACAAGGACGCGCGCGATCAGTTCGAGCTGCGCACCCACAAGCGTCTCATGGACATCGTGAACCCGACCGACAAGACAGTCGACGCCCTCATGAAGCTCGAGCTTCCGGCGGGCGTCGACGTGCAGATCAAGCTGAACTGACAGCGGCCCACCCCGGGGGCCGGCTTACCCATCTCACCCACGCCGCCGCCCCCGGCTGGTCCGGCACCGGCTGCGCCGCCGGTCGCTGAATCTGGCAAGATGGTCGCCGCGACGTCGACCCTCTAATACCTCTAACAACAACGGCGGCCACCCCATGGCTACGGACGGTGAGATCGACTACCGATCCTTCGCCCGGGAGCAACTGGACGAAGCGCTCGAGCGGATCGATCGCGAGCGCTTCCCCCTGAATTATCAGGCGCTGAGCGCGGAGATCGAGCGCCGCAAGTGGGAAGCCGAAGTCGCCGCGCGCGCCGGGGTCACCGTCGAGGCGAGCGCCCCGGTCCGACACCGACCCGAGTTCAAGGCCGACCCAAAAGAGTATTTCAGGATCTGGATCGTCAATCTGGCGCTGACGATCGTGACCCTGGGGATTTATTCGGCGTGGGCCAAGGTCCGGAAACTGCGCTACTTTTATGGCTGTACGGTGGTGGCGGGCAGTGCTTTCGGCTATCACGGCGATCCGCGGGCGATCCTGAGAGGCCGCCTCATCGCCGCAGCCCTCGCGGGCACCTACCTCCTTGCGCGTCAGACCTCGACGCTCGCTACGTTTATCGTCCTCGGCCTCCTCGCCCTCGTCACGCCGTGGCTGGTGGTGAAGTCGCGCATGTTCGCGCTTCGCGTCACGTCCTGGCGCGGGCTGCGATTCGACTTCAGCCCCGACTACCGGGGAGCTTACCGTCAGTTGCTCGGCTGGCTCATTCTCGGGATCGCGACCGCGGGCCTCCTGATGCCGCGGTTTTCCCGCGAGCGGTATCAATTCATCGTGAGCCGCAGCCGCTATGGTGCCACCGCCTTTGACTGTAACCCCGGCGTCGGGCGCTTTTTCAAGACCGCATTTGCCGGGATGGGTCTGGCGCTCGTCGTCGGATTTTTCCTCGGGATCCTCCTAGCGGTCGTCGTAGGCGGACTGAACGCCGCCCAGGCGTCGCCCGCGGTGACGCGCGTCGTCACGATGGCGGGCGTGGCCGTGATGTACGCCGTCATCCTGTCTGTCGTGCACGGCTACGTGCAGGCCCGCAATCTCAACGAGGTCTTCGGCACGACTTCGCTCGGACCGCATCGAGTCGTCTCGGATCTGCGGGCAACCCCGCTGATCAGTATCTATCTGACGAACCTGCTCGCCATGGTCTTCACGCTCGGCCTGTACACACCGTGGGCGCAGATCCGCCTGGTGCGCTACCGGCTGGAGGGCCTCGAGCTCGAGGCTCACGGCTCGCTCGATGACTTCGTCGCGGCCGCGGCCGCTCCGGTTCCGGCCGCAACGGGTGAGGAAATCAGCTCGCTCCTCGACGTCGATTTCGGTTTCTGACGTGACGACATCGGCGATTCGCGCGCGGCTCTACGACGGCAGGACATCGGGCGCGCTTGACGCGACGCTCGCGATCGCCGCGAGTGGCCATTTCGCCAGCCTGACGATCCACACGGCCGGGACCGACACGAGCGTTCCGTTCACGGCCGTGCACGTGGGCGAGCGCGTGGGGGAGACCCACCGCATCCTGCAGCTGCCGGACGGCGGCTCGCTCGAGGTGATCGACGACGCCGCTTTCGATGCCGCTCTGGAGGCGGCGGGGCTGCGAACCGCCGAGGCGCCGATCCGCAGGCTCGAGAGCCGCTGGCGCTACGCGCTGGTGGCGGTCGTGACGACGCTGCTCGGCTCCGCAGGGTTTCTCAAGTTTGGCGTTCCGGCGCTGGCCGCCCGCGCGGTGCGCTTCGTTCCGCCCAGCGTCGATTCATTCATTGCCACCGACACTCTTCGGGTCCTCGATCGGACCACCTTCCACCCGACGACATTGACGACCGCGCGTCAGGCGCAGCTGCGCGGGATCTTCACTGGCATCGCCGCGGGAGTGTCGGGGAGCGATACGCACTTTCGCCTCGAGTTCCGCGACGGCGGCTCAATAGGGGCGAACGCGCTGGCGCTCCCATCCGGCATCGTGGTGCTCACGGACGAGCTCGAGCAGCTCGCCAAGAATGACGATGAGCTGCGCGGAGTGTTGGCCCACGAAGTCGGGCACCTCGTGAATCGGCACGCGATGCGGATGCTGGTGCAAGCCTCGGCCACGACGCTCCTCATCGTCGGGGTCTTCGGTGACGTGAGCGGGGTGTCATCGCTCGCCGCGGTTGCGCCGACCGTCCTGGTGACCGCCGCGTACTCGCGGGACTTTGAGCGCGAAGCGGATGCGTTCGCGGCTCGCTGGATGGGGCAACACCAGGTCGACCCCCGGCGACTCGCCGCCCTCCTCGAGCGCCTGGCCGAACGCCAGGGCGGCGACCAGGGGGGATTCCTCGCGTCGCACCCCGGGCTTCAGGAACGGCTTCAGGCCCTGGGCGGCAACCCTTGAGCCTCCAAGGTTGATTGCGGCGTTGGGCGCGCCTATACTGCGCGCCCTTTTGGGCCCGGGGCTTAACCCGCGGCCACGTCGCACAAGCGGCATCGGGCGAGGTTGGAAGAGGGCTGCGGGCCTCGATCCAAGACCACTCGAGATCAGCGCAGCCACACGGGCGAGAAGCGCGAAATCTCCTGTTGTGTCAATGACTTAGCCTGAAGCCAATGGTTCCGGGGCGCTTCAGGCGCTCAGCGGTCGTGAGAGGACCTGGAATGGCTATCGGACTGGTCGGTCGCAAGGCCGGCATGACGCGCGTCTTCACCGACGCCGGCGAAACCGTGCCGGTGACGGTCATCGAGGTCCTGCCGAATCGCGTCACCCAGGTCAAGGCGCAGGACAAGGACGGCTATCGCGCGGTGCAGGTCACCTACGGCACGCGCCGGCCCCAGCTCTATTCCAAGGCGGTGGCCGGACACTTCGCACGCGCCAACGTCGCGCCCGGGAGAGCACTGGTCGAGTTCCGGCTGACGGCGGCCGACAAGACCGACCTCACGCCCGGGGCCGAGATCAAGGCCGACCTCTTCAAGGAGGGCGAGATCGTCGACGTCACGGGGACGACCATCGGCAAGGGCTTCGCGGGCACCATGAAGCGTCACAACTTCGCGGGCGGCTACGCCTCCCACGGCAACTCCCTCTCGCACCGCGCGCCGGGCTCCATCGGCCAGCGCCAGACGCCGGGACGAGTATTCAAAGGGCGGCGCATGTCCGGCCACATGGGCGTCCAGCGCCGCACGACCGAGAACCTGCGCGTGGTGCAGGTGGACCTGGAAAGAAACCTGCTTCTCATCCGCGGCGCGGTGCCCGGGGCGCCGGGCGGCCAGGTGATCGTGCGTCCGTCGCTCAAGGCCGCCCGCCGCGCAACGCGCAAGATCACGACGCCGGCCAAGTCGGGCGGGGCGCCGAAGCAGGCCGCGAAGGCCGCACCGGCGAAGGCCGCGCCGGCGAAGGATGCCCCCAAGGCGGAGGCGGCGAAGGCCGAGAAGAAGTAAAGGCATGAAACTGAAGCTGGTCAATGGCTCGGGGGCGCTGCAGGTGTCGGAAGCCGCTTTCGGCCACAAGTTCAACGAGCCGCTCGTGCACCAGGTGCTGACCGCGTACCGCGCGGCGGGGCGCGCCGGCACCAAGGCTCAGAAATCCCGCGCCGAGGTGTCGGGCGGCGGGCGCAAGCCCTACGCCCAGAAGGGCACCGGCCAGGCCCGCGCGGGATCCAACCGCTCGCCGTTGTGGATCGGCGGCGGCAAGACCTTCGCGGCCAAGCCGCGCGATTTCACCCAGAAGGTCAATCGCAAGATGTATCGCGGCGCGATCCGCTCGATGCTCTCCGAGCTCGCGCGCACCGAGCGGCTGCTGGTCACCGACGGCATCAAGCTCGAGGCGCCGAAGACGAAGCTCCTCGCCCAGCAGCTCAAGGCCTGGGAGCTGCCGTCGGTGCTGATCGTGGTCGAGGCGAGCGACGAGAAGCTCGCGCTCGCCGCGCGCAACCTGCCGCACGTCGAGGTCATCGAGGTGCCGGCCCTGAACCCGCTCTCCCTCGCCGCCTACGACAAGGTGTTGATGACCGTCGGGGCGGTGAAGCTCATCGAGGAGCGTCTGCAGTGAACCGCGAGCAGCTGATGAGTGTTCTGATCGCCCCGCACGTCACCGAGAAAACTTCGCTCGCGATGCAGAACCACAACCAGTACACCTTCCGCGTGCGGCGGGATGCGACCAAGACCGACATCAGGAAGGCGGTCGAGCTCATGTTCGACGTCAAGGTCTCGGGAGTTCAGGTCGTCAACGAGCCGGGCAAGCAGCGGCGCTTTGGCCGCCTCCAGGGCCGCACCCAGGACTGGAAGAAGGCCTACGTGAGCCTCGCCTCGGGTGAGACGATCGACTACGAAGCCCGCGCCAAGGTCTGACGGAATCGGAATCCGCCCATGGCCCTCATCAAGTACAAGCCCAGAACTCCCGGCACCCGCGCGGTGGTGAAGGTCGACCGCTCGCACCTGCACAAGGGCGCCCCGCACATGGCGCTCACCGCGCACCAGAGCAAGACCGGGGGCCGCAACCACTTCGGCCGCATCACGACGCGCCATCATGGCGGCGGAATGCGCCAGAAGTACCGCATCATCGACTTCAAGCGCGACAAGGACAGCATCACCGGCGTCGTCGAGCGGATCGAGTACGACCCGAACCGTACCAGCCACATCGCGCTCATCAGGTACGCCGACGGCGAGCGGCGCTACATCCTGGCGCCCAAGGGCGTCAAGACGGGCGATGAGGTGCGCTCGGGGGCGGATGCGCCGATCAAGTCGGGCAACGCGATGTCGCTGCGCCACGTTCCGGTGGGCTCCATCATCCACAACGTCGAGATGAAGCCCGGCCGCGGCGGACAGCTGGCGAGGAGCGCCGGGAGCTCCGTGTCCTTCACCGCGCGCGAGGGCATCTACGCGTACCTGCGCCTGAAGTCCGGCGAGACCCGCAAGGTGCACATCGACTGCCGCGCCACGTTCGGCGAGGTGGGGAACGACGAGCACAACCTGCGCAGCTACGGCAAGGCGGGCGCCAAGCGCTGGCGCGGCGTGCGTCCGACGGTGCGCGGGCTCGCCATGAACCCGGTCGATCACCCGCACGGTGGCGGGGAAGGCAAGTCCGGTCAGGGCAATCCCCACCCCGTGTCGCCGTGGGGCTGGAACACGAAGGGACTGAAGACCCGTCACAACAAGCGCACCGACAACATGATCGTGCAGCGCCGCAAGAACCGTATCCGCTAATCGAGACCCGTATGCCACGCTCGCTGAAGAAAGGCCCGTTCGTCGACCTGCACCTCGCCAGGAAGGTGCAGGTGGCCGCCGCCAAGAACGACCGCAAGCCGATCAAGACCTGGTCGCGCCGCTCCGTGGTAGTGCCGGAGATGGTGGGCGTCACCATCGCCGTCCACAACGGCCGCCAGCACATTCCCGTGCTGATCAGCGAGAACATGGTGGGCCACAAGCTCGGCGAGTTCGCCCCGACCCGCACCTTCAAGGCGCACTCGGGCGATCGCAAGGTGGAGGCCGCCGCCACCTGAGGGCGCAGCTTAAAGCTCATGCAGGTCATTTCCAAACTCCGTTACGCGCGCATTTCCCCGCAGAAGTGCCGGCTGGTCGCGGACGTAGTGCGCGGCCGCCCGGTCGGCAATGCGATCGCAACGCTGCGCTACATGCCGAAGAAGGGTGCGCAGATCGTGCGCAAGGTGCTCGAGTCCGCGGTCGCCAACGCCGAGCACAACCACGGCGCCGACATCGACGAGCTGAAGGTGGCGCTCATCCACGTGGATGCCGCCCCGCAGCTCAAGCGCTTCCATGCCCGCGCCAAGGGGCGCGGTGCGCGCATCATCAAGCGCAACAGCCACATCACCGTCGGCGTCAGCGACGGCAAGAAGGACTAACGCATGGGTCAGAAGGTCAATCCGCTGGGCATCCGACTCGGGATAGTGCGCGACTGGACCTCGCGCTGGTATGCCGGCAAGAAGCAGTTCCCGACGCACGTGCACACCGACTTCAGGGTGCGGGAGTTCCTCAAGAAGAAGCTCGCCGAGGCCTCGGTGAGCCGCATTCTGATCGAGCGCGCCGCCAAGAAGGTCAACATCACCATCCAGACCGCGCGGCCCGGCATCGTCATCGGCAAGAAGGGCGAGGACATCGAGAAGCTGCGCCAGGAGACCGCCGCGCTCCTCGGCATGAGCGTCAACGACGTGCGGCTCAACATCGCCGAGATCAGAAAGCCCGAGCTCGACTCGCAGCTGGTCGCCGATTCCATCGCGCAACAGATCGAGAAGCGCGTCATGTTCCGCCGCGCCATGAAGCGCGCGGTCATGAGCACCATGCGCAGCGGCGCCCTCGGGGTGAAGGTGCGCGTCTCGGGCCGGCTCAACGGTTCGGAGATCGCACGCACCGAGTGGTATCGTGAGGGGCGCGTCCCGCTGCACACCTTCCGCGCCGACATCGACTACGGCCTCTCGGAGGCGAACACCACCTACGGCGTCATCGGCGTCAAGGTCTGGATATTCAAGGGCGAGGTGTTCGATAAGCGCGAGCTCGCGCAGCAGCAGGCCGCGGAAGCCGAAGGCGCCGCGCCGCCGGCCGCGCCGCCGGCCGCACCGCTCGCCGCCGCCGCCCCGGCCGCTCCTGAGACACCCGCGCAGGCCTGACGATGCTTCAGCCCAAGCGCACCAAGTTCCGCAAGCAGTTCAAGGGCCGTAATCCCGGCCTGGCGCAGCGCGGCAACAACGTGTCCTTCGGCGAGTTCGGCCTGAAGGCGACGAGCCGCGCGCGCATGACGGCGCGCGAGATCGAAGCGGCGCGCCGCGCCATGGCCCGCTACGTGAAGCGCGGCGGGCAGATCTGGATCCGCGTGTTTCCCGACATCCCGATCTCGAAGAAACCGCTCGAGGTCCGCATGGGCTCGGGCAAGGGAAACGTCGAGTACTACGTGGCGCGCGTACAGCCCGGCAAGGTGTTGTTCGAGATGGAAGGGGTTGACGAGCCCACCGCCCGCGAAGCGTTCCGGCTCGCCGGCTCCAAGCTCTCGGTGGCCACCTCGTTCGTGAAACGGCAGGTTCGCTAGATGGAAGCCAAGGAGCTGCGCACCAAGTCCGCGGCCGAGCTCGCCGATGAGCTCGTCAAGCTGCGCAAGGAGCAGTTTGCGTTACGCATGCAGCGGGCCACGGGGCAGGCTCCGAAGCCTGACCAGTTCGGGAAGGTCCGGCGCAACATCGCGCGCGTCAAGACGGTGCTGCGCGAGGTGAGCGCGGACGCCACTCAAGCGGCAACCGGCGGAGTTAGGAAGAAATGAGCGCAACGAAGACCGCAACCAAGACCGCAAAGAAGAGCGCAAAGAAGGGCAAGGCGCCGCAAGCGCAGGCGCCGGAGCAGGCAGCGCTGACGGCGGAGCCGCCAGCGCAGGCGGCGGAGCCGGCCGGGGAGACGCTCGAGCAGGCGCCGGCCGCGCTGGAGCAGGCGCCGGCCGCGCCGGGGCGGGCGCCCCGGGTAGAGGAGCCACGCGGCGCGCGCACCCTGACCGGGCGCGTCGTGAGCAGCAAGATGCAGAAGACCATCGCCGTCGAGATCGAGCGCCTGGTGCGCCATCCGGCCTACGGCAAGTACATCCGCCGCACCACCAAGCTCCTGGCGCACGACGAGAACGGCGCCTGCCGCGAGGGCGACCTCGTGACCATCACCCCCTGCCGCCCCGTGTCGCGGCACAAGTCCTGGCGGCTGCTCGAGGTCGTGGAGAAGGCCGCGGAGCGCTGAATCATGATCCAGTTGCGCACCATGCTGAATGCCGCCGACAACTCGGGCGCTCGCACCCTGATGTGCATCAAGGTGCTCGGCGGCACGCGCCGCCGCTACGCCAACGTCGGCGATGTGATCAAGGTGAGCGTCAAGGACGCCATCCCGCGCGGCAAGGTGAAGAAGGGCGAGGTCTACGATGCGGTTGTGGTGCGCACCAGGCGCGGCGTGCGCCGTCCCGACGGCTCGCTGATCCGCTTCGACGGCAACGCGGCGGTGCTGCTCACGAACAAACTGGAGCCGATCGGCACGCGCATTTTCGGCCCGGTGACGCGCGAGCTGCGCAACCAGCAGTTCATGAAGATCATCTCGCTCGCGCCCGAGGTGCTCTGATGAAGAAGATCCGCAAGGGCGACCAGGTGGTGGTGCTGTCGGGCCGCAACAAGGGCCGGCGCGGCGCGGTGCTGCAGGTGCTGGCCGACGGCCGCGTGGTCGTTGAGAGCGTCAACATGGTGAAGAAGCACCAGAAGCCCAACCCGCAGGCGGGCAAGCAGGGCGGGATCATCGAGAAGGAGATGCCGCTGCCGGTCTCCAAGGTCGCGATCTGGAACCCCGGCGCCAAGCGCGGCGATCGAGTCGGGATCAAGACGCTCGGCGACGGCAAGCGCGTGCGCTTCTTCAAGTCGACCGGAGAGATGCTCGATGTCTGAGGTCGTTGCAGGCAAGGAAGGCGAAAAACCGCGGGGCAAGCACAAGCCGGCCGACAAGCACAAGCCGGCCGACAAGCGCAAGCCGGCCGACAAGCAGGCGGACACGGCCGCCGGCAAGCAGCCTGACGCGAAGGCCGAGCGCGCGGCTCCCCAGCGGCCATCCGGCCCGGCGCGGCTGCACCAGTACTACCGCGAGCAGGTCGTGCCGCGGCTGCGCACCGAGCTGCAGATCGCGAACCTCATGCAGGTGCCGCGCATCAGCAAGATCACGGTCAACATGGGCGTCGGGGAAGCGGTGGCGGATAAGAAAGTGATGGACGCGGCGGTCGCCGACCTCAGCAAGATCACCGGGCAGAAGCCGCTCGTCACCAAGTCGCGCAAGGCGATCGCGGCCTTCAAGATCCGCGCCGGGCTTGCGATCGGAGCCAAAGTGACCCTGCGCGGCCGGCGCATGTACGAGTTCCTCGACCGCCTGATCAACATCGCCATGCCGCGCATCCGCGATTTCCGCGGCGTCTCGCCGCGCTCCTTCGACGGCCGCGGCAACTACACGCTCGGCGTCAAGGAGCAGATCATCTTCCCCGAGATCCAGTACGACCAGATCGATCAGGTGCGGGGCATGGACATCACCATCACTACGACGGCCCACGACGATCGCATGGGGCGAGCGTTGCTCGAGGCCTTCAGCTTCCCGTTCCGCAAGTAGCAGGAAACCCACTAATGGCGAAGACCAGCATGATCGAGCGCGAGAAGCGTCGCGCCGGGATCGTGAAAAAGTACGCGGCCAAGCGCGCCAAGCTCAAGGAGCTGATCCGCAGTCCCCGGAGCTCGCCCGAGGCGCGCGCGGCGGCGGTCGCGGCGCTGCAGGCACAGCCGCGCGATGCCAGCGCCGCACGGCTGCGCAACCGGTGCGCCATCACCGGGCGCTCGCGCGGCGTGTACCGCAAGTTCGGCCTCTCGAGGATGAAGATCCGCGAAGTCGCGAGCCGCGGGGAGATCCCGGGCCTGGTCAAGGCGAGCTGGTGAGGGACGTCGCATGAGCATGACCGACCCCATTGCCGATCTCCTGACACGCATCCGCAACGGCCAGACCGCCGGCAAGGCGGAAGTGCAGCTCGGTTCCTCGCGCCTCAAGGCCGCGATCGTCAAGGTGCTGAAGGAGGAGGGCTACATCGCCGACTACCGGCTCGATGCCGACAGCGGCAAGGCGCGGCTCACGATCGGGCTCAAGTACTTCGAGGGCCGGCCGGTGATCGATCGACTCGAGCGCATCAGCCGCCCGGGGCTGCGGATCTACCGCGGCAAGGACGAGCTGCCCAAGGTCCTCGGCGGCATGGGCACGGTGATCGTCTCCACTCCCAAAGGCGTGATGACCGACCGGCAGGCGCGCTCGATCGGGCAGGGCGGGGAAGTCCTGTGCATCGTCGCCTGAGCGAGTGAGATAGAGTCATGTCGAGAATCGCCAAAGCACCGGTCGAGCTGCCCGCGGGCGTGACCGCGACCATCGCCGCCGATGCCGTGACCATCAAGGGCGCCAAGGGCTCGCTCAGCTTCCCGCTCACCGCCGGCGTCTCGGTGGTGCAGACCGACAAGAAGCTGCAGATCCGGTTCGATGCGGAGGGGCTCGCGCGCACGCGCGCCGGGGCGACGCGCGCCCACCTCGCCAACATGGTGCGCGGCGTCACCCGCGGCTACGAGAAGAAGCTCGAGCTGGTGGGTGTCGGCTTCCGCGCCCAGGTGCAGGGCAAGAGCCTCAACCTGACGCTCGGCTTCTCGCACCCCGTGAACGTGCCGATCCCGGAGGGCATCAACATCGAGACCCCGAGCCAGACCGAGATCGTGGTGAAGGGCATCGATCGGCAGAAGGTCGGCCAGGTGGCCGCCGAGATCCGCGACATCCGTCCCCCCGAGCCCTACAAGGGCAAGGGCGTGCGCTACGCCGGCGAGCAGATCACCCTCAAGGAAGGGAAGAAGAAGTGATCACGACGAAGAAAGAGCGCCGCCTGCGGCGCGCCGTCAAGACGCGCGCGCACATCCGCGATTTGGGCGTGGCGCGCCTCACCGTGCACCGCACTCCGCGGCACATCTACGCGCAGGTCGTGGACGCCGCGGGCGCGAAGGTGCTCGCCGCCGCCTCCACCGTTCAGGAGGCTTTGCGCGCCGGCCTGAAGGGCACCGGCAACGTCGAGGCCGCCAAGGCGGTCGGCCGTGCCATCGCCGAGCGGGCCAAGGCGGCGGGAGTGAGCCGGGTCGCCTTCGACCGCTCCGGGTTTCATTTCCATGGGCGCGTCAAGGCGCTCGCAGATGCGGCCCGCGAGGCGGGCCTCGAGTTCTAGGCAGGTAACAGAATATGGCGAGACCAGATAAAGGCCAGCCGGCGGACGAGTTCGTCGAGAAGCTCGTCGCCGTCAATCGTACCGCCAAGGTCGTCAAGGGCGGCCGGCAGTTCGGCTTTACGGCGCTCACCGTGGTGGGCGACGGCACCGGGCGGGTGGGCTACGGCTTCGGCAAGGCGCGCGAGGTGCCGGTGGCGATCTCCAAGGCCATGACGAGTGCGCGCAAGAACCTCATCAACGTCGCGCTGCGAAACGATTCGCTGTACTACGCGGTCACAGGTACTCATGGAGCCACGCGCGTTTACATGCAGCCGGCGTCCGAGGGCACCGGAGTCATCGCCGGCGGCGGCATGCGCGCGGTGCTCGAATGCGCCGGGGTGCGCAACGTCCTCGCCAAGAGCTACGGCTCGCGCAACCCGATCAACGTCGTGCGCGCCACCATGAACGCGCTGGCGAAGATCCGCTCGCCCGAGGAGATCGCGGCCAAGCGGGGCAAGAGCCTCGAAGAGATCACGGGCTGAGGGCCATGACGGACAGCAAGCTCAAAGTGACGCTGGTGAAGAGCCTGCACGGACAGCTCAGGAACATCGCCGCGTCCGCGCGCGGCCTCGGGCTGCGCCGCATTCACCAGAGCGTGTCCGTGTCGGACACCCCGGCGAACCGCGGCATGATCGCCGCCGCCACCCACCTGCTGCGCGTCGAGAAAGGCGCCTGAAACCCATGCGACTGAACACATTGAAGCCCGCTCCCGGCTCCCGGCGCCCCGCCCGGCGCGTAGGCCGCGGTGCCTCCGCGGGCCAGGGCAAGACCTGCGGCCGCGGCACCAAGGGGCAGCGCGCGCGCAAGGGCGGCTACCACAAGGTCGGCTTCGAGGGCGGGCAGATGCCGCTGCAGCGCCGGATGCCTAAGGTCGGCTTTCGCTCGCGCATGAGGACGAGCCGCGCCGAGGTGCGCCTCGCCGAGCTCGCCCGCGTGGAGGCGGCGGTGGTCGATCTCGAGGCGCTGCTCGAGGCGGGCGTCGTGCCACCGGGCACCGAGCGCGCCAAGGTGGTGCTGTCCGGGGCGCTCACCCGGGCGGTGACCCTGAAGGGCGTGGCGGCGACCAAGGGGGCGCGCGCCGCGATCGAGGCCGCGGGCGGCAAGATCGAGGCCTGAAAGAGAGCCATGGCAACCACCAGCCTCACCAATCCGGCCACCGCCTTCAGCGAGGCCGCTCGCTTCGGCGAGATCCGCAACCGCGTCCTGTTCCTCATCGGTGCGCTCGTCGTGTACCGCATCGGCACCTTCATACCCGTGCCGGGCGTGAATCCGGCGGAAGTGGCGCGCTTCTTCGCCGACCGGTCCAACACGATTCTCGGGATCGTGAACCTGTTCTCGGGCGGGGCGCTGTCACGACTGTCGATCTTCGCCATGGGCGTCATGCCCTACATCTCCGCCTCGATCATCATCCAGATGATGTCGATGGTGGTGCCGACCCTCATGGAGCTGCGCAAGGAGGGCGAATCGGGCCGGCGCAAGATCACCCAGTACACGCGCATCGGCACGGTGGGGCTCGCGCTGGTGCAGTCGTTCGCCGCCGCCGGCGCGCTCACCAAGGGCGGCATGACCTTGATCCACGGCTGGGCGTTCCTCATCCCGGCGACCATCACCATGACCACCGGGACCATGTTCCTCATGTGGCTCGGCGAGCAGATCACCGAGCGCGGCGTGGGCAACGGCATCTCGATGATCATTCTCTCGGGAATCGTCGCCGGGCTCCCGGGCGCGGTCGGCAGCACCGCCGAGGCGGTGAGCTCGGGCGAGATGCAGGGCCCGGTCGCGCTGGCGCTCCTCATCGTGGTGCTCGCCACCACCGCGTTCGTCGTGTTCGTCGAGCGCGCCCAGCGGCGCATTCCGGTCGACTACGCCAAGCGTCAGGTGGGACGGCGCATGTACGCCGGGCAGTCGAGCCACCTGCCGTTCAAGATGAACATGTCGGGGGTGATCCCGCCGATCTTCGCGTCCAGCCTCCTGCTCTTCCCGGCGACGCTGGCGAGCTTCTTCGGCACCAGCGCCGAGGGGCCGATCTCGGGCTTCATGCAGAACGTCGCCGCGGCCTTAGGCTACGGCCAGCCGCTGCACCTCCTGATCTACGCGCTGCTGATCATCTTCTTCTGCTTTTTCTACACCGCGCTGGTGTTCAACGCGCGCGACACGGCCGACAACCTCAAGAAGTCGGGAGCCTTCGTGCGCGGTATCCGCCCGGGGCAGCAGACCGCGGAGTACATCGATCAGGTGCTCACCCGCCTGACGCTCTGGGGCGCGCTCTACGTGATGCTGGTGTGCCTGCTGCCCGAGATCCTGGTGTCCTGGCAGGGCGTGCCGTTTCACTTCGGCGGCACCTCGCTCCTCATCGTGGTGGTGGTGGTGATGGACTTCATGTCGCAGCTGCACGCGCACACGATGTCGCACCACTATCCGAATCTGCTCAAGAAGGCGAACCTGCTCGGCTACGGTCGCACGGGCTCGGGCGGTCAGTCATGAAAGTACGTCCCTCGGTCAAGAAGATCTGCAAGAACTGCAAGATCGTGCGCCGCCGCCGCGTGGTGTACGTCATCTGCTCGGATCCGCGGCACAAGCAGCGCCAGGGCTGAAGCGAGGCACACATGGCACGCATAGCCGGTATCAACATTCCGATGAACAAGCACGTGTGGGTCGGGCTCACCCACATCTACGGCGTGGGCCGCTCGCGCGCCCGCAGCGCCTGCACGGCCGCCGGCGTCGATCCGAGCACCAAGGTGAAGGATCTCACCGAGGCCGAGGTCAACTCGATCCGCTCGCAGATCGCCAAGTACGCGGTCGAGGGCGACCTGCGTCGCGAAGTGTCGATGAACATCAAGCGCCTGATGGACCTGGGAAGCTGGCGCGGCATCCGCCACCGCCGCGGGCTCCCGGTGCGCGGCCAGCGCACGCGCACCAACGCGCGCACCCGCAAGGGTCCGCGCAAGCAGGCGGTCAAGCTGAACGCACCCGCCGGAAAGGTATGACGAATGGCTGAGCAGAAAGCTGAGCAGCAAGCCGAGCAGAAACCCCAGCAGGGCGGCGCGGCGCCGGCCGCGGCGGCACCCGCCGCGGCGGCCAAGAAGCCGAAGAAGGCCCGCAAGAACGTGCTCGATGCGATCGCGCACGTGCACGCGTCCTTCAACAACACCATCATCACCATCACCGACCGGCAGGGGAATACGCTCTCGTGGGCGACCTCGGGCGGCTGCGGCTTTCGCGGCTCGCGCAAGAGCACACCGTTCGCCGCGCAGGTGGCAGCGGAGAAGGCCGGTGTCGCCGCGCAGGAGCACGGCGTGAAGAACGTCGAGGTGCGCGTCGGCGGACCGGGGCCGGGACGCGAGTCCGCGGTGCGCGCGCTCAACAACTGCGGCTTGAAGATCACCAGCATCGCCGATGTGACGCCGATCCCTCATAACGGTTGCCGGCCGCCGAAGCGACGCCGGGTTTAACGAGGACACTATGGCGCGATACACCGGTCCCAAGTGCAAGCTCGCCCGCCGCGAGGGCACGGATCTGTTCCTGAAGAGCGGCGTGAAGCCGCTCGAGAACAAGTGCAAGTTCACCGTGCCGCCGGGCGGCCTCAAGGGTGAGCGCCGCACGCGCTTGTCCGACTACGGCCTGCAGCTGCGCGAGAAGCAGAAGCTGCGGCGCATGTACGGAGTGCTCGAGCGGCAGTTCGGTAACTACTACGAGGAGGCGGCGCGCAAGAGCGGCTCCACCGGCGAGAACCTGCTACGGCTCCTCGAGTGCCGCCTGGATAACGTGGTGTACCGCATGGGCTTCGCCTCCACGCGCGCCGAGGCTCGCCAGCTGGTGAGCCACAAGGCGATCACCGTGAACGAGAAGCCGGTGAGCATCGCCTCCTTCCAGGTGAGGCCCGGGGACATCGTCCAGGTGCGCGAGAAGTCGCGCAAGCAGCTGCGCATCCAGAGCGCGCTCAACGTCGCGCAGCAGGTGGGGCTCCCCGAATGGGTCGAGGTGAGCGACAAGGAGTTCCGCGGCGTGTTCAAGTCGGCGCCGGGCCGGGACGAGGTCCTGCCCGACATCAACGAGAACCTGGTGGTGGAGCTGTATTCGAAGTAGCCGGCTTGCAATGGGCTCTTAGAGCACCCATTTAAGCCCGTCCAATGTCCGTTTTGTGCCGGTCGCGAATGAGCCGGCAAGGTGACAGGCAATGCAGGGTTCCGTAAGCGAGTTTCTGAGGCCCCGTGTGGTGAAGGTGCAGCCGGTTGCCCCGCGCCAGGCGCGCGTGGTGATCGAGCCGTTCGAGCGTGGCTTCGGCCATACGCTCGGGAACGCGCTGCGCCGCGTGCTGCTGTCGTCGATGCCCGGCAGCGCGATCACCGAGGTCGAGATCGATGGGGTGCTGCACGAGTACACCAGCATCGAGGGTGTGCAGGAGGACGTCGTCGACGTCCTGCTGAACCTGAAGTCGGTGGCGCTGCGGATGCACTCGCGCGATTCCGCGGAGCTGCGGCTGCACAAGAAGGGCCCGGGTCCGGTGACCGCGGGCGACATTCAGACCGATCACGACATCGAGGTCGTGAACCGGGACCTGGTGATCGCCAACCTCACCAAGGCGGGGGAGCTCTCGATGACGCTGCGCGTCGAGCGCGGGCGCGGCTACCGCCCGGCGGCATCGCGCCTCGCGTTCGAGGAGCAGACGCGCCCGATCGGCCGCCTGCAGCTCGATGCCTCCTTCTCGCCGGTGCGACGCGTCACCTACTCGGTCGATGCGGCGCGCGTCGAGCAGCGCACCGACCTCGACAAGCTGGTCATCGACATCGAGACCAACGGCACCATCGAGGCCGAGGAGGCGATCCGCCGCGCCGGCAGCATCCTGAAGGACCAGCTGTCGGTGTTTGTCGACCTGCAGGGCGAGGAAGAGGCGGCGACCAAGGTTTCGGAGATGCAGTTCGATCCGATACTGCTGCGTCCGGTGGACGAGCTCGAGCTCACCGTGCGCAGCGCCAACTGCCTCAAAGCCGAGAACATTCACTACATCGGCGACCTGGTGCAGCGCACCGAGGTCGAGCTGCTGCGCACACCGAACCTCGGCAAGAAGTCCCTCACCGAGATCAAGGAGGTGCTGCAGAGCCACGGGCTGATGCTCGGCATGCGCCTCGACGGGTGGCCGCCGGCGGGCCTGAAGCACGACGAAGAGCGCGACGTCATCTGACGGCAGCGCACTCGAGCGAAGACATCTCATGCGTCACCAGCTTTCCGGCCGTCAGCTCTCGCGCAACGCCTCGCACCGGCGCGCGCTGATGCGCAACATGTCGGTGTCACTGCTGCGGCACGAGCGGATCCGCACCACGCTCCCGAAGGCGAAGGAGCTGCGCCGGGTGGTGGAGCCTCTCATCACGCTCGCGAAGAACGACGGCGACGCCAACCGCCGCCGCGCGCTCGCGCGGCTGCGCGATGTCGAGATCGTCGAGAAGCTGTTCGCCGAGATCGGTCCGCGCTTCCGGACGCGGCCGGGCGGCTACACGCGGATCCTCCGCATGCTGCCGCGCCCCGGGGACGCAGCTCCCATGGCGCTGATGCAGCTCGTGGAGGCGCCGCCTGCGCCGGCGGGCGAGGAGCCGGCGGGCGAAACGAAGAAGACCGGCCGCCGCGCCAGGGCGGCGGAGAAACCCAAGGCGAAGGCGCCGGCGAAGGCCGAGGCCAGCCGCAAGACCGCGCCCAAAGCACAGCCGAAGAGCGAGCCGAAGGAAGAGCCCGCCAAGGCACCGAAGAAGCGCGCACGGAAGAAAAAAGCCGCCGACGACTGAAGCGTCGGCGCGCTTAAGTCGACTCGGGGAGGGGGACCCATCAGCTTCACTTCGGAATTCAAAGAATTCGCGATGAAGGGCAGCGTGATCGACCTGGCCGTCGGCGTCGTGATCGGCGGCGCCTTCGGCAAGATCGTCGCCTCGCTCGTCGGGGACGTCATCATGCCCGCGCTCTCTCCGATACTCGGCAGCGTCACCTTCACCGACCTCGCGGTGCAGATTGCGACCAATGCCGCGGGAAAGCCCGTGATGCTCCGCTACGGCGCGTTTCTTCAGACGATCTTCGAGTTCCTGGTGATCGCGCTGTCACTCTTCATCGTCATCAAGGGCATCAACAGGCTCAAGCGCCCTGCCCCCAACGCACCGCCTCCCGTGCCCTCCAGGACTGAAGTATTGTTGCAGGATATAAAGGATTTGCTGACAAGAAGGTAGATTCTGTCTCACTGGAGATGCAGTGTGGGTGAGGCTCACCCACCTGCGCGGGACCCGACCAGGCCGGTGGGCCGGATAAGCCGCCCGCCGTATCAGGCCGTCTCCAGGAAGGCGTCTCGGGTGAGGTTCTCGCGGCCGTCGCGGGTGACGGCGAGGTCGTCCTCGATCCGGATCCCGCCGAACTTCGAGAGCGCCTCGACCCGGGGCCAGTTGATGCAGCGCGCGCGCCGGACGTCGGCCCGCGCGGCATCGAGCAGCTGCGGGATGAAGTAGAGCCCCGGCTCCAGGGTCACAACGAAGCCCTCCTCGAGGACCCGGGTGAGCCGCAGGTTGGGGTGGCCCTCCGGACGAGGGATGTCTCCGCCCTGGGGCGAGCGCATGAAGCCGGCGACGTCGTGCACCTCGAGACCGAGGAGGTGTCCGATCCCGTGCGGCAGGAACACGCTCGTCACGGCGCTCGCCATCGCCTCCTCTGCGCTGCAGCGCGTGATGTCCGCCTCGCGCAGCAGCTCAGCGAGAAGCCGGTGGGCCCGAAGGTGCACGTCGCGCCAGTCGACGCCCGCGCGCACACCGGCGCAAAGCGTCTGTTGCATCTGATCCATCCGGCCTACGAGCAAGGCGAAATCGGCGTCCCCGGCCGAGTAGGTGCGGGTGATGTCGCTCGCATAGCCCTGGAACTGCGCTCCGGCGTCGATGAGGAGCGAGTGCCGCTCGCGCGGCGGCTGCTTCTCCAGCACCTGGTAGTGCAGCACCGCGCCGCCGGCATTCAGCGCGATGATGGGGTTGTAGGGCAGCTCCTGCTCGCGCTGCCCGCAGCCCTCGAGGAATGCCAGCTCGATCCCGAACTCCGAGGCGCCCGCCGCAAAGGCGCGCTCTGCCGCCCGGTGGCCGCGCGCACCGAGCCGGCTGGCCTCGCGGAGGCAGTCGAGCTCGTAGGGCGATTTGACCGCGCGCGGAAAATCCAGCCACCGCATGAGGTCCGGGGGATTGAGCGCGCCGACGCCCCACCGGGCGAGCTCGGCGAAGGCATCTCCGATGTAGGCGGCGCGGGAGAGGTCGGCGGGCAGCTCACGGCGCGCGCCTTCATGGTCGGCCACGGTGCGCACGTCGAAGTGCCGCACCCAGTAGTCTTGCGGCAGCTGGGCGGGCTTGTGCCAGTAATCCGCGCACCTGTGGACGATGAGACGCGCCGTGGCGCCGGGCTCGAACCACAGGAACGAGTCCGGGGCGTCCGTCAGAGGCACCCACACCTTGAAGGGGGCGTGTGCCCTGAAGGGGTAGGTCTGGTCGTCCTCGAAGACCGGAAGGCGGGAGCCTGAGTGCAGCAGCAGCGCCGTGTAACCGCAGGCAGTGAGCGCGCGGGCCGAGCGCTGGCACAGCGCCTCGAGGTGCGGACCGTAGGTGGCTTCGAGCCGCCGCTCGCCCGGGGGTGAAAAGTGCTCGCCGGACCTCATTCCAACCTGTCGCCAGTCTCGTAAAGGTCTGCCGCGGCTGTCGCCTCGGCCCGACAGCACACCGCAGCGCCGTCGCCCTTGGATTCCAGCCGTCGCCTGGTTTCCAATCGTAGCGGGATTTCTATAGAATTTGCGTCCCGCCGCCCAGGACGGGGCGCGGAACGGCCGTGAGCGGTCGTGGTCTCATCAACACAACTCTTGCTTCTCTCGGGGTACCGATCGATGAACACAAAACTTGCTCTTAGCGCGCTCGTTGCGGCGCTGATGCTGACGGCCTGCGCGAAGCAGGAATCTGCCAGCACCGACCAGGCCGCAACTCCTCCTGCTCCGGCCGCTCCGGCGGCTTCGGACTCTTCGGCCACGCCGCCGGCTTCCGGCACGGCTGCCGCGCCCGAGGCCGCGGGCCAGGCTGCGCCGCCCGCGGGCGCCGCTCCGGAGTCCAAGCCTGCCGAAGGCGCCGCCGCTCCGGCCACGCCGCCGGCCACGCCACCGAAGCAGTAAGTCGCCCAAGCTTACGGCCCAAGCACGGCTCGGACGGTTCGCGCGCGCGAGCTGTCCGGGCCGTTTCGTTTTGGGAGCCGCGGCGCCTGCTGCCCTTCAGCCATGATCGTCGAGACCGTCAGTGTGCGCGATGCGCGGGCGATGCCTGCCGACCGGCTTTGGATCCAGGGCGTCTATCGCGAATATCTCGATGACCTGAATCCCGGCACGGGCCTGTTTCCCAAGCTCCGCGAGGTGGGCCATCGGGAGCCCGATCTGATCGCGCACTGGTTCGGCGATCCGAACACGTTCCCGCTGGTGATCCTCCGGGGGAGCGAGCCGGTCGGCTTCGCGCGCGTGCTGCGCGTCGTGCAGGGCGCGGGGCAGCCGCGCATCGACTACCGCATGGCGGAGTTCTTCGTGACGCGTGCGCGGCGGCGGCTCGGCATCGGCCAGAAGGCCGTGCAGCTGATCCTGAGCCGCTTCGCCGGACGCTGGGAGATCAACGAGTATCTGCGCAACGCCAGCGCCGTGAGCTTCTGGCGGCGCGTGGTCGGCGCCTACACGCGGGGCAGCTACCAGGAGCGAGTCGTCAACGGTGAAGTGCGCCAGGTGTTTGATTCCGCGAGACCGCACCCGGTGTAGTGGCACCCGGGTAACGGGTGATGTCCGCCTGAGAGGCCCCTGACTCCAACCGAGCCAGCGGCCCTGAAAGGCAGGCAGTGCGCCGCTACTGCGCGCCGCGCAGCGTTACCGAAGTGCTGATGTCCACCTGCTTGAACTCACCCGTATCGGGGTCGAAACCGAACGCAGTGGCTGTAATGCTCGCCTTGCCCGCTGCGAAGAGTGCGGCCGCCCTTCCGTGAAAGAGCTGGGTCTGCGATTGCACCGTAGTGCTCCATGAGACCGTGGTGCTGTCGCAAGACACGAAGGCGGAGAAGAACCCGTTGATCGGCGCGCCACCGCGGGTCTGCTTGATCTGTCCGAAGAGCGTGACGAAGGAGTTGGCGTTACATGTTACGGATCCACTGATCGTGACGACGCCCGTTGAGGCACGGACGGAACCAAACTGCGCAATGCTCGGCGTGAAGGTAAAGGGCGGCGGAGCAAGCTGGAGATTAAACACCAGATTTGCAGGCGACTGCGGGTAGAGCGATCCGACCATGAAGTAATACTGCGTGCCGGCAGTGGCATCAAACCGCACCCGCGACTGCACGGTTCCGCCTGCATCATCGTTGCAGCCCATCTGGGTTAGGTTTCCGGGTGAGCCCGTGTACACGGACAGCGTCGTGTCGTAATTGCTGCCGAAGGTGTTCGCCTCGAGGCGCTCATTAACCGTAGGCGTGTAGGTGAACCACACGCTCTGATTGTTGCCGTAACACCATGGATCGCTGGGCGAAGAGGTGGCAGTCGTCGCATCCTGACTCGCCGAATTGGGAATGGAGGCAATGCGGGTTACCGAGGCGATGTCGTCATTGGCTGGCGGTGGCGGAATGACGACGATCTGAGTGGAAGCAGTCGAGGTATTCCCTGCCTGATTGTCTCCGATGAAAGTCACGATGTACGTGCCAGCCTGAGCGCTCGTCGGTGTCCAGCTGAAAGACCCGGTGCTGTTCTGAAGATCCGTGAAAGTGGCGCCCGCGGGCAGATTGGAGGCGGTGAGCACCACGCGGCGTGCCTGTGCATCGACCCCCGTCACCGTGAACATGACGTTCTGATTCTCGACTACCTGAATGTGTGTGGGGGCTGTGACCGCAACCACGACATTCGCGTTGTAGCGGATCTCGCCGCGAAGGGCGGGTACGGCCCCCTCGCAGTGCTGCTCGAAGGTGGCGTCAAAAGCGCTCACCGTGTTGTTTGGGCCATAGACGATCTGCAACACCTGGAAGCTGCCATTGTCGTTATTACAACCACGGCCGTCACCGTAGACCGCAAGCCCGGGCACGCTTGAGACCTCAAAGGGAAAGCGGGTCGCGTTGAGATACGTCCCCACTGTCAAAGGCTGATTGTTAGGTGCCGCAAAATCCAGGTTCCAGAAATCCCCCGGGGTGAATCCCTGGTACGCAATCGAGACTCCTCCGCCGGAGTTGACTGAGGCACTGAAGGTGCCATCGGTCGGAGTCAGGAAGTAAGTCAGTCCCTGGCCAACGTAATCGCCCGCATCACTCGTCATGCTGAGTGATGTCACCTGCTGACCCTGGGCGGATGGGCTTAGTGCAAACGCCGACAGCGAAACGACGCACGCGCCGGCGAAGCGGAAATTTTTGAACATGAGTCCCCCTGCGCGGGTCTTGCTTGTTACAGTAGCGTCGGGACGTATGAGGCGGGGTAGTCTCGTACGAAAGGTCGGAGGCGTCAACGGGACAGCGCCCTTCGGCTTGTCGCCGCTACTTGACCTGGCTCACTGCTCCAGAGGAGGCACGATGGAATCGATCCATCACACCGCGAATATGCCAGCGCGCTCGCCGCTCAGGGCGCGCGCGATTTTGCGGCCTGGCCGGCCGCTCCGCCGCAGCCGGCGCAACCCGCTCCGAGCTGCGCGAGCGTGCGCTCTCTCAGCGAGACGAGAAAGCGGGCGCGACCGGCGCCCGGCAGGGTGCTCAGCGCATCGACGCAGCGCAGCCGCAACCGCAGCGACATCAGCCGCCAGGCGCTGAAGAGCGCACACGCCGCGACCAGCACCGCCACCAGCACTTCCTGCAGCAGAGGATTCATGCTCTGCGGTCCTAGCTCGCGCCGCCGCCGAGCATGAGCGCCACGCGGTAGGTGACGAAAGCGCCGAGGTAGGCGAGCGCGAACAGGTACGCCGCCATGTACAGCGGGTAGCGCCAGGAGTTGGTCTCGCGCTTCACGACCGCGAGCGTCGACAGGCACTGCGGCGCGAACACGTACCAGGCCAGCAGCGACAGTCCGGTGGCGATGCTCCAGCCCTGCGCGATGACCGGCGCCAGCGCTCCGGCGACGTCCTTCGCTCCCGACATGGCATACACCGTGCCGAGGGCGCTCACCGCGACCTCGCGCGCCGCCAGCCCCGGCACCAGCGCAATCGAGATCTGCCAGTTGAAGCCAATGGGCGCGAACAGGTACTCGAGCCCGCGACCCAGGAATCCCGCGACGCTGTACTGGATCGCGGGTCCCGTCGCCCCCGCGGGCGGGGCCGGGAAGCTCGCGAGGAACCACAGCACCACCATCAGCGAGAGGATGATAGTGCCGACGCGTGTGAGGAAGATCCGCGTGCGCTCCCACAGGCCGAGCGCCAGGTTCTGGAGGTGCGGCCAGCGGTACTCGGGCAGCTCGAGCAGCAGCGGCCGGTACTCCCCGCGCATCACGGTGCGCTTGAGAACGAAGGCCACGAGCAGCGCGCTCGCGACGCCCGCGAGGTAGAGCGCAAACAGCACCAGCCCCCGCAGGTTGAAGATTCCGACGGCGCGCTGCGGAATGAAGGCCCCGATCAGCAGCGCGTACACCGGCAGGCGCGCCGAGCAGGTCATGAGCGGCGCGATCATGATGGTCGCGAGGCGGTCGCGCGAGGAGGGGATGGTGCGCGCCGCCATGATGCCGGGAATGGCGCACGCGAAGCTCGAGAGCAGCGGAATGAAGGCGCGGCCCGACAGTCCCACCCTTCCCATGAGCCGGTCGAGCATGAAGGCGGCGCGCGGCAGATAGCCCGAATCCTCGAGCGCCAGGATGAAGAGGAACAGGATCAGGATCTGCGGCAGGAACACCAGCACGCTGCCGGTGCCGGCGATGACGCCATCGAGCAGCAGGCCGCGGAGCGGTCCCTGCGGCAGCACAGCGCCGAGCGCGGCGTTGAGCCATTGAACGCCGGTGTTGATCAGGTTCTGCGGTGCCTTGGCCCAGCTGAACACCGCCTGGAACATGAGAAACAGCACCACCGCGAGCAGCGCGGGACCTGCGACGGGGTTGAGCACCACGGCGTCGAGGCGCGACAGCATCCGCAGCCGGGCCGGCACGCGATAGCCGGCTTCGTTCAGCACGCGGCGCACTTCGCGCTGCGTGGCCTCGATGTCGGCGGCGCTCGCGGCCGGCGGCGGCTCGACGCCGAGCGCAGCAGTCCCTTCAAGGGTCGCCGGCGGGAAGCGATAGGAATCGAGCGCCTCGATGAGCGCGCGCTCGCCGCCCGCGCGTACGGCCACCGTCGGGACCACCGGTACCCCGAGCGCCCGCTCGAGCGCCGCACGATCGAGCGTGTAGCCGCGCTGCGCGGCGAGGTCGCTCATGTTGAGCGCCACGATCATCGGCCGTCCGAGCCGCTTGAGCTCCAGCACCAGACGGAGGCTGAGGCGCAGGTTCGTCGCATCGACCACGCACACGAGGAGATCCGGCGCGGGCTCGGTCGCGTGCCGGCCCAGCACCACGTCGCGGGCGATGGCCTCATCGAGCGTCGCGGGCTCGAGGCTATAGGCGCCCGGCAGATCGACGACTCGGAAGAGGCGTCCGGCGCGCGGACCTGTGAGGCGTCCTTCCTTGCGCTCGACCGTGACGCCGGGGTAGTTGGCGACTTTCTGGCGGCTGCCCGTCAGGCGGTTGAAGAGGGCGGTCTTGCCGCAGTTCGGAACGCCGACCAGGGAGAGACTGAGCTGCGGCGCGGCCAACGCCGCAGCCGCGGGGGAGCTCATCGCTGCAGCTCTATCCAGATACTCTGTGCCTCGCGCCGGCGCAGCGCGAGCGTCGTGTGACCGACGCGCACCACGAACGGATCGCGCCCGGGGCGCGCCTCGGCGAGGATT